>JAGAPC010000008.1 GCA_017623475.1 Clostridia bacterium | reverse complement strand
GGAGGATTGGGGGGCTTTCTTTGCGGCGGCGATGGCTTTGGGATCCTTTTCCGGCTTGGAAAGGTTAACCGTAATATCCAGATCGCCGTATTCCGTATGGGTAACCCATTTCAGATCCTTGGAAATCCGATAACGGCGGATGTAATCCGTATCTCCGCTGAAGCGGTAATAATTATCCGTGGCGGTTTTGGGGGAAACGGCGTAGTCCGCTTGGAATTTGGCAATTACCTGGGAGGGCGGAGGGGTGACCGCACCCATCAGCTTGGTATCAAACAAATCCCGCTGCACGATGCTTTCTCCGTCGATAATTCCCCGGGCGGCGGCATCGTCGATCAACGCCTTTAAGATTTTTTCCAGGCGCTGGGGCTCGTCGGTCAATTCCACGTCAACGTATTCGTTCAACTGCATCACTTCCAAAATACGGTTGGTTGCCCAGACCGTATCGCAGGGCTGGATCAGACCCTTTCCGACGGCGTAACCGACTAATTCTTTGATACTTCTGTTAATCATGGCGCGTTCTTCCTTACTGCAATATATTTACAGATATATTTTACTACACCTTGGAAAAAAATGCAATAGGTTAAGAATCTCGAAAGAAATAGTTCAAAAAAGGTTCAAAATTTGACACCCCGAACGTTCGGGGTGTCATGGGATTTTAACCGATATCGTGCTTTGCCTCAAAGGAAACCTCGGGGGTGGTTACGGAATCATACTCCAGAACCACGATTTCGTTTTTGCCCTGCTTCAGTACGGGCGCCGGAACGTACAAGGTCTTTTGGGGCCCCTTTGAATTCCAATACCGCCCCAGGTTAAACCCGTTGATCCAAACGGAGCCGTGCTCCAAGCCGATCAGACGCAAATAGGTATCCTTGGGGGCTTCGGGGATTTCCAGGCTTCCGCGGAAAAAGGCGGGGTATTCCGTGGGCGCGGCGTCGGAATATACCAACGAAGAAAGATCGTCCAATTCCATGGGGAACACCTCCCAGCCGAACAGGTGTTGGTGGGGAGGACAGAGACAGACCGAATCGGTGATCCCCTTTTCGTCGTGAAGATAGGGGCCGAAATTGACTCTGCCCATATTTTCCACGATAATTTCAAGGAGATTGTCGGCGTCGGGGAAGCAGACGTCTTCGATATCGTAGCTCTCGTCGTTACGGTAGATGGTGGCGATGCGCGTTCCGTTAATAAAAACGTGCGCACGGTCGTGAATATCACGAATCTGCAATTTCGTAGAAGGATTCGGTCCCGGGACGTGGGTTCGGTACAAAACAGCCCCTGCCGCTTGTCCGTACTGCTCCATGGGGAGAATCGGGCGGGAGGTCTGCATTTCTGCCAAGCGAGGGGCAGACAGGCGCAAGGGGACCGATTCGGTCAACGCAACCCTGCCGTATGCGGCGGTGGGGGCAGGGGGGAATACGCCGTAGTCGTCGGTGTCGGCGCGGTAATCCTGCAGCAACTCCCGCAAAAGATCGTATTTTTTGGTGGTGTTCCCTTCTTCGGTCAGAGGGGCGCAGTAATCGTAGCTGGTGACCATGGGAGCGTAGCCGCGCTCTCCGCCGCAATTCGCACCGCCGTAAAAGCCGAAATTGGTTCCGCCGTGGAACATATAAAAATTGACCGACGCGCCCATCTCCAGCATTTCCTTGAAGCAAGCCACGGCTTCTTCCGGCTCACGGGTGTGATGCTCCTCGCCCCAATGGTCGAACCAGCCGTTCCAATATTCGGAGCACATGGGAGGTCCGAAAAATCCGGGGAAGGATTGGAGATTTTCAAAGCGCTCCTTGGGGCGGGATCCGAAATTTGCGGTTTTGAAAATATGGGGGAGCGTTCCGCCGCGGAGATAATAATGGGCATCTCCGTCGGAGGTAAAGAGGGGGATATTCAAGCCGTATTCCCGCATTTTCCGTTCCAGGAACAACAAATATTCCTTATCGTTTCCGTAAGAGCCGTATTCGTTTTCGATCTGACACATAAGAATCGGACCGCCGTTGGTGCATTGATACTTGGCAAGCTTTGGAATCAGCACCTTAAAATAATTGTCCACCTTTTCCAGGTAAGCCTTGTCGGCACAGCGCAGGGAAAGATTGCGATCCTTCAACAGCCACGCCGGAAGTCCGCCAAATTCCCATTCGGCACAGATGAATTGGCTGGGGCGGACGATCACGAAAAGACCGAGATCCGCGGCGGTCTGAATAAAGCGTTCCACGTCGGCAATCCCTTGGAAATTGAATTGACCTTCCCTTGGCTCGTGAAGATTCCAGGGCACGTAGGTTTCCACCGTATTGAATCCGCAGGCCTTCAGCTTCAGCAAGCGGTCGCGCCAATATTCGGGAACGGTACGGAAATAATGGATCGAGCCGGAAATAATTTGCAGGGGTTTTCCGTCCAATTCAAAGCGGTCTTCTTTGATAAGGAATTCGGGCATAGATACCTCCAAAATTCAACGCGTTTAAGATAGCCTTATCATATCATAATTCCCGGTCAATGTCAAGATAAAAAACAAAATTTTATAAAATAAACCCGACACCGTTAAAAAACCGTGCCGGGCTTTCGCATTTTCGTCTTTTAATCCAGGAAATCGTGGTTCAGGGTGATCTTAAAATCCTTTTCGATGGCAAGGAACTGTTCCTTGGTGATGGTCTGAAGGATGGGCTTTCCGGTGTGCAGGATGTTCAGATAGATCTGGGCGGATTTTTCCACCGTGTGCATCAGACCGAAGGTGTTGTCAAAATCGGTGCTTGCGGCAAAAATGCCGTGGTGCGCCCAAATGGCAACGTCGTATTCCTTCATGTATTCGCTGGTGACCTTTGCCACCTCCAGGCTACCGGGCATCATCCAATCAATGACCGCAACCCCGTGAGGGAAGATGATGGGACATTCGGTCATGGTGCTCCACAGGGCGCGGGAGAAGGTCTTGTTATCCAGGGGAAGAATGAAGGTCAGGGCGATCACGCCGATGGGATGGCAGTGGTAAATGGTGCGGTAATCGGGGTTTGCCGCCTTCTTGACCGAGTGGTTCATCAGATGGCTGGGGAATTCGCTGGTGGGACGGTCCTTGCCCTCGTTCAAGCCCCAAACCAAACGGTATGCGTCACCCGCTTCGTTGATTTCGGCAATTCCGATGGCAAGCTCCGGAGAAACGGTAAAGTTTTGGAAAAACTTGCCCGTACCGGTGGTCAGGAAATATTCTCCGCCCAAATTTGCAACGGTAAGTCCCAGAGAGATCCATTCGCCGGGAGCATAGAAATAGGGGCGGCAAGCGTCCACCTCCTCCGCCTTCATGCGGTAGGTAAGGTTTCCGCCGTTGCGCTCGTGCCAGCCTTGCTTCCAGCCCTCGTTGCCGAGACGGATAAAGCCTTGCATTACTTCGGTATCAAAAATCGTAGCCATAATTTGTTTCCTCCAATTTATTAAACACGTTTCAAAAGAACGTTCTTTTCATATTCACGGACTTGATCGAGCCATTCCACGCCGGCAGGAACGTTGTTTCTGCGGCAGTATTCTGCCCAAATATCGCCGAAGGGCAGGGTTTTGGCTTCTTCGGAGCGAACCAAAACGTCGGTAAAGTTTCCTTCGTTCTGCGCCGTCTTCAGATCGGGCTGAAGCAGAGCGAACAGAAGCGCCTTTTGCATATTGCGCGTTCCGACCACCCAGGCGGCGATCCGATTGATGCTGGCGTCGAAGAAGTCCAGACCGATCAAAACCTTTTCGGTGGCGTCGTTGCGGACGATCTCCTTGGCAATTTCCTTCAGCTCGTCGTCAAAAATCACCACGTGGTCGGAATCCCAACGAACGGGGCGGGAGACGTGCAGGGGGATCTTGTCAAAGAAGGGCAACAGTGCGGGGATCTTATCGCTGACCACCTCCGTGGGGTGGAAGTGACCGTTATCCAACAGGTAATACACGCCGGGATGGGAGGCGGCGTAGGAGACGTAAAATTCTCCGGAGCCTACGGTGTAGGATTCCACGCCGATGCCGAAGACCTTACTTTCCACGCAATCGATAACGCCGTCCAATTTTTCTTCAAAAATCTGATCCAGGCTGTCCTTTAACCGCATCCGAGGACCGAGACGGTCGGCGGGGATGTCTTTGTAGCCGTCGGGGATCCAGACGTTGACCAGACAATGGGTGTTCAGCTCTTTTGCGAAATAAGCGGCAATGCGGCGGCAGGCGATTCCGTGACGGATCCAGAATTTGCGGATCTCCTCGTTGGGATGGGACAGAGTCAAGCCGTCAGCCGCCAGAGGATGGGAGAAATAGGTGGGGTTGAAATCCAAGCCGACCTTATGCTTTTTGGCAAATTCCACCCATTTGGCGAAATGCTTGGGTTCGAGCGCGTCGCGGTCGGCGTGCTCTCCCTTTTCAAAAATGGCGTAGCAGGCGTGGAGATTCAGACGCTTTTTACCGGGAATCATCTTGTAAGATTCTTCCAGGTCTGCCATCAATTCCTCGGGGGTGCGGGCACGTCCGGGGTAATTGCCGGTGGTCTGAATTCCGCCGGAAAGACCGGCGTCGGGGGTATCGAAGCCCAACACGTCGTCCCCCTGCCAACAATGCATACTGACGGGGATATTTTTCAAGGCTTCCAACGCTTTTTCGGGGTCAATGCCGAGAGCAAGGTACTGTTCCTTTGCGCTTTCGTAACGGTTCATGTTATTCTCCTTTATATTCTTTCAATTCAAAACTGTCTGCCACGGCTTGACGGGCAGAGGTAATGTCGGTAAAGACGCCTTCGCAGATCATCTGAGACAAAATATTTCCGGTGGAAGAACATTCGGTAGGTCCGGCAAGGACGGGAACGCCGCAAAGCCTTGCGGTCATGTTGTCCAGATATTCGTCCCGACTGCCGCCGCCGACGATGTTGATACAATCGGGGGCCTGACCGGTGATCTGCTGAAGCAGGCGGAAATATTTTGCGTAAGCGGCGGAAAGACCGGCGTAAATGGATTGCATAATCTCTCCGACGGTGGAAGGCACGGGCTGACCGGAATCCCGACAGTATTCCTTGATTTCGGTAATCATGCTTTCTGGGGCAAGGAATCGGGGATCACAGACGTCAACCACCGAGGGGAAGTCCTTGGCTTCCGCCGCCATATCGGCAAGCTGACCGAAGGAATATTTTTTATCCAATTCCCGACGAACCGACTGAACGAACCACATACCGTTGATGTTCCGAAGATAACGGATCCGTCCTCCGCAAGATCCTTCGTTGGTAAAGTCCGCGTCAAAGCCCTCCTTGGACGTAATGGCGCGATCCAATTCCGTACCGAAGATCGACCAGGTACCGCTGGAAATGTAAACCACGTTTTCCTTCGTGGTGGGAACGGCAAGGACGGCGGCGGCGGTGTCGTGGCTGGTCGCCAAAATCACGCGGCAGGAAAATCCGACCTTCTCCGCAATCTCCTCCTTCAGAACCCCAACCTCACGGCAGGGCTGATGCACCGTGCCGAAGGCTTCCTTGGGAAATCCGATCAGATCCAAGATCTTTTCGTCCCACGTTCCGGTGGTGCAGTTGAGCATATTGGTGGTGGAGCAGTTGGTGTATTCGTTCATCTTCACCCCGGTCAACAGGAAGTTGAGATATTCGGGGAGCATCAAAAAGGTCTTGGTGCGGGCGGCGATTTCCGGCTCACGCAGCTTGGTTTCGTACAGCTGAAACAGGGTGTTGATCGCCTGCGCCTGACAGCCGGTGCGCTCGTACAACTCCGATTCGGGCATCAATTCAAAGAATTTTTCGGGAATCCCGACGGTGCGGTTGTCCCGATAGGCGTAGGTCTCCCCTAACAGACGGTCCTTTTCGTCCAAAAGGGCGTAATCCACCCCCCAGGTGTCGATCGCCATGGTGGAAGGAATCTTTCCGATGTCCTTACAATGGCGAAGCCCGTTGACGATTTGGGTGAAGAGACGGTCGTAATCCCAGCAGAGATGTCCGTCCCGTCGAACCACGTTGTTCTCAAAGCGGTAAACCTCCTCGAGAACGATCTTTCCGTTTTCCATACCGCCTAAAATCAGACGGCCGCTGGACGCGCCGAGATCGACGGCAAGATGATACTGTTTCAATAAATTCCCTCCGTATCCTTCGCTTTTCCACACCGCCGTCCGATACTGCGCCGGAGAGGTTTTCATGACCCGACGGAAGGCGCGGTTAAAGCTGGATTTTGTATTGAATCCGCACTGCATAGCAATATCCAGCACGGAAACTTGCGTATTTTTCAAAAGTGCCGTGGCGTAAGAAACCCGCTTCAGCAAAACGTATTCCCAGGGAGAAATGCCGTTGACGTCCCGAAATACCTTCATAAAATAGCTTTTGCTCATCCCCGCGGCGTTTGCCGCATCGTCCACCGTGATCGGATCACGAAAATTGGCGTTGATGTACCGAAGCCCCCGTTCCGCATCGGAAACGGTACGCACCCTGCCGAGGCGGGTTCGGTCGGGATAATCGTAATGGCGGAG
This sequence comes from Clostridia bacterium, assembly GCA_017623475.1. Lineage (GTDB taxonomy): Bacteria > Bacillota > Clostridia > Oscillospirales > UBA644 > RGIG995. Next base: position 3,211 of record JAGAPC010000008.1, on the reverse strand, counting down.
CAAAAGAGTCAAAACCTGCATGGTCAGCGCCCGTGCTTCCAGATCGGAAAAGGGCTCTTCCTCCGACACGGCGGCGGAGATCCGTTCCATCAGACTTCCGACGGAGGCGTTGACGGGATTTGCCCTGGGCAGGCGGGCGGAAATGCCGGCGGTAGGACGAAGCAAAAAGGAGACGTAGCGGAAATCGTAAGACTCCTCCGATCCGTCCCAAAGAAACCGAGGGTCGAACCGAATCTGCAAAAAGCGGAATTCCGGCTCCTTTGCCCGAAAGGAATGGGCAGCGTGACCGGGGAAAACGAACAAATCCCCCGGTACGGCGTCCGCCTCGGATTTGTCCGAAAGGCAAGTGCCGAAGCCCGATTGAATACGAACCAATTCGATCTCCGACCGGGAGGGCAGGGACAGATCCTTTTCCTCCGGGGACAAGGAATGCTCGCAGACCTTCATGAGAATATTGCCGTCCGACGCGGCGATGTGGGATTCCCGCAAGACCATAAAATACTTCCTTCTACCGTTATTGTAGCACACCGAATAGAACAATTCAACCGAAATCGTATCAAATAAGGCGCAAATATTATTTTTTATTTGAAAGGTAAAAATAATTGAATTCGGTTTTTCCTCTATTTTTACGGCTTTTTTCAAAATTAAGAACGTGGAATATCTTCTTTTTCTTTATCATACCACAAAATGAAAATTTTGTCAAGAAAAAACCCCTCATCTTCGGGAATAAACCGAAAACAAGGGGATTATTCAACTGCTTTGATTCATATCTGCCGGGTAAATATACAAAGAGCCGTTTTGCGTCGGCTTGATCCGATAGACCGAACAGCCGTTCTTCCATTGAACGTCGTAGCCCGCACGGATCAACTCCGAAACGATGCGGTAATGCTTTGCGGAAATGATGAGATAATCGTAATCCCGAAGCATTTTGACGTCAACGGGGATTTCGTATTCCGGATATCCGAAATCCAGATCGAAGCAGGCGCGGGTTTTCAGCTCGTACATCATCAGATAGTAGTACATATCCCGCCGTCCCCGTTCTCCGTTGAACATGGCGACCTTGGAATTTCGGGGGATGATCTGCGCCGCCTGCTGCAGGGTATCCATAACGAGCCCGCGCTCCGTTGAGGAGAAATCCGGGCGGTGTACCAGCTGAACCGCCTGATCGGAAATCAGAGCAAAGAGCAGCAAAGAAATACACAGGGGCAAAAAGCGGACGGGGAAGGATCGTCGCTCCAGAATATCGTAAAAGGAAAAGATCAACGCCTCGGCAAGAATGGCGGCAAACAGGATCGTGGGGGTCATCATGTACCGTTCAAAGGCGGCAAGGACCTGCGCCTCACCCACCGCCATAATAAAGCCGTACATAAACAAAAGCGCCAAGGAGTAGCCGACCATCAAGCCGTTGGCGGCAAGCCAGGTGCGGAACAGATAGCGGCAGTCCTTTTTCCGATACCGAAGAAGCATGAGCGCCCCGACGACCATTAAATTCAAAACCACAAAGAAGACCACGTAAATTTTGGAAAGATCGGTGATCTTATCCCAAAAGGTTTTTACGAGATCCACGTAAAAGGCGGGGGTACGCTCCCGGAACGTCTCCACGATGCCGTGAAAGGCGTAGGAATCGGTATCCGTGCCGTAGGTGATCTCCCGATAGCATCCCCAGAAATAATTCCAAAGCCCGGCGCCGGCAAAGGGAATCAAAAACGCCCAGCGCTTCCATTCGGGAAGTGACGCTTTTCGGGAATCGTAAAACAGAAACAACGCAAACAGAACCAACAAAAGCACCGCGTTGCTTTTGACCAAAATCAAAAAGGTCAAAATGGGGGTCATAAACGCCCAGGCAAGCAGGGGGCGATCCCGATAGGATTCCCGCAAAAACCAAGCGGAAACGGCAAGAAATCCGATCAAGGCATCGACCAAAAGATTATAGACCTGCAACGTACCGTCGTCGTAAACCAACAGGCTGACGAGAACCAGCGACAAAACGGCGTAAGCGAAAAAGCGGAAGGAACGAACCTTGCGAACCCGGAAAAACAACGGAGACAACGCGGCGCAGGAGAACAACGCCTGCCCCATCAACGCAACGTCCTCGGACTGCCCTACGACGGAGCAGAACCAATAGAGAAAGGACGTCGTTCCGGGGGCGTAATCCCGAAAGACCACGATCGTTTCCGGGGTGGGGAAATCGTTGAAATAGAGCATCTCGAAAAGCACGGTGCCCCAATGGGAAAAATTATCGTAATGATAATAATGAACGCCCCAAAGGATGGGGATAAACACGGCGGAAGCGATGAAAAAGAAAACCATACCGGGCGAAAGGAAAAACGAAAAGGAAAATCGGCGGAAAAGGGCGAAAACAACGTAAAAAAACAAAAGCCCGATCCCAGCAAAAAAGAGAATCCACGCCGCCGGCTGCAACCAATGAAGCATTCCGCAGTTAAACAAGGCAAGGGTGAGGGTGCAGATCGTCACGACCGGAATAAACGATGATTTCAGCTTCGTCAAATGCGCCGTCAAGCAAAACCAGCCGCACAGGCAAAGCACAAAAGCCAGCCAGCGCAGTACGGTCAAAAAGACTGTCATCAAACCCCTCCCCTTTTTATGGTAATCATATTGTACCATAAAATGACAGGATTGTCAATAAAGTACCAATTAAGAAATCATTACGGTTTTCTTAAAACGGAAGAGGGGGGCGTTGGGCATAAGCAGGCGAATGACGTTGCGTACTTGCAGACACGAACACAAAATGCAAATTATTAAATAACCTTTGATTTTAGTGAAGCATCGGCTATGCCGACGTGAAGTTATGGCTTACGCCATAGTGATGTTTTGCGGCGATGCCGCAAAGTGAAGTTAAGTGTGCCGCCCACGCCCGCAGGCGCTTCCTTTGACGAAGTCAAACTTCACGCACCGAAGGTGTGCTTATCGTGCCGCAAGGCACACTTAGTTTCCAAAAAGAAAAGCAAGTCTTTCGACTTGCTTTTCTTTTTGGAGGCACCATCCGGATTCGGACCGGAGCATGGAAGTTTTGCAGACTTCTGCCTTACCGCTTGGCTATGGTGCCGGATGACGGTTTTTATCGAAAAACCGTTTTTAAGAAAAATATCATGTTCGTTGGAACATGATATTTTCGTTTGGAGCGGAATACGGGGCTCGAACCCGCTACCTCGACCTTGGCAAGGTTGCGCTCTACCAGATGAGCTAATTC
>JAGAPC010000007.1 GCA_017623475.1 Clostridia bacterium | reverse complement strand
GGCTAGAGCATACGGTTCATACCCGTACGGTCGCCGGTTCAAATCCAGCTTCCGCTACCAAACGGCCCGTTGGTCAAGTGGTTAAGACACGGCCCTTTCACGGCTGTAACAGGAGTTCGACTCTCCTACGGGTCACCAAAACAGACAGGTTTCATTCGAAATCTGTCTGTTTTATTTTTTAAATTCTATTGACTTTCTGCGGATTAAGTGCTATAATATCCGTGTGGAATATATCTTAAAGGAGTGTACTTATCATGAAATGCAGCGTTTGCAACTCGGAATTACAGGAAGGTCAATCCTTCTGCTCTTACTGCGGCACGAAAATCGAAGCGGAACAACCGGCAGAAGCGGTTGCGGCTGAGGCTACGGTCGTGACGCCGGAAGAACCAAGCGTTCAACAAAACCCGACGGAAACGAAAAATCCCGCGGATACCCACGCCCTCGTCGGCTTGATTTTGGGGATCTGCTCTATGGTCTGCTGCTGCCTCGGTCTGCCCGCCGGCATCGTGGGGATTATTTTCTCCGCAAAGGGACTTAAATCGGAAACGAGAAAAGGCATGGCAATTCCCGGATTGATCCTTTCCATTCTTTCCATCGTCAATTTCTTTTCCTTCTGGATCGGATTTATGGGCGACTTGGAAGGTAACGTCGAGATGTTCGAATACATGAGTTTTCTGTTTTAAGGTTGAAAAAATAACGTAAATTTAATATTTTTGTTTCTTTCCCTTGGTCTCCTTCCGAGGGAAAGTTTTTTTACGTAAAATCACCGGTTTGAAACTCAAACAGCGAAATGGAACGCGGCATTTCCGTATCGGATTCATCCGTATTTTCCGGTTGCGAAGGCACGATCGTCGAAAAATCGCTTTTGGGCGTAAAATTTCGGGTCAATCCGTCGAATTGCAGATTGGAGAACCCTTGCAAATCCCCTTCGTTTTCCTTTTGTTCCGAATTCATTTCCTGCAATACGTCGTCGCACCGAACCTGCTTTACCCAGCTGCGGCTGAACCATAAAAGCGCCGCGGACACCGAAACCGCAAGGACGATCTGAAGCCACAGATCGCCGCGGCATAGAGACGTAATCAATCCGACCGTCGCGCCGACGGAAAGCCAGATCATCCGATACCGCATAAAAAACAGCTCACAAAACGCAAAAAGCGCCACCAGACACAACCAGGACAACGCTGAATTTTGAAGTAAAAGTTCCATAATCAAAGCTCCTTTCGAGAAACTATATGCTCGTCCGAAGCCCGGTATGATATACTGTCAAAAATCGGGTTATCTTCATAAGATGAAATGAGCCCTTCGGCTACTTTCGTTTAAAAGAGTGATAACCCATGAGAACAAAATGTATCGGAGTTCGGTCTGTCACCTACGCACAAAAGGCGCAAGACGTTCTGAAACGGTATGGAATCAAGGCAGGCGCAACCAAACGGTCTTCCGAAACGACTGCGGGATGCGGATGGTGCGTTAAGGTTCCTTACGCCCAATTTGAAACCGCTTATACCCTGTTAAAAAACAACGGAGTAAAGGTAACGGGGGAAATTTATGATATATCTTGACAACGCGGCGTCTTCCCATCCAAAGCCGGCATCGGTACTCCGTGCCGTTGCCGAGCAGCTTTCTAAAAACGGAGCAAATCCGGGGCGAAGCGGACACAGGATGGCGATGGACGCCTCCCAAACGATTTATTCTGCACGGAAAGCCCTGGCAAACTCCTTTGGAACGGAAGCGGAAACGGTAATCTTTACAATGAATACCACCGACGCGATCAACCGGGCTTTGAAAGGAATTTTAAACCCGGGAGATCACGTCGTTATTTCGGATTTGGAGCATAATTCCGTAATCCGACCGTTGATTGCTTTACGGAATCGGGGAATCGTGACCTTTGACGTTGCAACCACCGGAGAATCGGACGAAGAAACGGTTGCCAATTTCCGCAGTGCCCTTCGTCCAAATACGAGACTCGTGTTCTGCACCCATGCGTCCAACGTCACCGGGAGGATTTTGCCCATTCGGGAAATTGGAAAGATCTGCCGTAATCGCGGAATTCTGTTCGGGGTGGACGGCGCCCAGACGGCGGGGACGGAAACCTATTTTTTACGGGAAGATCCCATTGATTTTATCTGTATTCCCGGGCACAAGGGATTGCTCGGTCCCCAAGGCACGGGAGCGTTAATTCTATCAAAGCCTCTGGACATAACACCCCTTTTGGAAGGAGGAACGGGGTCGGATTCTTTATCGGAGATCCAGCCCAACACCTACCCGGAGGGGTACGAAAGCGGAACGCTGAACACCCCCGGAATTGCCGGACTGCGCGAGGGGGTTTTGTTTACGGATCGCCGCAGAGAAGCGATCCGAACGCACGAAGCCATGCTACGGAATTTATTTATTGAGGAAATGAAGAAAATCCCGGGGTTCAAAATCCTTGGAAATTCGGAAGATTCCGTCGCAACGGTATCCCTCGTCCATGAACGGGATCATTCGGAGAAAATCGCCCATTGGTTAAATCGCTTCGGCATTTGCACCCGCGGGGGATATCATTGTTCCGCGCTGGCGCATCAAACGATGCAAACCATTGGTTCCGGATCGGTCCGGATCAGCTTCGGATACAAAAATACCGAGAAAGATGCCTACGAGTGTGTAAAAATTTTGAAAAAATATTAAAATTATTTTGGACAGTATTGATTTTTTGGCGAAATGCTGGTAAAATGGATTTAGAAACTTATATATTAAGAATTCTTTATATTTTAATTACCGCGTGCGGCTTCGCGATCTGCAAAGCCGGGTTTTTATAAAAGAACGGACGAAAAAAGGAGTGGGCAGCGTGCTTCAGTTTTTTCAGAGCATCGGAGACTTTATCGTAACGACGATAAAAAATTTCATGTGGCAGGACGTTTTGGATATTGCCATCGTGGCAATTCTTATTTATTACGTCTTAAAATTCATTCGGGACACCCGGGCGGCACAGCTGATGAAAGGAATCGTGCTGATCGTTATCCTGTTTCAGTTGGCGCAAGGATTTAACTTACAGGCAACGTCGTACATCCTAAACAGCACCCTGGAATTCGGTATTCTTGCGGTTCTGATCGTGTTTCAGCCGGAATTACGCACTCTGTTGGAACGGATCGGACGCAGTGGAAACGGAAAAGCGCTCCCTTTCTTTACAACGGATAAAAAGCAGACTAACGCAGAAATATCGGAAAACGTTGCCCATATCGTCGATGCCGTATCCAATATGTCCGCAACCAAGACCGGCGCGTTGATCGTAATTGAACGGACAACCCGTCTGGGGGAGGTCATCAATACCGGAACGAAGGTGGATGCCGCCGTCGTTTCCGACGTTATCATGAACATCTTTTATCCCAAAGCGCCCCTGCACGACGGTGCGATGATCATCCGGGACGGAAGAATTATTGCCGCAGGATGCTTCTTGCCCCTTACGACGCGGAAATTTGACAGCGAGCTTGGGACGCGGCATCGTGCGGGAATCGGTGTCAGCGAAATTTCCGACTCGGTGGTTATTTTGGTTTCGGAGGAAACCGGGATCATCTCCGTTGCGTTGGAAGGAAACCTGCAGCGCCGTCTCACCCCCGATGCGCTGGAAGCCCTGTTAATCAAAGAGCTGGGAACCGACGAAAAAAAGAAAAAAGAGCCGTTTTCCAACTTCTGGAAAGGATGGAGCAAAAACAATGACTAAGAAAAAAAGCATCGGAGCTTTTTTGGGAAATCTGCTCCACAACAACAATTTTCTGAAGATCCTTTCGGTATTTCTCGCTCTGTTCGTATGGACCTATATCCTTTACATCGTCAACCCGGTCAACGAAGCCGTCTTTGACAAGGTGGAGGTTGATCTGGCGTTTGAGGGCTCCGTGCCCGACCGCAACGGTTATATGTATCTGATGACCGATCCGAATCTGACGGTCAGCGTGACCGTTTCCGGATCGCGCTCGGAATTGATCAACGTCTCCAAGGAAGACATCAAGGCAACCCTGAACATGGACGCGGTAATTTCGGAGGGAACGTATAACATTAACGTCTCCGTTTCTACCGGAAACAAGCACGTTACGGTTACTGACGTTTATCCGAAAAATTTCACCATCGAATTTGCCGCGGAGGGTACGCGGGAAATTCCGGTTCAGCTGCTGGCGTCCGGCTCGTTACCTGCCGGATACGAGGTGGACGGACAGGCAATCTCCCCCGAAACCATTACCGTGACAGGCCCTGCAAAAACCCTGGAAACCATCAGCAAGGCCTATATTACCGTTCCCTTGACCAACGCAAAGGAGAATATTACCGGAGCCTTTGACGTTTCCCTCGTTACGGAATCGGGAGAAAACGTGGATCGCCGCTATCTTACCCTCTCCAACGCGTCGGTAGAGGCGTTATTGAATATTTATTACCGGAAAACCCTTACGCCTACCGTTGAAATTACGAATCCCCACGGTTGTTACAACGAGGATTCCCTCTTCGTCATAACCCTTGATACGCAAAAAATCAAAGCCACGGGGGCTGAAAATATTCTGTCCGGATTGAACGAATTGACCGTCGGAACGATCGATACCTCCAAAATCACGAAAAGCGGTACGGTTACCATTCCCTTGCCGCAAATTGAAGGCGTCACCTTTGACACGGAGGAAGTGACGGCAACGGTGTCTCTGGATAAGAACGTTACGACGAAGACCTTAACCTTTAACACCGCAAGTATTACCTGCATCAACGTTCCTACCGGAAAGGTGGCACGGATTGATTCGGGCAAAATCACGGTTAGAATCCGTGGAAAATACGATGAAATCCGCAAGCTGAGCACCGAAACGCTGAAGTGTCAGATTGACGTGTCCGCGCAAAACGATGACGGCACGTATCCCCTGATCATTACTCCGACGGCTTCCGTTTCCGAAATTGCCTTTGACGTTGTGGGAAGCTATTCTGCGAAAGTGAATATTCAATGAGTTATCAGCTCTTCAACGACGTTCGCATCCCGGTGGATCGCCCCGCACAGGACGCCTTGGCAAAGGCAAAAAAAGAATTGCGGTTGCCCGCATCGACCCCGGCGTTTATCTACCGACGCTCTTTAGACACGAGAAAAGACCGTTTTTCCTTCGTTTATACCGTTGCGGTTAACACGGAACGAAAGGACGGTCGCTTGCGCCCCTTCCCAAACTATGAATTTCCGGGGCAGGTCTCAACCCCCAAAACCATTCCGGTGGTGGGTTTTGGTCCTGCGGGGATGTTCTGCGCGTGGCTTTTGGCAAAATGCGGTCATCACCCCATCGTGGTGGAGCGTGGACAACCCCTGGAGCAACGGATTCACGCCGTTGAGCAGTTTTGGAACGGCGGAGTACTGAACCCCGAAAGCAACGTACAATTCGGTGAGGGCGGTGCGGGAACCTTTTCCGACGGAAAACTAACCACCAGAATCAACGACCCAAGATGCCGTAAAATCCTGGAGACCTTCGTTTCCTTCGGCGCACCGGAGGAGATTTTGACGTTGGCAAAGCCCCATATCGGAACCGACCGCTTGCGAAACGTGGTAAAAGCCCTTCGGGAAGAAATTTTGGCTTTGGGCGGGGAAATCCGCTTCAACACAAAATTAACCGACCTTACCATCGAAAACGGAGAATTGCAGGCAATTTGGCTGAACGGAGAACGGTTTGACACCGACGTTGCCGTAATTGCCGTGGGAAACGGAGCAAGAGACACCTACGAGATGATGTTATCCAAGCCCCTTTCCATCGAAGCAAAGCCCTTTTCGGTGGGCTTTCGCGTGGAACACAGCCAAGAGGCGTTAAACGCTAAAATTTACGGAAAATATAACGGAACCCCCTCCCTTGGGGCGGCAGATTATCTGTTCAGTCACGTGACGGACAAAGCGGCCTCGGAGGCGGTATATTCCTTTTGTATGTGCCCCGGCGGGCAAGTGGTCAACGCCTCTTCCCTGCCCGGACAGTTGACCACCAACGGCATGAGCCGTTACGCACGGGACGGGGAAAATGCAAACGCCGCCATTCTGGCGTCGGTTCGCCCCGCAACCGTCCAAGAAGGATTGGATCTGCAAAAAACCATTGAAACCGCCGCCTTTGCCGTTGCGCAAGGCATGGGGCCTGCAACGACGGAAAAAGCGTTCTTAAACCAAGAAACACCCGATCGGCTTGATGGGATCAACCCCACGTTTTTACCCGGCGTCGTTCCCTTTGACATCAACGAATTGTTCCCTGCCGACGTATCCGCCAGACTGCGGGAGGGATTTTCAAAATTCCAAGACCGTATTTTAGGAAATGAGCCGGCGATTCTGACGGCTCCCGAAACCAGAACCTCGGCTCCGTTGCGGATTTTACGCAATCCGGACACGCTGCAGGCGGTCGGCGGCCGGGGGCTTTATCCCTGCGGAGAGGGTGCCGGATACGCCGGGGGCATCATGTCCTCTGCGGTGGACGGAATCCGCGTCGCAGAGCAGATCATTCAGGGGAAAGAAGCATGAGAATTACCGGTCAAGTTATAAAAATCAAAAAACCCTTTGCCTTCGTCCGATCTTCCCGACCGGAATCCTGCGAGCATTGTGCCAACTCCGGGATTTGCAACAAAAAGGACGTGGAGATCTGCGCCTACAACGATATCGACGCAGAGGCGGGGGATTACGTGGTGGTAGAAACCAACGAGGATAAGACGGCGCCGTTGATCCTTTCCTATTTGTTTTTAACCCCCATCGGGATTCTGTTTTTGTCCTATTTCCTTTATACGGTCTATCCGTGGCTCGCCCTCACGGCAATTCCCTTGACGGCAATTTACTACCTCATTTTAAGGAAGATCAATAAAAATCACCCGGTTCGGGCGCGGATCGTCTCCCGGGCGCTTTCCCCCGCCGATTGCAGTGATTTAATTCAAAAAACCGAGGAAGGAAACCATCAATGAAAGCAGAAATCAAATCCTTTTGCACCGAATACGATTATCCGAAGGAAGCGATCGATTCCTTGTTGACGGATTTTACGGCGTTAAAAAACACGGAATATTACCCTCTTTTTAAGGCTTACGTCGATCTGTACGAAAACGACGACGCGTCCTTCAACTACGCAAAGGCGCTGAATGTTACGGAAACGATTGCCGAAAGGACGGGGATTCATCGCTACGCGTTAGACCTGTTGTTTTTTATATGCCTGGCAAAACATTGTCGGGAATTATACGATCAAGCGGGAATTCCTTTTAAGATATATCACGACAGTATGCTTGATCTAAAATACAAACTTTTGGAATGTAAAAAAGCCCACGGCATATGGGGGACCTTCGTCGCTTCTTGGTTTCCCCGGTTTTTTGAATTATCCCGATTCACTTTGGGCAGGCTTGAATTTGAAGACGATCCATCCACCGAAACCTATGAGAAAAACGGAATCAAATTAGGATACGGAGATTGGGTCATCACCGCACACATTCCTTCTTCCGGGAAGTTAAATATTGAAGATTGCATGGAATCTTTTCGCATGGCGGCAGAATTTTACGCAGACCGATTCCCCGATGGGATTGTAAAATTCCGTTGTCATTCTTGGCTTTTGGCTGAAAACCATAAAGATTATCTCCTGCCTGAATCCGGGATTCGAAAATTTGCAGATCTGTTCGACGTTGCTGAATCTGTCAAAGACCAGAACCGTGGAGATTGGTGGAGAATTTTCGGGAAACCATATGACGAGTCCACAGAACAATACCCTGCAGAAACGTCCTTGCAAAGGGCTTATCTAAAAATGCTTGCAGACGGAAATCTGCCGGAAATGGGACTCGGATACATTTTCATGAAAGACGGAAAGATTCTCTAATCCCCTGAAATGAAGGCAATACACGTCGTTTGTGTATTGCCTTTTTTACAAAAATTTACCACTATTATAAAATTTTTTCTATTTACGAGCGATATACTGAAATAAAAGAAAGGAGACTCCAATATGAAAGATTCTTATTCTGAAATCACCGATTACATCCGGGACATGGCAGATCTTTCCAACCGCAACCACCACATCACCCCAGAAATGTATCGGGAACACAACGTCAACCGAGGCCTTCGGGATATGAACGGAAACGGCGTCGTTACGGGACTGACCGAAATTTCAACGATCCTTTCCAAAGAAAAGGCGGAAGACGGCTCCTTGATTCCCTGTCATGGAAAACTCTATTATCGGGGCATCAACATCCGGGATCTGGTGGACGGCTTTCAGAACGACGGACGGTTCGGATTTGAAGAGACCGTATATCTCCTGCTCTTTTCAGAACTTCCGAATAAAGAGAATCTCGAACGATTTACAGAAGAATTGGCTCAATACCGCAGTCTTCCCCCTTCTTTCGTCCGAGATATGATCCTGAAGGCTCCGGGAAAGGATATGATGAACATTCTCTCCCGCTGCGTACTTGCCCTCTACGCCTATGACGAAAATCCGGACGACATCTCCGTAGAAAACGTTCTTCGGCAAAGTATGCAGATGATCGCAACCTTCCCGATGCTTGCCGTTTACGCCTATCTTTCCTACCGGCATTATCATCAGGGAAAGAATCTGTTTATTCATAACCCTTCTCCGAAACTTTCCACAGCGGAAAATTTCCTTTACATGCTGAGAGAAGACGGAAAGTACTCCCCCCTGGAAGCGAAACTTCTGGATCTGGCGTTGGTACTCCACGCAGAGCACGGCGGCGGAAACAACTCCACCTTTACCACCCACGTGGTTACCTCCTCAGGAACCGATACCTATTCTGCCATAGCAGCGGCGTTAGGTTCGCTGAAGGGGCCCCGGCACGGCGGAGCAAACGTCCGGGTAGTTCAGATGTTTGAAAATATGAAGGAAAACGCAAACGTGGAAGACCGGGATTCGGTCCGGGAATATCTGATCCGACTTCTGGAGAAGGATACCTTTGACAGAAAGGGGCTGATCTACGGAATGGGGCATGCAGTCTATTCCAAATCCGATCCCCGGGCAGATATTCTGAAAAAATATGCAAAAGCACTTTCGGAAGAAAAAGGATGCCAAAAAGAGTTTACGCTCTATGAAACCGTGGCGGAACTTGCCCCGGAAGTAATTGCCGAAAAACGACGGATTTACAAGGGGGTCAGCCCTAACGTGGACTTTTACTCCGGATTGATCTACAAAATGCTGGATCTGCCCTTTGAGCTTTACACCCCGATTTTTGCAATGGCAAGAGTTGCGGGCTGGTGCGCCCACCGTATCGAAGAAATCCAAAATGCAGAAAAGATCCTGCGACCGGCCTATATCGGTGTCAAGGATGTGTGCCCCTACGTTCCCATCGAAGAAAGAAAATAATCTCTAAAAACAGATAACCGCCTGCAATCATGGTGATTGTAGGCGGTTTCATTCTGTTATCCGTACAATAATATCAAAGAAAATCAGATGATACCCTGAGCGATCATCGCGTCGGCAACCTTTTCAAATCCGGCAATATTGGCACCGGCGATCAGATCCCCTTCCATGCCGTATTTCTTAGCGGCTTCGTAGGAGTTCTTGTAGATGTCAGCCATGATCTGATAGAGTTTTGCATCGACTTCTTCCGCAGTCCAGCTGTAGCGCATGGAGTTCTGGCTCATTTCCAAGCCCGAAACGGCAACGCCGCCGGCGTTTACTGCCTTGGAAGGAGCGATGACAACGCCGTTTTCCTTCAGATAAGCAACGGCTTCTGCGGTGGTGGGCATATTTGCAACCTCGGCGTAATACTTAACACCGTTTGCAACGATGTTCTTCGCATCCTCGATGCGGACTTCGTTTTGCGTAGCGCAAGGCATACAAATATCAACCTTTTGCTCCCAGGGCTTCTTGCCTGCGAAGAAAGGAACGCCGAACTTATCGGCATAATCCTGAACTTTGTCGCGGCCGGAAGCGCGCATTTCCAGAAGGAAGTTGATCTTTTCTTCGGTGACAACGCCGTCCGCGTCGTAAACGTATCCGTCGGGGCCGGAAATGGTAACGACTTTACCGCCCAATTCCGCAACCTTCTTGGCAGTACCCCAGGCAACGTTGCCGAAACCGGAGATGGCGAAGGTCTTGCCCTTTACTTCTTCCCCGAAGGTTTTGAGCATTTCCACGACGTAGTAAACGGCGCCGAAGCCGGTCGCCTCGGGACGAATCAAAGAACCGCCGAAAGAACGACCCTTTCCGGTAAGTACGCCGGTAAATTCGTTGCGCAGTCTCTTGTACTGACCGAACATATAACCGACCTCACGGGCACCCACGCCGATATCCCCTGCAGGAACGTCGGTATCTGCGCCGATGTGCTTGGCAAGCTCCGTCATAAACGCCTGGCAGAAACGCATGATTTCTCCGTCGCTCTTGCCGCGGGGATCAAAGTCGGAGCCACCCTTACCGCCGCCCATGGGAAGACCGGTAAGGCTGTTCTTAAAGGTTTGCTCGAAACCGAGGAATTTCATGATAGAATAGTTTACGGAAGGATGGAAACGGATTCCGCCCTTGTAAGGACCGATTGCGGAATTGAATTGAATTCTGTAACCGCGATTGACCTGAACCTTGCCGTTGTCGTCCACCCAGGACACACGGAAGCTGATCTGCCGTTCCGGCTCGACCATACGTTCAATCACGCCGGATTGTTCGAATTTGGGATTCTGCGCGATGACAGGTTCGAGGGATTCCAGAACCTCATAGACTGCCTGCAGAAATTCAGGCTCGCCGGGGTTACGCTTCTCGACGCTTTCATACACGCCGTTCAGATAATTGCTTTTGAAGCTCATTGTTGTTACCTCCATTGGATTGATGGAATAATTATATACCTTTCTATGACAAAAATCAAGTATTTATGAAAAAATATACAAAATGTTCCGATTTTTCTTACCGAAAAAAATCCGTGAGGGGCAATTTTCGAACAAATTGATAAAAATATGAAACGCAAACCGAAACAAAAAGTAAAATCTATTGCTTTTCCGCGCACTTTGTTGTATAATAAGTTATAATTAAATCTTATGAATAACCCAAAGCGTAAACGGAGGATTCGAACATTATGGCAGATGCACAGGAAAACAGAAAAAAAGCCCTCGAAACGGCGTTGAGCCAAATTGAAAAAACTTTCGGAAAGGGTTCGGTCATGACCCTGGGTCAAAACTCAACCCTGAGCGTGGAAAGCATTTCCACCGGCTCCTTCGGGCTGGACCTTGCCCTCGGCGTCGGAGGAATTCCGAAGGGGCGCATCACCGAAATTTACGGACCGGAAAGCTCCGGGAAAACCACCGTTGCCCTGCACACCATCGCAGAGTGTCAGAAAGCAGGCGGTACTGCCGCGTTTATCGACGCGGAACACGCATTGGATCCCGTATATGCCGCAGAGTTGGGGGTTGACGTGGATTCTCTGCTCGTCTCCCAGCCGGACAACGGCGAACAGGCGTTGGAAATCACTGAAACCCTGGTTCGTTCCGGCGCTGTGGATATCATCGTGGTGGACTCCGTCGCAGCCCTGGTTCCCAAAGCGGAAATCGAAGGCGATATGGGGGATTCCCACGTAGGTCTCCACGCCCGCATGATGTCCCAGGCGTTGCGGAAGCTGGCGGGAATTATTTCCAAAACGAAATGTATCTGCATCTTTATCAATCAGTTGCGCTCCAAGATCGGCGTGATGTACGGTCCGACGGAGGTCACCACCGGAGGAAACGCGCTGAAGTTTTACGCTTCCGTCCGTCTTGACGTGCGCAGAATCGAAACGCTGAAAAACGGAACCGAAGCCTACGGCTCCCGCACCCGCGTCAAGATCGTTAAGAATAAGGTGTCTCCTCCCTTCCGGGAAACGGAATTCGATCTGATCTACGGAAAAGGCATTTCCCGTTCCGGCGAAATGCTGGACTGCGCCGTAAAGCTGGGCATCGTTCAAAAATCCGGCGGCTGGTTCTCCTACGGAACGGAACGGCTTGGAAACGGTCGGGAAAACGTCAAGAAGATGATCGAAACCGACGAAGCCCTGGCGGCGCGCCTGGAAAAGGATCTGAACGACAAGCTTCACGGAAACGAAGCCGCCGTCGAAGAGGTTACCAAATCCTCCCGCCAACCCAAGGCTGCTACGGAAAAATCCGCAAACATCAACATTTCCGCGGATGATTTTGAAGAATAATTATGGTTCTTATTACAGAAATTCGCCCCCACAAGAGGACGAAGCTGTTTGAGGTATATTCGGAAGACGGATTGGAATTCGTGGCGAACGAAAAGTTTTTGAATCAACACGATATTCTGCTCCGTTCCGAATTCAGCAACGAGGATTTTGAGTTGATTCGGGCAAAAGCCCAGATTCTGACCGGAATCCGCAAATGCGTTGACATGTTAAGCCGCAAGGATTACTCGCAAAAGGAATTGCTCCGAAAGCTCTCGGAAAAAGGGATTCCGGAGGACGCGGCGCAGGCTGCCGTCAAATACATGACGGACAACGGCTATCAGGACGATTACCGCTATGCAAAGCGCTTGGCGGAATTGGGGGCAAATTCTTACGGTCGGCGGAGGGTGGAGCAAATGCTTTACACCCACGGAATCGACCGAGAAACGATCCGTCAGGTAACCGACGAGGTTTTTGACGACACGACCAAACAAGCAGAAAAGCTGGACGAAATTCTCGCTAAAGCCCTTCGGGGAAAGGATCTTCGGGATCCGGCGCTGAAAAATAAAATCTTTGCAAAAATGGCTCGTTTGGGCTACGGGTCATCGGAGATTTCGGCGGCGCTTTCCCGCTACGAAACGAACAGAAAGGACGAAATCCTTTGAAAATAGGAATGATCGCGCTGGGTTGCGCGAAAAACCGTATTGACGCGGAAATGATGCTGCAGCAGATCAGCGACGAGGGGTTTGAGATTTCCACCGACCTTTCGGAATGTGATGCCGTCGTCGTACATACCTGCACCTTTATCGACGCGGCAAAGTCCGAATCCATCGAAGCGATTTTGGACGCCGCCTCCTATAAAGAAACCGGGAAATTAAAGAGGTTGATCGTAACCGGATGCCTTGCAGAACGGTATCAAAAGGAAGTCTTACGGCTTTTGCCTGAGGTGGACGCCTGTCTCGGCTCCCGAAGCTTTGATAAAATCGTGGAGGCGATCCGTTCCGAAGCCGTGTACGAGGAATACAAGCCTCTCTCCTGCCCTCCGCCGGAATACGGTCGGATGCTGACGACGGGAAACAAATCCGTTTATCTTCGGATTGCGGAGGGGTGTTCCAACCATTGTTCTTATTGCGTGATCCCCTCGGTTCGGGGAGAATTTATGCCCCGATCCTACGAGTCGATCATGGAAGAAGCCCGCAAGCTTGCCGACGGCGGGGCGGTAGAAATCAATCTGATCGCCCAGGACACGACGAAGCATCCGGAGCTGTGCCGTCTGATTCGGGATATTGCAACGATCGAATCGGTGCATTGGATTCGGATTTTGTACTGCCGTCCGGAAGAAATTACCGATGAATTATTACAGACCATGGCGCAGGTCGAAAAGTGCGTTCCATACATTGACGTTCCCCTGCAGCACGCATCGGGGCGGATCTTAAAGAAAATGAACCGTTCCGGCGACGACCGTTCTTTGACGGACTTGATGCAGCATATCCGGGAAATTCTTCCCGATTGCAGTATCCGTACCACCTTCATCACCGGATTTCCCACCGAATCGGAGGAGGATTTTGAGATCCTTTGCAATTTCGTAAAAACCAACCGATTTGCAAACCTCGGCGTTTTCCCCTATTCCAGGGAAGAAGGAACGCCTGCCGGGCGGATGCGCGGTCAGATCGACGACGAAATCAAGCAGCGCCGTGCAGACCTTGTCATGGAGATCCAACACGGGCTTCTGACCGAAACCAACCTGCCGCTGATCGGAAAAACCGTCGAGGTTCTTTGCGAAGGACGACGGGAAGACGGAACCTATTTCGGCAGAGCCTTTTTCCAGGCGCCGGAGGTGGACGGACAAATTATTTTCACGTCTAAAACTCCGGTAGCATCGGGGTCGTTCGTTCCGGTTCTGCTGAAGCGCTACGACGAATATGATTTTTACGGAACGGCAACGTTCCCACAGGAGTGATCCAAATGCACAGAAAAGATATTCCAAACGCCATTTGCTGGTTTCGGATCGGGTTAATCCCCCTGGTCCTGTTCTTTTTGATCGAAAGCAATCTGAACGGATGGCTTTCCCATTCGGTTTCTCTGTTGATTTCCGGGATCCTATACGGCGTTGCGATGATTTCCGACGCCGTTGACGGAAAAATTGCCCGAAAGTATCATTACGTTTCCGATTTGGGCAAATTTTTAGACCCGATTGCGGACAAAATGTTGGTATTGAGCGTTTGCGTTGCCTTTGCCGGCATGGGTGCCTTTGGACATATCATGCTGATCTCCGTCATCGCCATCCTGCTTCGGGAATTGATGATTTCGGGGCTTCGCCTTTCTGCGGCATCCCACGGCACCGTGGTTGCGGCAAATTGGTGGGGAAAGATCAAAACCCTTCTTCAGGGAGTATCCATCGGCGTTACGTATCTGTTTTTATTTTTGGATTCCATCGCAGTCTGTAACCCCTACGTGCCCTGGTACTTTATGCTGATCCCCGAGCTTCTTTTTGCCATCAACGCGATCTTTGCGTGGATTTCCGCAATTCCTTACATCAAGGCGTGTGCGCCGTATCTGAAAGGCTGATGTCCTTCTATGTTTAACAATCTTCGCTACGATATCCGTGCCATTCGGGAGCGCGACCCCGCCGCCCGATCCGATGCGGAGGTCTTCTTTTGCTATCCGGGACTGCACGCGGTGATCTATCACCGAATTGCAAATTACTTTTACCGCCACGGGCATAAGCTTCTTGCCCGTATGATTTCCCAGCACGCCCGAAAGCGCACCGGGATTGAGATCCACCCTGCCGCAAAAATCGGAAAAGGGCTTTTGATCGACCACGGCATGGGCGTCGTGATCGGAGAAACGGCGGAAATCGGTGATAACTGCACCATTTATCACGGCGTTACCCTGGGGGGTACCGGCAAGGAATCGGGAAAGCGCCACCCCACCATCGGGAACAACGTCTTTATCGGCGCCCACTCCCAGCTTCTCGGCTCTTTTACCGTGGCAGACAACAGCAAGATTGCCGCAGGCTCGGTGGTTTTGTGCGATATTCCCGCAAACAGCACCGCCGTCGGTTCTCCCGCCCGCATCGTTAAGAGAGACGGTATCCGCATCGACAACTTCGACAACGTTCACATTCCCGACCCGGTCTCCCAGGAAATCTGCAAGCTGCGGATTCAGCTGGAGCACCTCGCCAAGGACTGTGCCGATATAAAAAATCAAACGAGCAATACACAGGAGACAGAATGATATGCTGAAGCTCTACAATTCCCTGACCAATAAAGTGGAAGAATTCAAGCCCGCGGACAATACCGTGCGGATCTACGCCTGCGGTCCTACGGTCTATAACTATTTTCACGTAGGAAACGGACGCTCTTTCATGATGTTCGACACCCTGCGCCGTTATTTGGAGTTTAAGGGTTACGACGTAAAATACGTGCAAAACTTTACCGACGTGGACGATAAAATGATCAAGCGCGCCAACGAGGAAGGCATTACCGTGGCGCAGGTTGCGGAAAAATATATCAACGAATATTTTACCGACGCCGACGGGCTGAACATCAAACGGGCAACGGTTCATCCGCGAGCCACCGAAAACATTGACGGAATCATCGACCTGGTTTCCGCGCTGGTCGAAAAGGGGCACGCTTACGAAAGCAACGGAGACGTCTATTTCCGCGTCCGCAGCTTTCCCGAATACGGCACCGCCCTGCTGAAGCAATCCATTGAGGATCTTGCCTCCGGCGCCCGCATCGACGTCAGCGAAATCAAAGAAGATCCCCTGGATTTTGCCCTTTGGAAGGCGTCCAAGCCGGGAGAACCCCATTGGACCTCTCCCTGGGGAGAAGGCCGTCCCGGCTGGCATATCGAATGCAGTGCCATGGCAAAACGGTATTTGGGAGACACCATCGACATTCATTGCGGCGGTCACGATTTAAAATTCCCCCATCACGAGAATGAAATTGCCCAATCCCAATGCGCCAACGGCTGCACCTTTGCAAAATCCTGGTTCCATATCGGATTCGTCAACGTAAACAATGAAAAGATGAGCAAATCCAAGAATAATTTCTTTACGGTTCGGGATCTGTCCAAGGTTTACGGTTATCTCCCCTTGCGGTATTTTGCCGTGTCTGCCCATTATCGGATGCCCATCAACTACGAACCGGGCATCATCGAGCAGGCAAAGGCATCCCTGGAACGGATTTACAACTGCTTGACGAATCTGAAATTTCTTGCAAAAAATGCGCCCGAGGGAGAAATTTCTCCCGAAGCGCAGGAATATCTGGATTCCTTCAAGACCTACCGCGACCGATTTGAAGCCGCCATGGACGACGATCTGAACACGGCAAATGCGCTGACGGCGATCTTTGATCTGATCAAACAGATCAACGTCACCGCAAAGGAAGGTCAGACAAAGGGCGTTTACACCGCTTTAATTGAAAAGGTGGAAGAGCTGATCGACGTTTTGGGGCTTCTTGCAAAGGAACAAGCCGACGAAGACGACGCCGCCATCGACGCTTTGATCGAGGAACGCACCGCCGCCCGCAAGGCAAAGGATTGGGCGAAAGCCGATGCGATCCGGGATCAGTTGACCGCCATGGGAATCATTTTGGAGGACACCCCTGCCGGAATCCGTTGGAAGCGAGCCGAAAAATAATCAATTATACTATATATCGGAAAACAAATTATGATTGACGTTCTCAACAGTCCCGTAACGGTGTTGCGGGGCATCGGACAAAAGCGTGCCGAACTGCTGAAGAAACTGAATATCATCACCTGTGCGGATCTGATTCGGTTCTTTCCGCGTGGGTACTTGAATATGTCCGAAATCAATCCCATTGACACGTTGGTAAACGGTCAAACCGCCACGGTGGTGGCGAAGATCAGCTCGGACATATCCAAGCGGGTGGGGAAGCGTGTGACTCGCTTCCTCTTTTCCGTTTCCGATCCGAAGGGAAATATCCTATTCGTCACCCTGTACAATCAAAAATATACGGGAGAACATTTGCATCCGGGCATGACGGTTTTGCTCCACGGACCGGTGGAGGTGATCGGCACGGTGCGGAGGATGGAATCTCCCAAGATCAAAATCGAAGCCATCCCGGAGATCGAGCCGATCTACCCCTTGACCGAAGGCGTTACCCAGGTGTCCCTTGCCCGAAATATCGCAACGGCGCTACAGGCGTGCAACGCTCAATTAAAGGAAATGCTTCTGCCTGAAATTCGGGAACAATGCCAACTGCCCGAAATTCATGAAGCGTTCCGTTCCATTCACTTCCCCAAAACCATGGAGGAGGCGGAGCGCGCAAAAAACCGCTTCATTTTTGAAGAGTTGTTTTTGTTTACCGTTGGGGTTCGTATTTTAAAATTAAGAGTGCGCAAACTGAACGCGCCGCAGCTGAAGCCGGTAGATCTGACGCCCTTTCTGAGCCGTCTTCCCTATGCGATGACCAACGCGCAAAAGCGCGTAATCCGCGAATGCTTCGACGGATTGCGCCGTCCCTATCCCATGTCGCGCCTGATTCAGGGAGACGTGGGAAGCGGAAAAACGGTCATCGCCGCCGCCGCCGCGTATCTTGCGGCGCGCAACGGAACCCAATCTGCTTTGATGGTTCCCACGGAAATTTTGGCGATTCAGCATTATGAATCCCTGTCCACGCTTTTAACTCCCTGCGGAATCAAGGTAGAGCTTTTGACCGGTTCCATGCGTCCGACGGAAAAGCGGGATTTACTGTTGCGATTGGAGGCAGGGGAAACCGATCTGATCATCGGAACCCACGCCTTGATCCAAAAGAGCGTAAAATTCAAAAATCTCGCCGTGGCGATTGCCGACGAGCAGCACCGCTTCGGGGTTCAGCAACGGGCGGCAATCCAGGAAAAGGGGCAAAACCCCCACATGATTTTCCTGTCCGCAACGCCCATTCCCCGATCCCTTGCCCTGGTGCTTTACGGAGATTTGGACATTTCCGTTTTGGATGAGCTTCCTCCCGGCAGAATTCCGGTGGCAACCCGAAAGGTCGGAAGCGATCTGGAGGAACGGATGTACCGTTACGTCCGAGAGAAGGCCGTCGCAGGAGAGCAGGCTTACGTGGTCTGCCCCACCGTAGAGGGAAGCGACGATATGAAAAGCGCCGTGGATTTTTGCGAAGAACTGCGGCAAACCTATTTACGGGGGATTTCGGTCGCGTGCCTGCACGGACGCATGAAGAGTGAAGAAAAAGAAGCGATCTTATCCGATTTCGTGAAAAATAAAATTTCGGTTCTGGTCTCTACAACCGTAATTGAGGTTGGGGTCAACGTCCCCAATGCAACGACCATGATTATCGAAAACGCGGAACGGTTCGGGCTGTCACAACTGCACCAATTACGGGGCAGAGTCGGCAGAGGGAGCAAGGAATCCTACTGCTTCGTCGTTTCCGACGACAAGAGTGAGGAGGCGGAACACCGTCTATCTGCCTTCTGCTCCACCAACGACGGATTTGAAATCAGCCGAAAGGATCTGGAGCTTCGGGGACCCGGTGACTTTTTGGGGAATCGGCAACACGGACTGCCTCCCTTTAAGATTGCGGATTTAACCCGCGATATGAAGATTCTGGAACAGGTTTCCAAGGTGGCGGACCGCTTATTTGAGGATCCCTCCTGGTTTATTCTGCCGGAAAATCGGGCGTTGTTTATTTCCGCTTCGGGAATGCTTCGCTCTGCAATGCTTCAATAATTACAAGATTGTGACATTTTAGAGGAAAACTGTGCCAATCCCTTGACAAATGACAGAAAAAGTGGTACAGTATTATAGGTTAGCACTCAAAGGTGTTGAGTGCTAAAATTAAGAAACGGAATCTGGGAAGAAAGGGGGATTATTATGGAGCTGGATACACGCAAGCGGCTGATTTTATCCGCCATCATTTCCGCCTATATTGAAACCGGAGAGCCCGTGGGATCGAAAACCCTGCTCGTTCGGGAAAATCTCGGCGTATCCCCTGCCACGATACGAAACGAAATGTCGGAGCTGGAGCGATTGGGATATTTAAAAAAGACACACACCTCTTCCGGCCGCGTTCCGTCCAATTCCGGATACCGATTCTACGTAGGAACCCTGACCCCCTACCGCCTAACCCAACGGGAACGCGCCAATTTAACCCATCCCTTTGAGACCAGCGCAAGCCTGGAGGAATTGTTGGAAGAATCCACCCGCAATTTGGCGGCGTTTTCCGGATGCACCGTATTCGGGATCTCGCCAAACTGTCCCGACGGGATCTACCAATTTGAAGTTTTGCCTGCCGGGAAGCGGATTTTGGCAATTATGGTCATCGCTTCGGGGGGCTCGGTTAAAAATTATTTTTACCGGGCAAAGGAGGACGTTACGGCTGAAGACGCCTCGGTTCTGACCAAAATCATGAACGGGGTCTTTTCCGGATTTCCCATCGACCGCATCGGAACGGTTCGGATGCTGCTGCTGGAGCACGAGATCAAATCCCATTGTCCCAAACACATCGGGATTGTCGAGACGGTAAAGAAGATTCTTTCCCGCGTTCGGGACTACGAGCTGCACATCGGCGGCACGGAAAATCTTTTGAGTTATCCGGAGTTTTCCGACATTGAAACTGCCCGCGGATTTATCGGAATGCTCTCCACCCGGGAGCAGATTCTCGAAGCACTGCTGGCAAACCGTCCTGCCGACGAAATCGAAATCCGCATCGGGGCGGAAAACGGATTGTTTAACAGTCCCCACGCAAGTCTGATTACGCTATCTTGTAATAAAAAAGTTCCCGTCACCCTTGGTCTTATGGGACCGACCCGCATGGACTACGCCCGCACCATTGCCGGCTGCAATCACGTTTTAGCCCATCTGAAAAGCTTTATTGAACGGGAATATTAAGGAAAGGATTTACGGAAATGAAAGATAAGAAAAAGAAAGAAATCCCCGAAGAAGAAACGGTAGAGGCAACGGAAGAAACGGTTGCGGAGGTCTGTGAAGAAAGCACGCCCGAAGCACCCGCAGAAAACGAGTGGCACGATCGCTTCGTCCGTTTGGCGGCTGACTTTGACAACTTCAAAAAGCGCTCCGCCGCAGAGAAAAACGCCGCTTATACCAACGCAACCGCCGACGCGGTGGCAGAGCTTCTCCCGATTATCGACAATTTGGAGCGCGCGATTTCCGCCGCTGAAGACAGCCCGATGAAAGCAGGGGTGGAAATGGTACTCACCCAGACGATGAAGGCGTTTGAAAATCTCAACGTCTTCCCCGTCGGAGCTCCGGGCGATCCCTTTGATCCCCAGATCCACAACGCAGTCATGCACGTGGAAGACGATACCCTTGGGGAAAACGTCATCGCGGAGGTCTTCCAAAAGGGATATATGCTGGGCGATAAGGTCGTCCGCCACGCGCTGGTAAAGGTCGCAAATTAAATCCATCAAACCGTTAACAATATCATTTTAATAAACACAACCATTAGGAGGCAAATTACAATGGGTAAAATTATCGGAATAGATCTTGGCACGACCAACTCTTGCGTCGCCATTATGGAAGGCGGAGAACCGGTCGTTATCGCAAACGCGGAAGGTGCAAGAACCACCCCCTCCGTCGTTGCCTTCTCCAAATCCGGAGAACGCATGGTGGGACAGGTAGCAAAGCGTCAGGCAATCACGAACCCCGACCGCACCATTATCTCCATTAAGAGAGATATGGGAACGAATAAGAAGATTAATATCGACGGCACCGACTACACCCCCGAAATGATCTCTGCCATGACTCTTCAGAAGCTGAAGGCAGACGCGGAAGCGTATCTGGGCGAAAAGGTTACGCAGGCGGTCATTACCGTTCCCGCATACTTTAACGACTCCCAGCGCCAGGCGACCAAAAACGCAGGAACCATCGCCGGTCTTGAGGTGCTTCGTATCATCAACGAGCCCACCGCCGCCGCGTTGGCATACGGTGTGGATAAGGAAAACTCCCAAAAGGTCATGGTGTATGACCTGGGCGGCGGTACCTTCGACGTATCCATTCTGGACATCGGAGACGGCGTATTCGAAGTTATGGCAACCAACGGCAACACCCGCTTGGGCGGCGACGACTTCGACGAAAGAATCATGAATTATCTCGTTGCCGAATTCAAAAAGGAAAACGGCATTGATCTGTCCGCCGACAAAATGGCGATGCAGAGACTGAAGGAAGCCGCAGAAAAGGCGAAGATCGAGCTTTCCGGCATGACCACGTCCAACATCAATCTTCCCTTCATTACCGCGGACGCAACCGGTCCGAAGCACATGGACATCACTCTGACCCGGGCGAAATTCAACGAATTGACCGCCGATTTGGTAGAAGGAACGATGGTTCCCACCAAGAAGGCGTTGAGCGACGCAGGTCTTACCCCCGCGCAGATCGATAAGGTACTTTTGGTCGGCGGTTCTTCCCGGATTCCTGCCGTTCAGGAAAAGCTGAAGGATTTCCTGGGCAAGGATCCCCACAAGGGCATCAACCCCGACGAATGCGTTGCCGTCGGCGCCGCAATTCAGGGCGGTATTCTCGGCGGTGACGTTCAAGGCTTGGTTTTGCTGGACGTGACTCCCCTCTCCCTGGGCGTTGAAACCTACGGCGGAATTGCCACGAAGCTGATCGAACGCAACACCACCATCCCGGTCAAGAAGAGCCAAATCTTCACCACCGCCGCTGACAATCAGACCTCCGTTGAGGTTCACGTACTTCAGGGCGAACGGGAAATGGCGGCAGACAATAAGACCCTCGGTCGCTTCCATTTGGACGGAATCCCCGCCGCACCCAAGCAGGTTCCTCAAATCGAGGTTACCTTTGACATCGACGCAAACGGCATCGTAAACGTCAGCGCGAAGGATCTGGGCACGGGCAAGGAACAGAAGATTACCATCACCGCTTCCACCAATATGTCCAAGGAAGACGTGGAAAAGGCCGTTCAGGATGCGGAAAAATTTGCGGAAGAAGACAAAAAACGCCGGGAAGAGGTGGAAATCCGCAACAACGCCGATCAGATGATCTATCAGTGCGAAAAATCCATGAACGAGATGGGCGACAAGCTGGACGATGCGGACAAAGCACCCGTCAACGAGCAAATCGAAAAGCTAAAAGAAACCGTCAAGGGCAACGATACCGAAGCGATCAAGAAGGATACCGAGGAATTGCAGCAGCGGTTCTACAAGATTGCAGAAAAAATCTACGCCCAACAGCAGCCCCAGGGCAACGTCGCTCCCGACGGCGAGCCTGCCGGAGAGCCTACCGCAGACGGAAACGTCAAGGTGGACGATTTCAAGGTGGACGACAACGACTAATTCATAAATACACCGCATATCAAGGGGATTGATGTGTCCCCTTGATATGTTCGCGTAAGAGGAATAAAATGGCAGATAAACGTGATTTTTACGAGGTTTTGGGCGTAGAAAAATCCGCAAGCGCGGACGAATTAAAGCGCGCATACCGTCAGATGGCAAAAAAATATCACCCCGACCTGAACCCCGGAAATAAAGAGGCGGAACAGAAATTCAAGGAAGTCAACGAGGCTTACGAGGTTCTTTCCGACGCGGATAAGCGGGCGAAATACGATCAATTCGGTCATGCAGGCGTAGATCCGAACTTTGGGGCAGGTGCGGGCGGCTACGGCGGTTACGGCGGAGGTTACACCAACGTAGATCTCGGAGATATTTTCGGAGACGTTTTCGGGAATTTCTTTGGGGGCGGTGGGACGCGCCGCCGTTCTTCGGCAATTCCCGGAGACGACGTGGATACCCGATTGACGCTGACCTTTGAAGAAGCGGTTTTCGGCTGTAAAAAGTCGGTTACCATCACCCGAAAAGAGAATTGCTCGGAGTGTAACGGTTCGGGCGCGGCAAAGGGTACTACCGCGGAGACCTGCCCCACCTGTAAAGGTACCGGTCGGGTTCGGACGGTGCAACAGACCATGTTCGGAGCGATGCAAAGCGAGAGAACCTGCACCACCTGTTACGGCACGGGAAAAATCATCAAAACCCCCTGTAAAAACTGTAACGGAACCGGTCAGGAGCGTAAGCAGCGTACCATCACCGTAAATATTCCTGCCGGGATTGCAAACGGTCAGGTTATCACTCTGAACGGACAGGGCTGCGCCGGCATCAAGGGCGGTCCTGCGGGGGATCTGAACATTTCCATTTCCGTCCGTCCTCACAGTATTTTTGAACGGAAAAACTTTGATCTGTTCTGCGATTTCCCCATCACCTTCACCCAAGCGGCGTTGGGATGCGAAATTGACGTTCCCCTTTTGGACGGAACGAAAACGGCGCAGAAGATCGACGCCGGAACCCAAAGCGGAACAGTGTTGAATCTGAAGGGCAAGGGGGTTCCCTACCTGAACTCCAAGGGAAAGGGGAATCTTTACGTCCGAATCGTCGTCGAGACGCCGAAAAATCTCAATTCCCGCCAAAAGGAACTGCTGAAGGAATTCGACGCCATCGAAAACAAACGAGCCTACGAAAAGAAAAGCTCCTTTGCCGATAAGGTAAAGAAATTTTTAAATACGGATAACTGATAAAAGCGTCGGCACGAAGCCGACGCTTTTCATTTATTTATTTGGGAAATCAATCAGAAATTTCACACAGGTTCAGGGACGACGGTTGAACCGTTTCCGTCGTCATCCGACACGTTCCGTCCACGTAGATACGAAAACCAACGCCCTGACCGTAGTGCGTGCCGTCTTTATCGTATAGTAAGGTTATAAGCTTCCCGCCATAAGGCACGTTTTCCAGGCAGAAGTATTGCCAATCGTCGGGAATCATGGGATTTACCGTGAGAACGTCACCTTCATCGGGGCGAATCCCCAGCAATCCGGTAATAATAAGATTGGCAAACTCGGAATGGTTGTAGTTGGGGCTTCGGTCACAGTCGGCGATCCACGTTCCGTTATCCGCGTCCAGGTTTTCCGCAATCCAGGGCGCGCCGTTTTTATATTGGGATTTCGCGTAGGTTTGAAGCACCTTAAAATAGTCGTTTTTATCAACGAAGGTTTGATTTTTGTAATCGTTCAGGACGTTTGCCATGGAGATCAGCGTTTGGGTGGTCGCAAAGGGCCATGACGGACCGTTCCAGCGGCAGGTTCCTCCGCCGTAATCGGCGACGGGATTTCGGGCGGCGTACTCAAATTCTGCCGTTCGAGGTCCGTATTCAGACCAAAATCCATCTTCGCGCATCAGATAACGCCACGCCGTTCCGAATTCCACCGTATCGTCGGGCAGACGGAACATCCACGGGATATATCCCAACAATTCCCGTGCGTCGATTTTTTCGGTTTGATTTTTACGGATGATTTTATAAAAGCAATCCCTTTGATCCCAAAGCTTTTCGTTCATGGTTGCCTTGATGGTTTCTGCCTGTCGGGTAAAGGATTCTTTCCCCTGCAAATCCTTTGACAACTCACACAGGCGGGCAAGGGTTACGGCGTCTGCATACTGATAAGAGTTGATGGTAGGACGGTATCCGTTGCCGCCCACCGCCGACTCCATGCCGTCCTTTCCCGCATCCTGATAATACAGCCCCATTTCTTCGTGATAACGCTTGGAAATCCAATCGGCGTAAATCTCCTTCAAACGGTTCAGATCCTTAAAAATGGTAGGATCTCGGTTGACCAGATACCGTTCGTAATACGCCGTCGTCAACCAGCAGCTGTAATGGAAGACGCTGTCTTTATACAACCAATAGGTCAAATAATCGTTGATATATTGGGGATTTTTCAACCAGCGCCCTTCTTCGACGTGCATCGCGGCAGGACAGTTGATTGCATTGTGAAGCCCTGCCCAGCGGACGTTGGGCAGAAATTCCGTAATGACGTAATAGCCGTCGGTCGTTTTGCGGATATGATTGCGGTAGGTGTACCAACGGAAATAATAGATTTGTCGGATCTGCTCGTCGGGAACGTCGAGATAAGGAATATTTTCCAAAAACCATTGATGGAATCTTCTCTTTTGGGTTGCGAGGGGATCTTCATCCGAAAAAAAGTGTTCCGGAGAAATCTCCGTCATCGACATAACGATGCGGAATTCCGCGGTCTCCCCCGAACAAAGGGAAACGCTTCGAATCAATTCGTTCCCATTCGTATCAAATCCTTGATCCCCCGAAATGGTGATGGGAAGCCCACCGGCAACCCCGGAAAGTACGTTATCGGTCGCCACGGCAACGTCGGAAGAGGCGGTAACGCAAATCTCCGCAGGAGAAGAGCCGCGGTTCGTTACCTTTAAAATTACGGCGGCGAAATCGTCGGGCGAAATGTATTTATACCCATCGATCGCAACGTTACTGCCGCTTCCACAAGACGTTACGTAGCTTGGGATAAAGGTGGCAGAGGTCACCGAAACCGGCGTTCCGTTTACCGTCACGCTGACGAGCATCCCCCATCCGGAGGGATTTCCGGTGCGGTAGATATCATTCCGATCAAATCCCCAACCGGGCTGATAAAGGGAAAAGACGTTTTCGTTGTAACCCAAAGGGACGTTGTCCACGTATTTCCGCCGAAGAATCCGGTCGATATCATAATTCGACGTAATAAAATCAGTACCCTGCATTTTATTCATTCTCCTAACCGCAAAATTCTGCTGATTTATTATAACATATCCACACGTCAATGTCAACAAAAAGCTTGAAACATCATACAAAACCGATACGATCCGCCGTATTTGTCAAGAAATTCTTTCATTTTCCGAAAAACGGTTGCAATTCCGAGAAAAGTATGATATAATTATTATAATAATTATAAGTTAGTAATTCTCTTTCCTGAAAGGGGAACGACATGGATCCGAAATTTCTTGAAGAACTTCAGAAATTGAAAGAACAAAAAAATGCAGACCTTGATAATATCGATCTGGATCAGTTGAGTATTCCGGATTTTGATACCGTAGAAGACCCGAAGGATCCCGCAGCGATGGAAGCGGAAGAAGAAATCGCCGGGGGAACGATAAAGTTTGAGCGTGTCTCGGAGGTTGAGCCGGAAACTGCCGTCTCTCCTGCCGGCGGTCGGCGGGGAAAGCAACGCCAAAAACCGGAAATTGATGAAGAAACCCGACGTCAGAGAGCAAAAATCCGCAATATCATACTGATTTCCTCGGCATCGGTGATTGCCGCGGCAGTCATTCTGTTTACCGCATTTTTCGGAATCCGAAACGCAAATATGAAAAATTACACCTACCAATATTGGGGGATGGGAATTTCCATCAATAACGGCGTTTCGAATTTTTCACTGCTTGGAAATTTAAAGGAAATTACGCAATACGGCACTACCGGCAACATCGTAGCCGTGGCAAAATTTGACAAAGGAAACTGCGTCAAGGAAATCGCTTACGCCGCAGACGGAAACGTGGATCACTATTACGCCCACGAATACGACGGAAATACCAAGATCCTTTCCTCGTATTACAAGGACGGACAAATGGTTCAATCGGTAAAATACACCGTCGCCGAGGACGGATCGATCTTGGCGGAAACCACCTACTATTTGGAGGATAACCGCACCGAAACTGCCGTTTTGATCCTGGACGATCAGGGGAATCTTCATACGGCACAGTATTACGACGAAGCCGTTTTAACCCATCAAATGACCTACGCCGGAACCCTGGTAACGGAAGAGATCCATTACGATGAAGCAAAGAACGTGAAAAACCGGATCGTTTACGAATATAACACCGCAAAGCAACTACTGACCAAAACCCTGTACAATGCTCAAAACGCCATTCAAAGCAGAACCGTAAATCAATACAACGAAAAGAACCTTTTGGCGAAAACGATTGAGTACGACGGAAGCGGAGCGATTCTTCAATACAAAACCTTTAACTACGATCTGAACGAAAATCCCATCAAGCAGGTCACCTACGCCGGCGACGGAACGATGAAGAGCCAGATCTTGAAGGTATTCAACAACAAAAACCAGGTTACCAAGGAAACCGCCCTGAATTCCGACGGTTCCATTCACTATTGCTACGGCTACGAATACGATAAAAAGGGATACGTTTCCAAATCCATCGTTTACAATAAGGAAAACAGCGGACTCATTGAAAGCTACACCGTTTACACCCGCAACGACGGCGGAAACGTCACGGAGTGCGAAATTTACAACGGGCAAAACGTATTGACCGAAAAGGCAGTCTATAACGACGCGGGATTCATGACCAATCTTTATCAGTTCAACGCCGTCGGAACGCTTGTTTTGGAAGAAAAAACCAAGTACGATGACAAGCAACGGATCATCAAAAAGGAAAAGACGAATTTCTCGGATAGCGGAGTTAAAACAGATTATTTCTGCGAGGAATACGACGACAAGGGATTGGTCACGATGCGGATCAACGAGATCGTTGCGGAAAATCTGTACGAGCAATTCTTATTCGCCTATGCGGAAGAAGGGTATAAAAAGCAGGAAACCTTGTTTGATAAATCCGGGAAAACCGTTTACGACCGAACCCTTGACGCGAAGGAACGGATTCTTTCCGAAACCCTTTACGAAAACGGCAGAGAAATTTCCTTGAATGAATATACCTACGACGAAAAGGACCAAATCATCCAAAAGCGCACCCTGGACAGTACGACGAAGGTGATGATAAAAACCTCGTACACCTATAATGACGACGGGGTTATGATTGAATCTTTGGATGCGGATATTCTGAATAAGCCCATCGTGAAGAAGCAGTACGACGAATCCGGACTCGTTACGATGCAGACCAATTATGACGCGGATGGGGTTGCCACCGGCTATTACACCTTTGAGTATGATGAAAAGGATCGGGTCATCGTTCAGCAAAACTACGATGAAGCCGAAACCTTCCTCGGAAAAACCGTCTATTATTACCGGGTGGAAGGCGGATACGATTACACGGTTTACGATGCGTCCGGCGTTGCCGTTGAAGACTCCAGAGGTCCGGAATATCTTCCGACGACCGACGAGGAGGATTCCACCGATACGGAGGAAGATTTGGAAACCTCGGATGACGCTGCTACGAGTGATTCGGAGGAATCCGACACCGAAACGACCGAAACCTCCACCGATACGGTCAGCACTGACTCCGCAACGGAAAATACCGTCACGAGCGATATAGATTCCGACACTACGTCAGACGAAGCTTCGGACTCGAATTCCGAAACGTCCGATTCGGAAACGGATCACGAAACGTCCGATTCTTCCGAAGCAAATTCTTAATAATGCAAAAAGATACCCTACTGCCGTTTTTTGACAGTAGGGTGTTTTTTTATTGACTTTGCCGATCGCCCACGGCGTTAAACCAGGCAAGGGCGTCGGAAACGGAAAAGATCTCCGACTGAGTGGCGGTGGAAACGGTGATCTGCCCTTTTTTTGCATCGGAAATCTGTATTTCAGAAATATCCGACAGGTCGATTCGCCACGGTTGATTTTGAGAACTGAAAAAGGCAAGGGATTTCGGAGTCAGAAAAAGCCATCCCTTTACCGTCCGATCTTCCAAAATCCGAGAGGCGGAATCTTCGAGAAGGATCTCCCCGTCCCCTGCCAATTCCGCCCGATAGGGGGCGTAAGTTTTTGCGCGGAAGAATTCAACCAGGAACAGGATGCCGGTAATTACAATCCCGGAAACCAGGGCGCAAATCGCGGCGACGAGAAGAGTTTTTAAGGTTTGAAGCAACACCGAATCGGGGGGCGTGTTGATTAAAAACAACAGCATACCGATGACGGCGCCGTAGGAAAACCCGGAGGAAATGATGCGAAGATTACGTTTTTTCAAATCAGTCACCTCAATATTACAGAATAATCAATTCCTTGGGGCTTGCGGTGATATTCCGACAACCGCCCTCAAGAACCACGACGAGATCCTCAATCCGAACGCCGCAGTCGTCGGCAAGATAGATCCCGGGCTCGACGCTCATGACGGAATTTGCGGGGATGATCCCCTCGTATTTAGAAGAAAAGTTGGGGGCTTCGTGAATCATCAAGCCCACGCCGTGACCGAGGGAATGCCCGAAGGCGTCGCCGTATCCCCGATCCACAATCACGTTCCGCGCAAGGGCGTCGATTTCCTTTCCGGTCATGCCTGCTTTCAAATGTTGCAACGCATTTTGCTGGGCGGCAAGGACGATCTCGTAGATCTCCCGCTGATGGTCGGACGCGTGACCGACGGCAACGGTGCGGGTCATATCGGAGCAGTAGCCGTCGTAAACCGAGCCGAAATCCATCGTAATCAGATCTCCTGCGCGGATCACTCGTTCCGATGGAACGGCGTGGGGCTTTGCGCCGTTTTCCCCTGCAGCAACGATGGTGTCAAAGGAGGGATTCGACGCGCCGGCGCACTTCATGGCGTAGTCGATCTCCGTGGCAACGCGCTGTTCGGTCAGATCGCCCTTGTTCCAATTTGACGCAATAAAATCGCAGATATGGGCAAAAGCCTTGTCGGTAAAGGATTGGGCGGTAACGATCTTTTCGATTTCAAGTTCGGATTTAATCATCCGAAGGTCGGACAGCACCTTTTCGTCGCCAACCAACGTGAAGCGGTCGGACAGGGCGTCTGCGATGGTGCGGAACTCCTTATAGGTTAAAAATTCGTCTTCAAAATAGACGGTCTTCACACTGTTGGGAAGTTCCTCCGACAGAGTGGCGGAGAAGGATTTTTCCAGCAATTCCACGGAATAACCGGGGCGGATATCCTTGCGCGCCATCGTAATATAGCGAAAATCCGTATAAAATACCTGCTTTTCTTCGCAGATCAAAACCATACCGTTGGAAGAGGTGATCCCCGTCAAATAACGGCGGTTTTCGGGGCGAAAGGAAACGTAGGCGGCGTTTTCCGGCAATTTGGAAAGTAATTTTTGTGCAAATTCGTTCATCGTTCAACCTCCATGGCAGCAAGATACATTTTTTTCATGGCAACGGAATCCACGTCCATCGTTCCGTCCGATTCGCAAATTATGTGGGCGTTGGAATTTTTTTGCACCAACAGATCCGCAAGGGGTTCAAAATCGGGACCGAACACCGTATCGGCAAAGGTCAGGTGCTTCTTTTCTCCCCCGGCAGTATATTCGATCTTGGAGAAATGCACGTGCATCCGACGCATCCGTTCCTCGCCCAAGACGTCTTCGATTCGATTCAGGATCGCAAGATAATCTTCCTTGGTGACAACTCCCCCCTGGGTGCGGGCGTTTAAGTGCCCGAAATCCACCGTGGGCAAAAAGGAATCGTTGACCTTACAAAGCTCCAGAACCTCGTCCAACGTCCCTAATTGGTTGATTTTTCCCATCGTTTCAGGACAGACGATAATATGATCCAAATGCTCGTTTTTCAAGGCGTCTGCGGCGCGGGAAAGGGTTTGCTTCGCAAGGGCAAGAGCCTCTTCCCTGCTGATCTTGGCGCAGCTTCCGCTGTGAACGACGATGCGGTCAGCCCCCATCCAATGGGCGGCGCGGGCGGTTTTTAAAATATAGCCGATGCTGTTATCCCGTTTTTCCGGCTCCACGGAGGAAAGGGAAATAAAATAAGGCGCGTGAACCGACAAAGTCTTCCCCTTCAACCGAAAGGCTTCCCCCAATTTTCGGGCGGTGTTTTCGCCGACGGTGACTCCGTTTCCGCATTGATATTCAAATAACTCCAGCCCGATCTCGTCGAGATATTCGGGCAGTTGAATGGATTTTTTATATCCCCGATCGAAAAAGCCTTGGGGGGTTCCGGCAGGACCGAACTGTACCATGTAAATTTCTCCTTTGATAGGACGATCAATTTACGTTTATTATACCATACTTTTGAGGAACTGTCAATCATTTTTGCAGAAAAATGCCCGCGGAGCTTCATGCCGCGGACATTTCGATTCAGTTAATTTTGGGCAAGCTTGCGGCGGCGACGGATTGACCGACCCGGCGGGATTTTTCATCGGGGATGTGCAGTTGAATCTTTTGGGCAAGCTCGGGGAATTCGGTGTCGAGAACCTCTTGGGTTCGCTTCAAAAGGATCACTCCTCCTTCGCCGGAGGTAACCCGTCCCATAATCAGAACGTGCTTGATATCAAAAAACTCAGCGTAATACGCGATGGCGTAGCCGAAATAGACGCCGATGGTATCGTAGATTGCGGCGGCGCGCTCATCGCCCTGTTTCATCAATTCCTGAACTACTTTCAGTTTTTCTGCCGGGGAAAGATTCTCGTCCAAGTCGATTCCGGCATAGGGGGCAAGTTTAATCACACCGTCTTGGGAGAAATACTTTACGCCGCAGCCGTAGTCCCCCGACCACTCGTCCACCATAGCTTCCTCGCAATAATCAACGGGCACGAACGCCATTTCGTTCAACCAGCCGGTGATGTTGCCTTGAGGATCCACGTATCCCCCTGCTTCCGACGTCCCCATAGCGATGCCCAAAACGGAATCGTCGTTCAGATCCATCGCGCCTGCAAGGGCAGTAACGTCACCGTCGTTGGCAACCTCGATGGGAATATTTTCGCCGATTTCCTTGGCAACGTCAAGGTACATATTTTTTACGGTCTTATCAAAATCCTCGTCGTTGACCTTCAAAAAGAGGGAAGCGACCATGATGCGGTTGTCGATATAAACCCCTGCGCTGGACACGCCGATGGCATCGACACGAGGCATATGGGAGGCGGCGGTCTTCATTGCCTGCAGAATCCCTTGATAGTGGTAATTGGAATCGGAATTGATCTTGGGAAACCAAACCACCTCTTCGGAATAGACGCTTTCGCCGTTGACGACGGCGCTTACCTTACGGTCGCTTCCGCCGGCGTCAAAGCCGATCCGACAACCGTCCAAATGCCGTCCGATGGGGGCGGCGGCGGACTTGTCCTTCGGGGCGTTTTCCAAGGATCTTACCTCAACGGAAAAGTCCTGTTCATAGACGCGCTCCATGAATTTTACGTCAAAGTCTCTGCTTCCGCCGTGGGAAAAGGCTTCTTTGATCTTATTTCCCACAACGTCACTGCCCGCGATAATGATCCGATAACCGCCGGCAACCCACAAGAGAGATTTCGTAATGCGCTCGACGAATTTGAAATTCTCTTCATCGTGACCGGTGCCGTCGCGGAAAATCCGGGTTTTATAGGTCGTAGTATATCCCTTGTTCCGTTCAATCCCGATCACCAGATCCTGACCGTCGTTTCGGGTAGCCTCCCGCATCTCACGGCAGATTAAAGAAAGGGGCTGAAATTTTGGGTCAAGCTTTGCAATTACCTTAGGCTTCATAGCGGGTTTCTCCTCCAATTATCGTTTTTTGTACGTTAAATTTATTGTCGGTGATGATAATATCGGCGTCCTTTCCCACATCAAGGGAGCCCTTGCGGGAATCCAAGCCGATTGCCGTTGCGGGATTGAGCGAGGCGCAATTCACACACTCGTAAAGCGGAATTTCGGAATTAGTATAGACGTTCCAAACGCCGAGATTCATCGGCAAGACGCTCCCTGCGATGGTTCCGTCCTCCAGACGGCAAAGATTGTCCTGATAAACAATTTTTGCCCCACCGAGGGTATATTCGCCGTTGGGAAGTCCGCCGGCAGGCAGACAGTCGGTAATGAAGCAAAGCTTTCGTCCCTTCAAGCGCCAAACAAGGTCAAACAGACTTTTGTCCACGTGATAGGTATCTACGATCAACTCGCAGCTGACGGAAGAATTCAACGCCGCGCCGACAACCCCGGGGGCGCGATGGGTCAAAGGAGTCATCGCATTGAACAGGTGGGTTGCGTGCTTAACGCCGGCTTGAACGGAATTCATCGCCGTTTCGTAATCCGCCGAGGTATGCCCCATGGAAACGACCACGTCGGTATCGCGGCAAATTTCCCGAATGGCGGCAAAATCCTCCGTATCGGTTTCCGGCGCAAGGGTGATGATTTTAATGATATCGGAATATTCCTTGACGAGAGAGGCGTCGGGCTTTAAGATATATTCCGCGTCCTGCGCGCCCTTTTTGCTTTCGCTGATAAAAGGTCCTTCCGCATGACAACCGAGGATCGCGCTTCCGTCCCAGGTTCTGCTTTCCTCCTTCAGAGAACGGCAGACCTCAAGCGCCTTGCGGATCACCGGAAGAGATACCGTCATCGTAGTGGGCAAAAAGCCTGTGACACCGTTGGCAAGAAGTCCTTTGGAGATGGTGCGGATGGATGCTTCCTCGCCGTCGCAAACGTCATGACCGAGATACCCGTGGATATGCAGGTCGATCAATCCGGGAGCAACGTATCCCCCTGCGGCGTCGATGATCTGCACGTCATCGGGAATCATTTCCACGGGAACAATTCCTTCAATTACGTTGGAATAAACGAGCGCAACCCCGTCTAAAACTTCGTCTTTTAAAATGATTTTTCCGTTGATAATCGCTTTCATGCCATACCTCGCATTATCGTATTCCATATTCATAATAACACAAAAATACGGCAAAGTCAATATCAATCCATTTTGCTATTTTGCTATTAAGTAAAGAAAAATTGCGGAAGACGGTGCTTCCGCAATTTTTTAAGTAATTTTCTTCAGATAACGGAACAGATCCTCAAAATCTCCGTGATGCCAACGGGTAATATCCTTATCGCTTTTGTTGATCAGATCGTTCGTGAGAAGAAAGGTTTTCATCCCCAAATTTTCCGCAACCATATCGTCGTCCACGTCGTTGCCGACCATCAGAACCTCTTCGGGATTTAACTGCAGATGATCCAAAATTTCCTGATAATATTTCGGGTTCGGCTTGCAGTAGGCGGAATTTTCATAGACGGTATAATAGGCAAAATCCGAGACGTCCAGCCCTGCCCAACGGATGCGGCTTTCGGTGGCAATCGCGGGGAAAATCGGGTTCGTGGCAAGCACCGGGAGTAAACCAAGATCCTTTACCAATTTTATCGCTTCCCTTGCGTTGGGGGAAAATCCGCAGTCGGATCGCACCTGCTGGAATTCGTTGGCGTAGTAATCCTCAAGGGTTTTCATATGATTTAAAACGTCTTGTCCGCAAACCGCGGGGAAAACCTGCCAGAACCGTTCTTCGTTGGTGCAGGAGCCGTCGTTTTTTATCATGGCTTCCGTTCCCGCCCAGATCCCCTTCACCAGCATTTTCGGATCGTAGCCGAAGGGCGCCATCTTTTTGCAAAGGCGCCCGAAATAACCTTGAACAAAGACGTCCTGATCCATGGGAAGCAGCGTTCCGTCCAAATCAAAAAAGACAGATTTTAAAGACATACGAAAGTCCTTTCCGAGAAATGATTAAAACAATGAAATCGCGCAGATACTAAAGACATACCGCAACGGATACATATTAAAAAAAGGCGGTAATATCATGAAAAAATTCTTATTTCTTCCGTTGGCGGCAATCCTTTCGTTGTTCTTACTGATTTCCGGCATATCGACGGCAAAGGAGGCGTCGGCGCGGGAAAACATCATACGGCTACACGTTCGGGCGGCAGACGACAGTCCGGAAGAGCAGGCATTGAAATTAAAGGTGCGGGACGGAATTTTAAAGGTTACCGGCGAGCTTTTGTCGGATTGCAACGACAAGCAGGAAGCGAAAAATCGGATCATCTCCAACCTTGATCGACTGACGGAAGCCGGACAGGAGGTGGTAACGCAGGCAGAAAGCAATCATGCCGTTTCGGTCACGCTGGGGCGGGAAACCTTTGAATATCGGGAATACGACGGATTTTTCCTCCCCGAAGGAATCTACGATTCCCTGATCGTCAGCATCGGTCCGGGGGAAGGGAAAAACTGGTGGTGCGTCGTCTTCCCTGCCGCCTGTTACGTGGGGGCGGCGGAGGTTCAGACCGACGAAAGCAAAATGCCCGAATGTTTTCAATTAGCAAAAAGCAGAACGGAAAAGGTCACGGTAAGGTTTTGGTTGTGGGAAAAGCTTCAAGAAATTTTTAACTAACCATCTCCACTCTTCACTCTCAAAATCCGTATTCTTCGTAGGAAAATTCTCCCGGCTTGGAATCCGCAACCTCGGTGAAGATCTCGTAAAAATGAGCCGCCGATTCGAAGGCTTTGATTACGTCGGGAATAAAATCCCTCGTTTGAAGGATATCCGTATCGTACCGCTTTGCGGCAAGATAAAATCTTTTATACGAATACCATTCCTCCAATCCCCTGGGGGCACCCTCCTTGGGCTTTTTGTAGCACTCGCCGACGACGGAGAGTCCGCCTGCTTGCGCCTCCTGAACGGCTTTTTTGAAATCGTTGGGGCAATCGGCGATATAATCCCGAAATTTCCGCAGATAGGCGGGGGACATATCGAGAAACGCCAAGCCGTACTGAAAGTGATCGGGCAATACCTCAAAAAAGAACGAGGGGATATCCCAGCGATCCACCGCAGGCTTGTAAGAAATCCACACGTTTTGGCGGTACAGAGATTTATCGTGGGTAAAACGGGTATCGCGGCGCGCCCGAGACACGCAGCGTCGGGGCTCGATCAAAATACGGTCGTCAATTTTCCGGACGGCTTCGCCCAGCTCCAGGGTCAACGCGCCGAAGGGCTCTTTTACAAGCCGTTGATATTCGGGTTTATGCGCCTCGTACCAAGGCTTACTGTTTCGGTTCCGAAGCTCCACCATAAAGGATTGCATCCCGACGGGAATACCTTCAAACATACTGCACACTCCTTTGAAAGATGGTATCAGTATATCATATTTTCCGCGAAAAGTCAAGAAAAAATGGCACGTTGTGCCATTTTTTCTTATTTCTTATTCGGTTGTTCCATCGGGTCTGCGGACAACGACGTTATCGTTGGATTTGACGATGCAATCCGAGGGGAATACTCCGCGCAAGGCGTTGTTGGGATAGACCGACGTGCGGTTTCCCAATACGGTGCCGGGATTGAGCACGCAGGCACAGCCCACGTCTGCCCCGTCCGCCAAAAACGCGCCGACTTTCCGAAGCCCCGTAGGATATTCCGCGTCTCCGCGGATTACCACGGGCTTTCCGTCCGATTTCAGATTCGAGCAAATGGACGCGGCGCCCAGATGAGAAAAGTTTCCGAGCACCGAATCCCCCACGTAATTATAATGAGGGGCTTGCACGTGCTTGAGAAGAACACAATTTTTAAATTCCGAAGAATTTCCCAAAACGCAATCCTCACCGGTAATCACGTTTCCCCGAAGATACGCGCCGGGGCGAACTTGTGTTCCCGCGCCGAGAATGACCGGAGGCTCAATGACCGCGGTGGGACTGATCGTAACGTTTTTTCCGACGAAAACGCCCTCGGAGATTTCGGTAAAATCCGAAAGTCCTCCGTCGATGAGAGTTCGGATATATTCCTTGATCTTGGGCAATATTTCCCAAGGATATTCGGCAGATTTGAACAGGGGGATCAAATAGGGCGTTTGACAATCATACAGATCTTTGGTTTTTATGGATTTATTCAACGCACAGCCCTCTTTCTCTGATTTTATCGGAAATACGGCTAACGTATTCTTCACATTTTTCCTCGTCTTCACATTCTGCCATAACCCGAATCAAGGGTTCGGTTCCGCTTGCGCGGAGAAGAACTCTTCCCTTGCCCCCGATTTCCCGTTCCACGAAAGCCTTGACCTCCAAAACCTCCGCATCGTTCAACACGGCGGATTTGTCCTTGACCCGGACGTTTTTGGTCACCTGGGGGTAAAGCTTCAAGGGTTCTGCAAGCTTGGAAAGGGATTGCTTGGAGCTGCAGATTTCTTCCGCCAACATGATGGCGGTCAGAATTCCGTCGCCGGTGGTCGCGTATTTACGAAGAATAATATGTCCGGAGCTTTCGCCGCCCAAGGCGTAATCGTTCTTCTGCATACATTCGTACACGAAGCGGTCGCCCACGGTGGTCTGCTCGTTTTTAATGCCCGCCTTTTCCAGGGCGGCAACCAGACCGCTGTTGGACATAATGGTAGAAACCACCGTATCGTTTTTCAACATCCCCCGTTCGTGGAGACGTTTTCCCAATATATACAGGATTCCGTCGCCGTCCACCACGTTTCCATTTTCATCTACGGCAAGGCAACGGTCGGCGTCGCCGTCAAAGGCAAATCCAACGTCCAAATGCTGTTCCTTTACAACGCGGCAAAGGTTTTCAATATGGGTAGAACCGCAATCCTTATTGATATTGATCCCGTCGGGCTCTGCACCGATGATTACGGTCTGGGCGCCCAACGCACCGAAAACCGCCCCTGCAACCGACCAGGAAGAACCGTTGGCGCAGTCCAATCCGATACGGAGATTCCGATAGGAATAGGACGCCAGGGAGATCAGATACGCAATATACCGATTTCTCCCCGCGACGTAGTCCACGATACAACCGATCCGTTCTCCGGTCGCGAAGGGTAAATCGTCGCCGGAAATGCCGAAGGGAGACAAATCTCCGTCAAGATAAGATTCGATGAGGGACGTGGTATCGTCGTCCAATTTCTCGCCGTAGCGGTTGATGACCTTAATTCCGTTATCGGTATAAGGATTGTGGGACGCGGTAATCATGATACCGCAGTCAAATTCGTCCTTCGCCGTAACGTAAGACACGCTGGGGGTGGTGGTTACGTGGAGCATATAGGCGTCCGCGCCGGATGCGGTAATACCGGCAACGATGGAATATTCCAGATTATAGCTGGAACGGCGGGTATCCTTCCCCACGACGATGCGGGGCTTATACCCGGGTTTTTTATCCGAAGCCAAATACCATCCGAGGAAGCGTCCGATTTTATACGCCTGCACGGAGGTAAGATCCACGTTTACCTCCCCGCGGAAGCCGTCCGTGCCGAAATATTTATTCTTTCGAGGTACGTTCGAGGGAGTACGATCTACGGTAATACTGTCCTTCAAAAGCTCGTCGGCAGAAACGCCGAAGACCGAGCAAATCTGCAAAACCTTATCAATTTGCGGCAAAGCCTGATCAATTTCCCACTTGGAAACCGATTGTCTGGAAACGGAGATTTTTTCCGCCAGCTGTTCCTGGGAAAGATTCGCCGTCGTGCGAAGATGATACAATTTTTCGCCAAGAGTCATGAGATCACACACCTTTCATTATTCCTATGATATTATTATACCCCAAAAGATATTATTTTTCAATCAACTCGGATTGGAAGTTTTTCGCAACCTGCAGTTGCGAAAATGACTAAAAGGAGAACCGCCTTTTCGAGAAAGGCGGTTCGTTGGTTGTTAAATTACTTAGACAAGCGGGCTTCGAAGGCGTCCAGCTGATTCCAAAGTTCTTTGGGCATACGGTTGCCGACGGAGTCGATCTTGTTGTAGAATTCACGCAGACCCTTGGCGTCTTCCAGCCACAGATCGTTATCCACGGACAGGAGTCCCTTAACGGTGTCAAGGTCAAGATCCAGACCTTCGATGTTGATATCTTCCGCCTTGGGCATATATCCGATGGGAGTTTCCACCGCGTCAACGGTACCGTCGCAACGGGCGAGGATCCACATCAGCACGCGCATATTGTCGCCGAATCCGGGCCAAATGAAGTGACCTTCGTCATCGGTACGGAACCAGTTGACGTTGAAGATCTTGGGAGCCTTGGGAATTTTGGTGCCCATATTCAGCCAGTGAGCGAAGTAGTCGCCCATGTTGTAGCCGCAGAAGGGCAGCATCGCCATAGGATCGCGGCGAACGACACCGACGGCGCCGGAAGCGGCAGCGGTGGTTTCGGAAGCCATAGCAGAACCGACGAATACACCGTGATTCCAATCGAAGGACTGGTAAACCAGGGGTGCAGTCTTGGCACGGCGGCCGCCGAACACGATGGCGTCAATGGGAACACCGGCGGGATTGTTGAATTCCTTGGAGATGCAGGGGCAGTTGATAGCCTTTGCAGTGAAACGGGAGTTG
Source organism: Clostridia bacterium (assembly GCA_017623475.1). Classification (GTDB taxonomy): domain Bacteria; phylum Bacillota; class Clostridia; order Oscillospirales; family UBA644; genus RGIG995. Next base: position 109 of record JAGAPC010000007.1, on the reverse strand, counting down.
GGATGAGCGCCGGAGGTCTCAAGCTTGCGAGTCTTGTCGTAGTTCTTGTAATCCCAAGCGTTGCCTCTCCAGTCAATAGCCTCTGCGGGAGGATTGTTGTCAAGGCCTT
>JAGAPC010000053.1 GCA_017623475.1 Clostridia bacterium | reverse complement strand
TATGACTGAAAAATTATACGACGTTGATGCCTATCTCAAAACCTTTTCCGCCACGGTTCTGGAATGTATTGCGTCGGAACACGGATACGACGTGATTCTTGACCGCACCGCCTTTTTCCCCGAAGGGGGCGGACAGCACGGCGACGCGGGCACGTTGGGCGGAATTGCCGTGACCGATACGCAAATTCGCAACGGAATCATTTATCATCGGACACCTGCCCCTCTTTCCGTCGGAAGCACCGTGGAGGGTGTCTTGGCTTGGGACGAGCGCTTCCGTCGGATGCAGCACCATTCCGGGGAGCATATCCTTTCGGGGATCGTTCACGCTCTGTTTGGGTTTGAAAACGTGGGCTTTCATCTTTCGGACGGAGAAATGACCGTGGATTACGACGGAGAATTTTCTGCCGCTGATCTTTGTCGGGTGGAAGAACTTGCCAATCGTACGGTTTGGGAAAACCGTGAGATTGTTTGCAGCTACCCCTCCGAAGAAGCATTAAAGACCCTGCAATACCGCAGTAAAAAGGAATTGACCGAGGCAGTGCGTATCGTTACGGTCGATGGGATCGACGTATGCGCCTGCTGTGCGCCCCACGTGAAGCGTACCGGGGAGATCGGCGGAATTTACGTCGTCGATGCCATTCGGTGGAAGGGCGGAACCCGATGGACCGTCCGTTGCGGAAGCGACGCCTACGAAGAATATCGTACCTTACGGCAGGACGAAAAATCCCTGTCCGCCCTGTTTTCTGCCCCCAGAGGACAGATCTGTTCCGTCGCGGAAAAATTGCACCGGGATTACGCCGAATTGCGCCGCCGCTACGGATCGTTATTAAAGGAAAACGCCCTATTGCAGTTAAATCAGCTGCCCCCCTGCGAGGGAAATCTTTGCGTTCTTCTTGACGCCGACGCCGACACACGGCGCGCCGCCGCTAACGAGGGCGTAAAAAAATGCACCGGCGTATTTATTTGCCTTTCCGGAACCGATTCCGACGGCTACAGCTACGTCATCGCCTCCGCAAAGCCCGGCTTACGGGAACGGGCAAAGGAGATCAACGCCGCCTTGTCCGGCAGGGGCGGTGGAAGCGATACCATGCTGCAGGGTTCTTTTTCCGCGTCGGAGCAAACCATTCGCGATTATTTTAAGGAGTTTCAGATATGATCAACGTCAACGATTTGAGTTTTAATTTCGGCGGTCAACTGCTGTTTAAGCACGTGGATTTGCAGTTTACCCCCGGAAACTGTTACGGAGTCATCGGTGCCAACGGCGCCGGGAAATCCACCTTTTTACGGATTCTGTGCGGAGAATTGGAGCCTTCCTCCGGTTCGGTTTCCATCGCCCCCGACACGCGGATGTCGGTGTTGAAGCAGGATCACTTTGCCTACGACGCCTACACCGTTTTGGACACGGTCATTATGGGGAACGCTAAATTGTACGAGGTAATGAAGGAAAAGGACGCCTTGTACATGAAGGAGGATTTCTCCGATGAGGACGGGGTTCGCGCCTCGGAATTGGAAGGAATTTTTGCGGAAATGAACGGCTGGGAGGCGGAATCCGACGCTTCGCGGCTGATTCAAGGTCTCGGCTTGAGTGAAGATCTGCTTTATACTACCATGTCCGATTTGAAGGAAAGCGAAAAAATCAAGGTTCTCCTTGCCCAGGCGTTGTTCGGAAACCCCGATATTATTCTCTTGGACGAGCCGACCAACGGTCTGGACATCGACGCGGTTCTGTGGCTGGAAGACTTTCTGAGCGATTATTTCGGTACGGTTCTCGTCGTTTCCCACGATCGCCACTTCTTGAACGACGTTTGTACCAACATCGTGGATATCGATTTTTCGGGCATCAAAATGTACGTGGGCAACTACGAATTTTGGTACGAATCCTCTCAGCTGATGCAACGGCTGATTAAACAGCAAAATAAAAAGAATGAAGAAAAAATTCGGGAATTGCAAGAGTTTATTTCCCGCTTTTCCGCCAACAAATCCAAATCCCGTCAGGCGACGTCCCGCCGCAAGCTGTTGGATAAACTGACCGTCGAAGAGATCCCCGCCTCCTCCCGCCGCTATCCCTTCATCGGCTTTGAAGCCGATCGGGAAGCAGGCAAAGATATTTTGGAGGTCACGGGGCTTTCCAAATCCATGAACGGTCAGCCTCTTTTCGAAAATCTCTCCTTTACCCTCAACCGCAACGAAAAGGTGGCTCTTTTGGGGAACGAATTGGCAATTACCTCCCTGTTCCGGATTCTGATGGAGGAAGATCCTCCCGATTCCGGGGAATTCAAATGGGGGCAATCCATCACCACCTCCTATTTCCCCCACGATAATACCAAGTATTTCGACGGCTGCAACGACAGTATCATCGATTGGATGCGTCAGTATTCCAAGGATCAGACCGAAAGCTATCTTCGGGGATTTTTGGGGCGGATGCTGTTTTCCGGGGACGCGGTCTATAAGCCGGTTCACGTGTTGTCCGGGGGAGAAAAGGTACGTTGTATGTTTTCTCGGATGATGATGTTCGGAAGTAATTTTCTGATTCTCGATCAGCCTACCGACCACCTGGATCTGGAATCCATCACCGCCGTTAACGACGGCTTGAAGGCGTTCAAGGGCGGAATGATGTTTACCACCCACGACTATGAAATGATGAATACCGTCGCCGACCGCATCATCGAGCTCCGTCCCGACGGCGTTTTGGATTACGCCGGCAATTACGAGGATTTCCTTCAATGGAAGAAGGAAAAAGGCTACGTTGACTGATTTTTCAGCCGGGGGAAACCAATAGTTGCGGCGATGAAATCCCGAATGTATGGCGTGCAACCGGATTTTATGGTATGATAATGCCGTAAAAAACACCGGAAAGGAATTTATGGTATGACTCTTGAAATTGCAAATCGTTTGGTTGAGTATCGAAAAAAACACAATCTCTCCCAGGAAGACGTGGCGGAGAAGATCGGCGTTTCCCGACAGGCGGTCTCCAAGTGGGAACGGGTGGAAGCCTCTCCCGACACCGACAATCTGATCGCCCTTGCCGAGCTGTACGGCGTATCTCTGGACGAATTGGTTTTGGGAAAATCAGCGGTGTCAAAGCCCGACGCCGAAACCATCACCATAAAAAAGGGAAACAAAACCGTTCTGATTCAAGACACGGAAAAAGGACACTTCATTCACGTCAACGACGATGCGGAAGATGACGAGGACGAAGACGAAGAACACGGATTTCGCGCCGTTGCGGACATCCAGCTTTCTGCAGGAAAGCCCGGAAAATCCCCCGCCCATCGCTTCTTCCAAGCCTTCCCCTTCCCGGTGGCGACCCTGATTGCCTATTTGGTCTTCGGATTTATGAACATCTGCGGCGGTTGGGCGTATGGTTGGCTGGTCTTTTTGTTGATACCGATCTATTATTCGTTGGTTGATTCGATTTTTTCAAAAAAAGCGGATGATTTTGCCTTCCCCGTTGCTATTTCACTTGTCTATTTGTGGCTGGGGTTTGACCAGGGACTGTGGCATCCCTTGTGGATTTTGTTTTTGACGATTCCGCTTTATTACTGGTTCTGTGAGTTTATCGCAAAACTCCGTAAAAAAACAAAAGAAGAATAACTCAAATTCCTCTCGGAAAAAACGTCCGGGAGGAATTTTTTTGCAATTCTTGACATTTTCCGTATTTTATATTATAATAAGAAGCAAAGGAGAGTGTCTTATGCTCGGAATTATCACTTATCGTGTCGCATCCCCCTCGGATTTTGAGGAGATTCTCGATATTTACCGCCCTTACGTGGAATCAACCACCGTCACCTTTGAAGTGCGGGTTCCCACGCCGGAGGAATTCCGCTGCCGTGTGGAACGTACTCTGGAGAAATACCCCTATCTCGTGGCAGAAGGGGATGGGAAGATTTTAGGCTACGCCTACGCGTCCCCCTACCGTTCCCGGGAGGGGTTTCATTGGACGCCGGAATTATCGGTTTACGTGCGCCGGGGATATCACGGAAACGGGATCGGAAGCCATTTGTACGCCGCTTTGTTGGATCTTTTGCGTCTGCAGGGGTATCAGAACGTCTGCTCCGTGTTGTCTTATCCCAATCCGGAAAGTGAAAAATTGCACAACCGCTTTGCCTTCCGTTTGATCGGCGTTCAGAAGAAATGCGACTTCAAATGCGGCCGCTGGTGTGACGTTGCCATTTTTCAGCGTCCCCTGGGAGATCATCCGACTCCGCCGCCCACGCCGATTCCCTTTCCCCAACTTCCGAAAGAAACGGTAGATCGGATCTTAAAATTTTAATTCCCTCTTGACATTCCGAAGATTTTATGATATACTATAGATAATAGGAATTATTCTTAATCTTTAATTTTCGGAAAGGAAGCTGCCTATGACACAGCAACGCAGGATCATTTTTGACGTGATCCAAAATTCCATGCGTCACATGACGGCAGAGCAGATCTACGTCGAGGCGAAGCAAATTCTGCCTACCATCGCCATGGGCACGGTGTATCGCAATCTTGGTTTAATGAGCGACGCAGGGGAGATCTTACGGATCGAAATGCCCGGACAACCGGATCATTTTGATAAAACCGTCCGTCCCCATCACCATTGTCTTTGTACCTATTGCGGGGAGGTTTACGATATCCCCGTTCCCGATCTGACCGAGCAGCTGGAAGCGACCATCGGTTCTCCCGTGGAATCCTACGACCTGACCGTCCGCATTATGTGTGACGCCTGCCGTAAAAAAAATGCACAGTAACATACAAAACTCCCTGAATCAATCAGGGAGTTTCGCTTTATGCTTTTTCTTCCGCGGCGTAGGTAATTTTAATTCCTGCGTCGGTTTCTTCCCGGTTCAAAATCACCTTATCCCGATACAGCTCCGCCAAGGCGGCACCGTTATCGTAGGGCACGAGAACCGTTTTTTCAGATTCCCCCGCAAAATGCCGGGAAATGGCTCGCTTTAATTCCTCACAGCCCGTTCCGGTTTTTGCGGAAACGGGGAATACCCTCATTTTTTCTTTGGATCCCAAGGCGTATAAGGGGGCAAGATCGCGCATTTCTTCCTTGTCGATCTTATTTAAAATTAAAAAGATGGGCTTTTGATCCGCCTGTAGCGTGTGCAACAGATCCCGTACCACCTCAAACCGCGCCTCCGCTTCCGGATCCGCGCCGTCAAGCACCAGCAATAGCAGATCCGCCGACAGAGATTCCTCCAAGGTGGAATGAAAGGCGTCGATCAGCGTGTGGGGAAGATCCCGCAAAAATCCTACGGTATCGGATAAGAGAATTTCCTGCCCCTTCAACCCTTCCATCCGCCGCACCGTCGTGTCGAGGGTGGCAAATAATTGGTCTTCCGCGTAAACCTCGCTTCCGCACAGACGGTTCAGCAACGTGGATTTCCCTGCGTTGGTATATCCCACCAGCGCCGCCGTGCTTTTTCCGCCCCGAATCCGTCCGCGGCGAACGGTCTGCCGCCGCTGTTTTACTTCCTTTAAAGCGTTTTCCAGGGCTTTGATCCGTCTGCGGATGTGACGGCGGTCGGTTTCCAATTTCGTTTCCCCCGGACCCCGCGTCCCGATTCCGCCTCCAAGACGGGAAAGACTTTCCCCCAACCCCGCAAGGCGGGGGAGACGGTATTTTAATTGCGCCAATTCCACCTGAAGCCGACCCTCCGCCGATTGAGCGCGCCCGGCAAAAATATCCAAAATCAGCATCGTGCGGTCGATCACCGCCACGTCCAGCCCGTCCTCCAAATTTCGGATCTGACCGGCGGACAATTCTCCGTTGGCAATCGCCAGGTCAATTTCGTGGTTGGAAATAAATTCTTTCATTTCCTCCACTTTCCCTGCCCCGATATAGGTGGCGTTGTCCGGCTTTTGCCGTTGCTGCAGCAAAACGCCCCGAACGACAAGCCCCGCCGTTTCCGCCAACTGCTCCAATTCCGCCATCGACGCTTCCGCATCATTTCCATCGGAAACCCCAAGAAGCAGACAAGTTTTAATCTCTTTCATAAGCGTAGTCTTTTGTTTGACAATATTAGTTGTCTTGATGAACGTTTAGTTTTTTGCAAATTTTATCTTCTATTGCTTTGAATTTTTGAACGATCGGCTTTTCTAAATATTTGTCCCAAAGTCGAAACGCCGGTGCTTCAATGAATTTGATCCGTAGCATATCTAAAAGGGAACACACGATAAAAACGACGATCACACTTGCTATGGCATGCAGCACCAGGTATTTGGAAGAATACATTTCCGCATTGTGTAAAACGTCCTTCCAAAGCCATTGTCTCATGGTACTGCTATGTGAATGGATCAGCAAAATCCCAAAGGTCGTAGCCGAAACCGTATTGATAAATTTATTGTACTTAATTTTTAAGTTTTTAAACATCATAAAGGAACACAGTCCGGTCAACACGGCAAGAAACGTATTGGAGTCGGTAACGTAATCGTAGGAAATGTTTTCTCCGGTTTTGGTTCCAAGCCAGGTTGCTGCAACGACGGAAAAGCAGGATAATAAAATCGACAGGATGGTGGCAATACTCCAAAATGCAGTATTGTTAAAGATTTTTTTCGGATATAAGCGGATATAAGAGGCGATGAGATACAGAACGATATACCACGATACGTAGTTCATGGTTACGTAAAATAAGGGAAGGGTTCCGCAGACGATATACACGAAAGAAGCCAGCAAAAGAAGGCGAATATGTTGTTTCTCATTTAAATTTTTGATGAGAACGTTTAAAAAAGGAATGAATAAAAAGAAGGTAAGGTACGTTTCTGTAAAATTGGTTCCGATGGATGTTACGGGGAGAACTAATTTGATAAAATCTTTGATATTAAAAGAAGCGTATCCTGTAATCCAAAAAATGCAGTAGAAAAGCGTACGGTAGAAAAGCACCTCAAATAAAAGCTTTACGAATTTTTTCAGGGTTATTTGTGATTTGCACATAAAATAACCGGTAATTAAAACAAAGCAGTTGATCCCAATTTTGCCCCAAGCCCCGAAGAGCAATAGAAATATAGAGGTATAAGACAAGGGGGTTTTATAGATGGGGGTCATCATGCCGGAATTAACTACGTAATGGTGTGCGATAATTAAAATCATTGATATGATGCGATACAGCTCAATATTGGAATCGCGTCCTTTATTTGAGATGGCGTTTGGATGTTGTTTCGTAGATAGCCTCATCATGTAAGCAACTCCTAAGTATAAATTCTTCCTTAATTATATCATAAATTGGCGGGGAATGCAAGAGAAACAGAAAAATTTATCCGTTTATTTTCTTCTTTTCTGTTTGAAAGAGATTTTCAGTTCCTAATTGCGAAATAATTGTAAAATGTTTTGATTTACTCTTGCAAATTGGTTGAAAGTGTGCTATAATACATAAGTCTCAAAAAGAGACATCCGGGCGTAGCGCAGTTTGGTAGCGCGCTTGAATGGGGTTCAAGAGGCCGTGGGTTCGACTCCCGCCGCTCGGACCATCAAAGGGCAATGAAAAAGATATTGCCCAAGAAACCCCCGATAAAATCGGGGGTTTCGCCGTTTCTACGGTCAAAATTTTTACAAGCGATTTTGTAGATGTGAAAAAGGTATTTTTCCCTTTCTGTAGTGAGCCGAAC
>JAGAPC010000052.1 GCA_017623475.1 Clostridia bacterium | reverse complement strand
GGCTGGTATGAATTCGACGAAAACGGCGTCATCATCCCCCTGAAGAACGGCATCGTTGACGGCTACTACTACGTCGATGGCAAGCCCACCGAAATGGGTCTGTTCGAGTACGAAGGCAATTATTACGTTGCCCAATACGACGGTAAGATCATTACCTCCGGAAACTACACCACCTACGGCGCAGGCAAGTATTACGTTTGGAAGGTTGACGAATCCGCAAGCGAAATTGCCACCGGCTGGTATTATTTCGGAGCCGACGGCGCGATGCTCCAAGGCATCTGCGAGCATCCCGACAAGGGTGGCCTGTACTACTTCGAAAACGGTAAAGTTAAGGAAATGGGCTTGTTCCTGAACGAAGCAGACGGCTTCTATTACGTTGCCCAATACGACGGCAAGATCATTACCTCCGAAAACTACACCAAGTACGGCGCAGGCAAATACTACGTCTGGAAGATCCACGAATCTGCCAACGATAAGGCAAAGGGCTGGTACTTCTTCGACGCAGAAGGCAAGATGATTACCGAATAATCTCAAATTTCATAGCGCAAACAAAGACCGCCGAGGATTTTCCTCGGCGGTCTTTGTTTTTATATTGATCATTTTTTCGGTTAGTGAATCCGTATTTTTGCAAGTCCGCCCTCGGAGGTTTCCCGGTATTGGCGGTTCAGGTCTCTTCCGGTGTCTCGCATGGTGACAATGACTTTATCGAGGGAGATTTTTCGGGTGTCACTCAAAAAAGAGGACAGGTTGACGGCGTTGATGGCGCGCATGGCGGCAACGGCGTTCCGTTCAATGCAGGGGATCTGCACCAGACCGCAGATGGGATCACAGGTCAAGCCCAAATGATGCTCAATGGCGATTTCCGCGGAATATTCGATCTTATCCAGGGACAGCTCGAACAGTTCTGCCAAGGCAGCCGCCGCCATAGCGCAGGCAGAGCCGACCTCCGCCTGGCAACCACATTCCGCCCCGGAAATGGAAGCGTTGGTTTTGATCAAATTTCCGATCAGACCACCGGTGGCAAGGGCGCGGCAGATCTCCTCGTCGGTGTATCCGCCCTTCTTCTGCTGAAAATACAGTACGGCAGGCAACACCCCCGCGGCTCCGCAGGTAGGGGCGGTGACGATACGGCATCCGCAGGCGTTCTGTTCTCCCACTGCAAAGGCGTAGGCGGAAATGAGGCGGTTGGTTTTGGTCTCCGGCGTCTCGTCCACGTGTTGCAGATTGTATAAATGCTTTGCCTTTTTGTGGACGTTTAACCCTCCGGGCAGGATTCCGTCATCCTCCAACCCCGCGGCGATGGAGCGCCGCATGGCTTTCCAGATCTCCATCAGGTAATCTTTGAAGTCGTTCCCCTCCACCTGATAGACGTATTCCCACAGGCGAAGCCCTTCCTTTTTGCAGTAGGCGGAAATATCGTTGAAGGTGTCAAGGTCGTAAATATGCTTACTTTCCGCCACCGATTCCCCCTCGAACCGAATGGCGCCGCCCCCGACGCTGTAAACCCTCGTTCGGGCGATTTCTTCCTTCCCCCGATAGGCGAACAATTCCATGGTGTTGGGGTGGGGGAGATCCCCGGTGACGGTGTCAAAGGTGATGGCGCAGGGGATGGGCGCAAGGGTTTTGACGATGACCCGGTCGGTGCCGTGCCCTTCTCCGGTTTTTGCCAGCGATCCGTACAAAGTGACGGCAAAGCGGTCGGCGTTTGGATAGCGTTCCTTGAAGATCATGCACGCCTTTTCCGGTCCCATGGTGTGGGAGGAGGAAGGTCCGGAGCCGATCTTGTACAGTTCCGTCATGGACGCCATGCCGGGGATTTTTTCAAGGGATTCCTCCTCGCCGTAAAAAAGCTCTTCTACCGTAAGCCCGAACCGTTCCGCGACGGCAAGCGCCTGCTCTACGGTGGGGATCCGTTCCCCCTTTTCCCACAGGGAAAGGGTGCGGGGAGAGACCTGCAGGGCTTCGGCAAGGGTTTTTTGCGTTGCCCCGGAGGAGATCCGCAGAGCCTTAAAATTTTCAGAAAAACACAGCGGTTTCATTGAAATTCTCCTTATGCTTTCGTCAATTCCAACAGAACTTCTACCATTTTGTTCAGGGAAGAAACGGGGATGAATTCGTGGATTCCGTGGAAGTTCATGCCTCCGGTGGAAAGGTTGGGGCAGGGAAGACCTTCGTAGGAAAGTCTCGCTCCGTCGGTGCCGCCCCGAATGGGAACGACCTTTGGCGTAACGCCTGCCGCCTCCATGGCGGATTTTGCGTTTTCGATCAGATCCATGTGATCCGCAAGCTTTTCTTTCATGTTGTAGTAGCTGTCCTTTACGGTGGCAACAAAGGTGTTGTCCCCATAGACCGAATTGAGATAATCGGTCAGATTCAAAATGAATTTTTTGCGGTTTTCAAAAAGCGTCCGATCGTGATCCCGAATAATATAATTCAGCTTTGCGTAGCTTTCGTCTCCGGAAATATCGCACAGATGATAGAATCCCTCGTATCCTTCCGTGTGTGCCGGTGTTTCGGCAGAAGGAAGACTTTGGATAAATTCCGCAGCTAAAAGGGAAGCGTTTTTCATCTTGTTTTTTGCGGCGCCCGGATGAATGTTGACCCCGAAAATTTCAATTTTTGCCGAAGCGGCGTTGAAGTTTTCGTATTCGATCTCTCCAATCTCGCCCCCATCGACGGTGTAGGCAACCCTTGCGGGGAAGCCCGTTACGTTGAACTTGTCCGCGCCCCGTCCGATCTCCTCGTCGGGGGTGAAGCAGACGGCGACGGTGCGGTGGGGCTTTTCGGGATGGGCGGTCATTTCCGCGCAGGCCTGGACGATTTCGGCGATGCCCGCTTTATCGTCTGCCCCCAAAAGGGTGGTGCCGTCGGTGACGATCAGATCCTGTCCCAGATAATCGTTCAGATAGGGGAAATCGTTGGGGGAAAGAATTGCCGCCCCCAAATTCAGATCCGTTCCCTCGTATTTCACGATCTTTGCCTTAATATTGCTTCCGCTGACGGCAGGGGCGGTGTCCATGTGGGCGATCAACCCCAGCGCAGGCAGATTTTCGTACCCCTTGGTGGCGGGGAGCGTTCCGTAAACGTAGCCGAATTCGTCCATGAAGGCGTCAAGGCATCCGGCGGATTTCAATTCCTCCACCAAATACGCCCCCAAAACCTTTTGATTGGCGGTGGAAGGAATCGTTTCGCTGTTTTCGTCGGAGGTGGTGTCAAAGGCGACGTAGTTTAAAAAGCGGTCAATGACGGTCATGAAATTTTCCTCACAGTTCTTTCAGAATGTTGCAGAGATACGCGTAGGTGCGGGCGACGGACGGGATGTTCAGCCGTTCCCTCGGGGTGTGGATATCTTTCATGTCCGGTCCGAAGGAGACGGCGTCCAATCCGGGGATTTTATCGCAGAAAAATCCGCATTCCAGCCCGGCGTGAATGGCCTCTACCACCGGTTCTTTTCCGTATTGCTCCCGATAGACGCGGATCATGGTATCCCGAAGAATCGAATCTTCCTTGTATTCCCACGCCGGATAATCTCCGTGGGAATCGAAGCTTCCGCCGAATTTTTCGGCGACCGACTCCAATTTTTTCAGCAATTCCTTCTTTTCCGCGCCCACGGAGCTGCGCACCGAAAAGGTGGCGGTCAAGGTGTGGTTATCGCAGCGCAGCTGCCCTAAATTCAACGAGGTTTGCACCAATCCGTCGATGTTTTTGCTCATGGCTTGGATGCCGTTGGGGACGGTGGTCAGAAATTCTCCGATCCGTCGGGTGGACGCTTCGTCGTAGCAAATCGTTGCGGTTTCTGCGTCCGAAATTTCAATCACCAACCCCGGATCGGTGTCCGGTCGGTTTTTCGCGGCGAATTCGGCGGCGATTTGGGAAAGATCCCACGGCGTTGCGACGATCCCCTCGGCGCGGCTGGGGATGGCGTTGTCCTTCGTTCCCCCAAAGGCGTCCACGATTCGGCAGCCGTCTGGCAATTCTTTGAAAAACTGCCCCATCAACACGTCGGCGTTGATGCGCCCCTTGTCGATCTCAACCCCGCTGTGTCCTCCTTGCAATCCCTTGAAAACGATTTTTTTGCAAGGCAAGGAATTGGATTCTGCAGTAAGGGGAATTTCGATTTCTGCCCGGGCTCCGCCGGCACAGGAAACGGTCAAGATCCCTTCACATTCCGAGTCGATATTCAACAACAGTTTTCCCTTTAATCCGGAGACGTCAATGCCCTCCGCCCCGTACATTCCGGTCTCTTCGTCGGTGGTAAAAACCGCCTCGATGGGGGGATGGGGCAGGGTTTCGTCCTCCAGCACCGCCAAAGCCATGGCAACGGCGATGCCGTCGTCTCCGCCCAGGGTGGTGCCTTTGGCGTAGATCCAATCTCCGTCCACGCCCAGGCGCAATCCGTCTGTCGAAAAGTCCAAATCGCAGTCCGCGTCTTTTTCACAGACCATGTCTAAATGCCCTTGGATAATGATCGGTTCGTGGCTTTCATATCCCTTGGATGCGGGCTTTTTGATGATGACGTTGTTCAGCGCGTCCTTCGTCACGTCCAACCCCAAATTCTTGGCGACATTGACACAGTAATCGCTGATGCGGTCGGTGTCCCCCGAACCGTGGGGAATGGAACAGATTTCTTCAAAATAATGTAAAACCCTCTCCGGGGCGAAGCCTTGCAAAATACTCATGGCACAGGTCTCCTTGTTTGTTACTATATTATAGTATATCATATTTTTAAGATAATTTCAATAGGAAAGCAAAAAATCCCCCGAAAAGAGTGTTTCTCTTCGGGGGAATCTTTAATTTTCCTGGGCTTTTTTCAACGCTTCTCGTTTTGCTTTCCGTTTCAGGTACTTCTCTTTTTCGATGCGTAATTTTTCCAGACGGATTTTTTCCGCCTTCCGTTCTTCCTTTTTGACGTAGGCGCGGTAGAGATCGGGGCGGCGTTCTTTTGTGATTTGCAGGGATTGCTCCTTGCGCCACGCCTCGATGTTGGCGTGATGCCCGGACAGAAGAATTTCCGGCACCTTAACGCCCTCGAAAACTTCGGGACGGGAGTAATGGGGATATTCCAAAAGTCCGCTGTAGATGCTTTCGTCCTCGTAGCAGGAGGGATCGCTCAAAACCCCTTCGATCATCCGTCCCACCGCATCGACCACGATCATCGCGGGCAGTTCGCCTCCGGTGAGGACGTAATCCCCCACCGTCAGCTCTTCGTCCACGATGGCGTCCAGGATCCGTTGATCTACCCCCTCGTAGTGACCGCAGAGGATGACGATATTTTCATGCTTTAACAGCTTTTTCGCCCGGGATTGCGTGAACTTTTTCCCCTTGGGGGTCATGTAGATGACGTGGGGTTTTTTGCCCGGAATTTCCGACAAAATATGGTTGAAGCAGTTGCGGATCGGGGCGGCTTGCATAACCATTCCCATGCCCCCGCCGTAGGGCGCGTCGTCAACGCGCTTCTGCTTATCCTCGGTGTAATCCCGAATGTTGTGACAATGGACCTCAAACAGTCCGTTTTTGATTGCTCTGCCCAAAATGGACGTGTGCAAAAAGTCGGTCACTTCCCGGTCAAACAGGGTCATGATGTCAAATCTCATTCGTCAAACAGTCCTTCCATCACGTGAATCCGCATTTGCTTTGCGTCCATGTCGGTTGCTTTGACGCAATCTTTGATGGCGGGGATGTAACGCTTGACGTTGTCGGTACCAGTGATTTCGTACACGTCGTTGGAACCGGTGGAAAATACCTCCGTAATCCTGCCCAGCTCCTTGTCGGTTTCGTCTTCCACCACCGTAAGACCGATGAGATCTTGGATGAAATACGTTCCGTCGGGAAGATCAAAATCATCCCGATTCGCAAAAATGATTTTATTTTTCAACCCTTCCGCCGCAGTCATATCGTTGATGCCGTCCAATTTCAGCAGGACGTTTTGCCCCTGAAAGCGGACCGATCGGACGGAATAGGGAGTATTGTCGATGGTTACGGTTTTGAAATTTTGAAACACCGTCGGGTCGTCTGCCCAGGGAACTACTTTCAGTTCCCCTTTTACCCCGTGGGTATTGACGATTTTTCCGGTTTCGATGAGTTCCATAATAAAAACTCCTTTTTTAGAAAAGAATGGCGGCAGATGTCGCACCTGCCGCCTCAGATTGTCAGTCGATATAGACGCGAACCTTCTTGTTTTCCTTGATGGCTGCGGTCTTCACAATGGCACGGATGGCTTTTGCCACCTTGCCTTGTCTGCCGATGACGTATCCTTTGTCTTCTTCCGCGACGGTCAGATGATAGGTGGTGACTCCGTCCTGTTCTTCCCCTTGGGCGACGGTGACGGCGTCGGGATTCTTGACCAGCGCTTTGACAATGTAAAGGATCAATTCTTCCATTTCGTTACCTCGCGATTACAGGATGCCGTTCTTTTTGAACAGAGCCTTCACAGTATCGGTGGGTTGAGCACCGTTCTTCAGCCAAGTAGCGGCTTTGTCGGCGTCGATGGTAACGACGGAGGGTTCTGCCATGGGATTGTAAGTTCCGATTTCATCGATGGAACGTCCGTCACGGGGGTAACGGGAGTCAGCAACGACGATCCGGTAGTAGGGATTTTTCTTCGCACCCATTCTTCTCAATCTGATCTTAACCATTGAAAATCACTCCTTTCAAGAGATAAAGTTCTTTTTTATCAAATCCGCGGAAATTCCGGGGAATTTGCTCATTTACGGCGCTTTTTACGCCGGGCGGGGTTTTTGTGTCCGCCGCCGAATTTTTTCATCATCTGCTTCATTTGGGAGAAGCTGTTCAAAAGACGGTTGACGTCTTCCACCTTCATCCCTGCCCCGGCGGCGATCCGCCGTTTTCGGGAAGGATTGATGATATCGGGGTTTTCCCGTTCCTTGGCGGTCATGGAAAGAACCAGCGCCTCGGTGCGGGCGATCTGCTTTTCGTCCACGTGAAGATCCGCGTTTTTCGGAAGCTTCATGCCGGGGATCATTTTAACCAGGTCGTCCATCGGTCCCATGTTTTTCATTTGATCCAACGAATCGAGAAAATCGTTGAAATCAAAGCGGTTTTCCCGGAATTTTTCTTCCAGCTCCGCCGCTTTTTTATCGTCGAAGGCTTTTTCTGCCTTTTCGATCAGCGTTAAAACGTCGCCCATCCCCAGGATGCGGGATGCCATCCGTTCGGGGTGGAAGGGCTCCAGATCCCCGATCTTTTCCCCGGTTCCCATAAATTTGATGGGCTTTCCGGTGACGTATTTGACCGAGAGCGCCGCACCGCCGCGGGTATCACCGTCGGTTTTCGTCAGGATCGTTCCGTCGATCTGCAGCTGCTCGTCAAAGGATTTTGCTACGTTGACCGCGTCCTGACCGGTCATGGCGTCGATGGTCAAAAGAATTTCGTTTGGCTCAACGATCCGTTTGATCTCCTGTAATTCCGCCATCAAATCTTCGTCGATGTGCAACCGTCCGGCGGTATCGAGGAAGACCATATCGTTGCCGTGCTCCTTGGCGTGGGCAAGGGCTGCCTTGGCAATCTCCGGGGGCGGAGTTCCCTCCGGCATGGTAAATACCGGAATCCCTGCCTTTTCTCCCATTACCTGCAACTGTAAAATTGCGGCGGGGCGGTAAATATCGCAAGCCACCAACAGGGGGCGTTTGCCCATATTTTTAAAGAACAATGCAAGCTTGGTGCAGTGGGTGGTTTTCCCGGCGCCCTGAAGTCCGCAGAGCATGACCACCGTAGGACCTTTGTTGGCGAATTTGATGCGGTCGTTTTTTTCCCCCATCAGTGCCGTCAGCTCTTCGTTGACGATCTTGATGACCTGCTGGGCAGGGGTGAGGCTTTCCAACACGTCGCTCCCCAGCGCCCGTTCCCCCACCTTTGCGGTGAAGTCTTTGGCGACGCCGTAGTTGACGTCTGCCGCCAAAAGAGCCAGGCGGATCTCCCGCATGACGGATTTGATATCGGCTTCGGACAGCTTTCCGCGGTTTTTCAGCTTGCGGAATACGTTGCCTAATTTTTCGGAAAGACTTTCAAATGCCATCCGTCATCGCTCCCTTCGACAGTATTATATAAGGTAGTTACGCTTCGTCTATGGCGGCGTTGATCTTGTCGAGAAGAAGATCTTTCGCTTCTCCGTCGGGCAATTCCTCCGCCGTGTGCTTCGCTTCTTCTAAGGCTTTGCGCTGACGTAAAAACCGTCCGGCGATCCCTAACCGTTCTTCGTATTCAAACAAGGCCTTTTCCGCCTTTTTCAATCCGTCCCGAACTCCTTGACGGGTAATGCCGGTCATTTCGGCGATTTCCCCCAAGGAAAGATCCTCCTGAAAATACAGCTCCGCCGTCCGACGTTGACGCTCGGTCAGGGCGTTTCCGTAAAAGTCCAAAAGCAGGGTGATCTCCGCCCGGGAGGCTTCCGAAGCGGTGTTGAAGCGTTTTTCGTCCATCCTCGGTCTCCTCTGTAAAGTAAAACTGCTTTACACACCCATATATTATATCACATTCTCTTAAAAAGTCAATAGAGTTTACAAACTGTTCAAAAAGTTCAAGTCCCGTGCGGAAAAAAATGGATGATGCTTTTCCCTCCTTTCCGGGCAATACTATAATAAGGAAAAGACAGGGGGTAAATCATGAGAGGAAGCAGAATCGTATCCGGGTTGTTTTTGGCGGCGTTGTCCGCCCTGTTCGTTTGGGCGGTGTTGACCGGTGCGTTTCGGGATTTTTTAACCGACTCTGCCCGGTTCTTCGGCATTGAAAACCATTTTTCTTTTTCCGATTCCGATGGGGAAGACGTGTTGTTTGACGACGATTCCACCGTGGATTGGTCGTCCCCTGCTACCGATGTCTTCGATGGGGTGGTCTTTTCGGAGGTTTCGGACACCGAGGGGGAGAATTCCGAAGCCGTCACCGACGGGGAATCGGAAAAATTTTACGAGCTTGCCCTGACCCCGGAATATTTTTGCGCCCTTCTGAAAAAATATTCCGACGGGCTTGCGCTGAAGAATATTACCGCGTCCTTTTCCGACGGGCGCGTGATCTTGTCTGGGGACGTTTGCGTGGCAAAGCTGACGGAGCAGATGAAGATCCCCGCCGCGTTGGTGGTCTTTCTTCCCGAGTTCGTTCCCTGTACCCTGGATTGCGCTTTGTCGGTGGAAGAACAGCGATTGACCGTGACCGTGACGAAGGTTTCGGCGGAAAGCGACGTGTTGACACCCTTCCTCGGTCAGTCCGGCGTACTGTCGGCGGTGGAGAATTTCCTCAACGAGCAGTTGACCAAATATTTGTCTTCCAATTATAAGATGCAGTCGGTTCGGGTGACCGAAACGGGGATGTACGTCCGTTTTTCGG
Source organism: Clostridia bacterium (assembly GCA_017623475.1). Lineage (GTDB taxonomy): Bacteria > Bacillota > Clostridia > Oscillospirales > UBA644 > RGIG995. The sequence goes on along the minus strand of JAGAPC010000052.1, from coordinate 20,051 downwards.
TGGAATAATGCCCGAAAATTGAAAAATGAAACGAAAATGTTACAATTAAACGAAAAAAAACACTTGCAATTTGGAAAAAAATATGGTATAATAGATGCACCTTGTACAAAGGTGCTTTTTTTTGTTGCCTGAAAATCGGGCACGAAGCATCTGTTTCTTCTTATACAAGGGAGGCAATCAACGGGCAATCGCCCGAAATAATCAAGGAGGTGCCGCAAATGGGAAAAGATAAGGTTGTTCTGGCTTGCACCGAGTGCAAACAGAGAAATTACAACACAACCAAAAACAAGAAGAATGATCCCGATAGACTTGAAATGAATAAGTACTGTAAGTTCTGTCGGAAGCACACACAACACAGAGAAACGAAGTAAGGAGAAACGCTATGGCTGAAAAGAATACTGCAGCAGAGGCTATTGTCGAGAAGAAAGACAAGAAACCCGCAGCGAAAAAACCCGGCGTTTTCAAACGGATCTGGGCGTTCATCAAAGGAATGCGCAGTGAGCTGAAGAAGGTCACTTGGCCCTCCTTCCGTCAGGTTGTCAACAACACCCTGGTGGTAATCGTGGTCGTGGTCGGCTCCGGCGTCTTCATCGGACTTGTAGATCTGCTCTTCAAGACCCTTATGGGACTTTTGGTCTGATTCGATTGAAGCAATCCGTAACAAGCAAGTATATCATCCGGAGGTTATTATGGCTGAATTGAACAGTGCCGCGAAGTGGTATGTCCTTCATACCTATTCCGGATACGAAAACAAGGTTGCAAACAGCATCCAGACGATCGTTGAATTGCGCTCCCTTCAGGACTTGATTTGCGAGGTCCGTATTCCCATGGAAACCGTGACCGAAATCAAGAACGGCGAAGAGGTCCAGGTCGAACGGAAACTGTTCCCCGGATATGTGCTGATCAACATGGTGGTCAACGATGATACCTGGATCCTCATCCGAGGCATCCGCGGTGTGACCGGCTTTGTGGGGCCTGAAGGCGAACCCACCCCCCTGACCGACGAAGAAATGCTCAACATGGGCATCACCCGTCAGGAAGTGGCGCTTCCCTATCAACAGGGCGACAACGTCAAAATCATCGATGGTGCGTTCAAAGATTTCATCGGGACGGTGGATACCGTTGACGTGGCTGCGGGCAAGGTCCGCGTGATTGCGTCGATGTTCGGTCGTGAAACCCCCGTGGAATTGGATCTCGCACAGGTTGAATTATTAGAATACTAATGGAGGCATAAAAAATGGCCCAGAAAATTATCGGTTATATCAAGCTTCAGATTCCTGCAGGGAAGGCAACTCCTGCTCCCCCTGTCGGTCCTGCCCTTGGTCAGAGCGGCGTCAACATCATGGCGTTCACCAAGGAATTTAACGAAAGAACCAAGGATCAGCCCGGCATGATCATCCCCGTGGTCATCACCGTTTACGCTGACCGTTCTTTCTCGTTCATCACCAAGACTCCTCCGGCTGCCGTTCTTATTAAGAAGGCTTGCGGAATCGAATCCGGCTCCGGTGTTCCCAACAAGAACAAAGTTGCGACCATCACCAAGGATCAGATCCGTCAGATCGCCGAAACCAAGATGCCCGACTTGAATGCAAACAGCATCGAAACTGCTATGAGCATGATCGCCGGTACCGCCCGCAGCATGGGCGTTGTTGTGGCTGAATAAGACGCTGCCGCAAATCGTGGGAGGATTTATCCAATACAACCACTCAGGAGGAATTATTAACAATGAAAAAAGGTAAGAAATATATTGAGAGCGCAAAGCTCATTGACAAAACCAAACTGTACGATGCCGACGAAGCTATGAAGTTGGCAATCGACACTTCCAAGGCGAAGTTCGATGAAACCGTTGAGGTTCACGTCCGTCTCGGCGTTGACTCCCGCCATGCTGATCAGCAGGTCCGCGGTGCCATCGTTCTTCCCCACGGTACCGGTAAATCGGTCCGCGTCCTCGTTTTCGCCAAGGGCGACAAGATCAAGGAAGCAGAAGAAGCCGGTGCTGAATTCGTTGGCGGCGAAGAGCTCGTTGCCAAGATCCAGCATGAAAATTGGTTCGATTTCGACGTCGTCGTTGCCAGCCCCGACATGATGGGCTTGGTCGGACGTCTCGGTAAGGTCCTCGGTCCTAAGGGCTTGATGCCTAACCCCAAAGCCGGCACCGTTTCCATGAACATCGGTCAGGCGGTTAAGGAAATCAAAGCCGGTAAGATCGAATACCGTCTTGATAAGACCAACATCATCCACTGCCCCATCGGTAAGGTTTCCTTCGGCCCCGAAAAGCTGGAAGAAAACTTCAACGCCCTCATGGGTGCCATCATTAAGGCGAAGCCCGCCGCTGCGAAGGGTCAGTACCTGAAGAGCGTCGTCGTTGCTTCCACCATGGGCCCCGGGATTAAGATCAACGGCGCCAAGTTAATGTAATTTAGCCGGGAAAATTCGGTTAGATCAGAGCGAAGGTTTTATACCTTCGCTCTTTTTCGTTGACCGAACTCCTCGCGTACCTTGGTACGCGTCGTCGTTCCTGCAACGAAATCTAACTCGAATTTTCCTCGGCTAAATGTATGTTCTAACTGTGCTTCGGAGTATCTGCGGCAAAATCCGGCTCGAATTTCCAGGCTCTAAAGAAGAAGGCGTCGCGATATCTTTCTCCAAAGGAACCGTTTCTCGTTTCGGCATCGCAATATATAGGTTCAACGGCTTGTTTTTTGCGTTTATTTGTTCGATGTTTGGGGAAAAATATACCAAATTGGGTTTAAATTTTACAAATGTGGGAAAAAATTCGAAAAACTATTGCAATTTTCCTCGATTTATGGTACAATGCTATTGTGTAGAAAATAGATTGCATTAAAATTGTTATTCCGGAGGGATCGGATGCGCGTCGTCGGTGGTAGTAAACGTGGCACTTTGCTCATGGGATTTGACCGGGACGAGGTTCGTCCGACCTTGGATCGGGTCAAGGAGTCCATGTTCAACATCATTCAGTTTGAACGGTGCGACCGGGTGCTTGACCTGTTTGCCGGCACCGGACAGCTGGGGATCGAGTGTCTCAGCCGCGGCGCTTCTCACGCGGTGTTTTGCGATAATGCAAAGGAATCCCTTGACATCGTCCGGAAGAATTTGAAAAAAACCGGATTTGAAAAAGGTGCAAGAGTTCTCCTCTGCGATTACAAACGCTTTTTAAAATACGAGGCAGATCGGGAATACGACGTGATCTTCGTCGATCCTCCCTACAACGTGGGGCTTTCCGACCGGGCGTTGAAGCAGATCGGTCAGCAGCCCGTGTTGGCAAAGGAAGGCGTCGTGGTCGTGGAATGTGCCAGGGAAGAAGCCAAGCCGGAGGAAGAGGGCAATCTGATCCTTCGCCGGCGGTACGATTACGGCACGGTTTCGGTTTTGATTTACGTGCGAAAGGACAGGGATGATTGATGAAGGCCGTTTGCTGCGGTAGTTTTGATCCCATTACCAAAGGGCATGAAGATATCGTCCGCAGAGCCGCCAAGCTTTTTGACGAGGTGGTGGTTCTGATCGGGCACAATCCCGACAAAACCTGTTATTATTCCGTCGATCAGCGCCGCGCGTTTTGTGAAAAAACCTTTGCCGACCTGGAAAACGTAACGGTGGACGTCTGTGACGGCATCGTGGCGGAATATGCAAAATCCATCGGGGCAGGGGTTCTCGTCAAGGGAATCCGCAGCGTCTCCGATTTGGAATACGAAAATCATCTGGCGGATATCAACCGCATCGTCGTTCCCGGCCTGGAGACGGTTTATCTCCCCGCCCGACCGGAGTTAGCGGCAATCTCATCGACTTATGCAAGAGCCTTTATCGCAAGCGGCAGGGATTGTTCCCCCGTTTTGCCCGAAGGAATTCTTGACGATATCAGAAAATGACCGAAAGGATGTAGAATATGGACAACGATTTCGAAAAAGGCCTGCAGGAGCTGGAAGATCTTTTGGAGGAAGCGTGGAACGTTCCCTTCGTGAAAAACAAAATGATCGTGGACGGTTCCAAGATCCACAAATGCGTAGGGGAACTGCGCCTTCGTCTCCCCGGAGAAATGAAGCGCGCCAAGGAGCTGATTCAGAACAAGGACAACATGATTCAGACCGCCCAGGACGAAGCAAAGCATATGCTGGAACGGGCGAAGAAAAACTCCGAGCTTATCACCGCCAACGCAAAGGCAAATGCTGAAAATCTCATGGAACGGGCAAAAGCACAGGTGGAAATTCTGGTCAGCCAGCAGGAGGTTCTCCGGGTGGCTCAGGAGCGTGCCGAGGCAATTCTCGATCAAGCCCGCAACGACGCAATCAAAATGCGTACCGTTACCATTAATTATGTGGACGGCGCCTTGGAAGAAACGGCGCGTTCTCTCGTCGCTTCCATGAACGCATTGGAACAGGCAAAGCAATCCTTGAATCACAATGACTGATTTATTTCGCATCTTTCGTGTGCCGCTGGCAGTTTTGCTTGCGGCTACACTTTTATGTACGTTTTCCGGTTGCAGCTTTCTTTACAGCGGAACGGAGTTTTCCGAGATTATGGGGGCGACCGATCCCGAAGACGTGAACAGCGACACCGTTCCGGAAACGGAGCAGGTGTTTTCTCTGTCCTATTATACCCAGGAGCCTTTAGATCCTTATACTTCTTCGAGCCGCACCAATTCTGAATTGTTGCGGCTTTGCTACAGCGGCCTTTTTACCGTGGATGACGAATACAACGCCCTGCCGGTAATGGCGGAATCCTATACGGTGGATGGGAACACGGTCACCGTTTCTCTTCGCTCCGATCTGCGTTTTTCCGACGGATCGGGGGTAACAGCCGCCGACTGTGAGGCGTCTTACAAGCGGGCGGCAAAGAAGGATTCGGTGTGGGCGGATGCGTTTTCGTATATCCGTTCTTACAAGGCGGTGGACGAGCGTACCTTTCAGATTACCTTCCGATCCTATGCTCCCACTCAACTGAATTTGTTGAACATCCCCATCGTAAAATCCGTGGCGGCAGATCCTTCGGGGTATCCCGTGGGCTGCGGACGGTATCGTTTTGACGCCACCGATGATCTGAAATTGGTCAAGACCGATTGCAACTGTATCGCAGGGGCGTATTCGGTGGATCAAATCGCCCTGTTGGGGATTGCCGACAAAGAGGCGATGATCTATAATTTCAATTACGGACGCCTGCAGGCGATCTACGCGGATCTTTCTCTGGGGGCGGCGGAATTCCGTTCCGACAACGAGATCGTCACCATCCCCACCAACCGCTTTACCTTTTTGGTGGTCAATAAAGCCCGGAAGGAATTGGCAAATCCCAACTTCTCCAAGGGCTTGACCTATCTGATCGACCGTACCTCCCTGGTGTCGGAGGCGCTGAACGGCTTTGCAACCCCCGTGTGGTATCCGCTGAATCCCGCGTGGAGCGAGACCAAACAGGCAAACCTCAACCCCGACATTTTTTCTGCCGTTTCTGCAGGCAACGCCTTTACCGAGGCGGGGTTCGTTTTGGACGGCGACGTGCGGGAATATTACGGCGTCCCGGTAAAATTGCGGATTTTAGTCAATCGGGAAAATGCTTCCCGGGTGAAGGCGGCGCAGTATATCGGCAACGCCCTGCGGGACGCGGGCTTTTCCGTCGAGGTGGTGCAAGCCACCTGGGACGAATACCAAAAAGCGTTGACCAACCTTGACTTTGATCTGTATTTGGGCGAGGTAAACCTCCCCAACAATTTGGATCTGTCTGCGTTGTTCTCCACCGGCGTCTGCAATACCGGAGAGCCTGCCGGAGCTTACGAAGCCTTGCGGATCGAGGCGGGTACGGTCTTGAACGGAAGCGGAGACGTCCGCACCTTCGTCAGCAATTTTCAAAATGCTTTGCCCTTCGTTCCCTTGTATTATTCCAGGGACGCCCTTGCGGTCAGCATGGACGTGACCGGGGAATTCGGCGGATCGGTTACCGAATTTTACGCAGGGATCGAAAATTGGGTTTTCAAACAACGATAACGAGGAGTTTACACTATGGAAAAGTTTACCTTTGACACCATCGAATACCATCGTCCCGATATTGCGGCGGTGGAAGAAGAAGTTAAAAAGTTGATTGTGAAATTGAAAAACGCCACATCCTATGAACAAGTTCGGGATATTATTCTTCGTTCCGATAAAGTCACCGAGGATCTGGAAACCATGTACACCGTGGCACATGTCCGTAATACATTGAATACCACCGATAAGTTTTATGAAGACGAAATCGCTTGGTTCCAGCAGACTTTGCCCGTGGCGCAGATGACCTTTGTTGCCTTTGAGCAAGCCTTGGTGGATTCTCCCTTTACCGCGGAAATCGACGGGGATTTCGGACCGGAATATTTGACCGCCACCCGTCGGGATCTTGCCAGTTTCAACGATAAATTGGTTCCTTATCTGCAAAAACAAGCCATGCTTACCACCGAATATCAAAAATTGATGGCGACGGCGCAGATCGAATTTGACGGAAAAACGCTGAATTTGTACGGAATTCAGAAGTATTTTGAGCATCCCGACCGGGAAATCCGTCGTCAGGCATTTGCCAAATATTCCGAATTTTACGCCTCCAACGAAGACCGTATGGAAGAGATCTTCGACGAACTGGTGAAGATCCGCACCGCCATGGGGAAGGAGATGGGGTACGACACCTTCACGCCCCTCGGATATCTGAATCAGGGGCGCAGCGATTACGGTCCCGACGAGGTGGCAGCCTTCCGTCAGCAGGTGCTTACCGAAATCGTTCCCTTCTGTGAAAAACTCTATGAGGCGCAGGCAAAGCGTATCGGCGTCGATGAGATTATGGCGTACGATGAAAAATTCATTTTCCCCGACGGAAATGCAGAACCCAAGGGCGACGCGGATTTTATGGTAACCCAAGCCCAAAAAATGTATCGGGATCTGTCTGCCGAAACCGGAGAATTCATCGACTTTATGATCGAACATCATCTGATGGATCTGGAAAACAAGCCCAACAAGGCGTCCACCGGATATATGACGTCTCTGCAGAAGTACAAAGCCCCCTTCGTCTTCAGCTGCTTTAATCACACCATTTTCGATATGCAGGTCATGTCCCACGAGCTGGGGCACGCCTTTGCCGGATATTGCGCCATGCGTCATCAGCCGGTCAGCAGTTATTTCCACGTCAGCACCGATATTGCGGAAATTCATTCCATGTCTATGGAGCAATTCTGCTATCCTTACGCGGAATTGTTCTTCGGCGACGACGGGGACAAATACCGCTTTGCCCACCTGCAGGAAGCCATTACCTTCGTGCCCTTCGGTGTGGCGGTGGACGAATTCCAGCATATCATTTACGAAAATCCCAACCTGACCCCCAAAGAAAGAACCTACGAATGGCATAAGCTGGAAGAAAAATATATGCCCTGGCGGAAATATACCGACGATCCCTTCATGGATCGGGGCGGATATTGGTACCACAAACTGCACATTTTCCTGTATCCCTTCTATTATATCAACTATACCCTGACTACGATGGGCGCGATGGAATTTAAAAAGCGGTATGCGGAGGATCCCAAAAAAGCCTGGGTAGATTACCTCGCTCTTTGCAACGCCGGGGGAAGCCAAAGCTACCTCGGACTTCTCAAAGTGGCAAACCTGCGGGTTCCCTTTGAAGAGGGCAGCGTCGCCGAGGCGGTCAGTTACGCCAAAGAAATTTTGCTCGACGCCATTGAAAAGGAATAATAGAAGCGTTGTGTCCTCAAGGACACAACGCCTCGATATTCGCCTGCGGCGATCGATATGCACTGCGTGCTCGATATGTCTTTGCAGACTCGATATGTGCTTTGCACGAGAACAACAGGCGAATATCATATCGAAACCGACCGAAAGGGCGGTTATATCGAATTTGCCGTAAGACAAATATATCGAGCTGAGCGTAGCGAAGTATATCGATCAATGAACTGTCGTATTCGTGACCGTAAATGCAATACTTGGAAAGAAAAAAAGGACGAGGAGATCTGATAACTCCTCGTCCTTTCCCGTCGGTAGGGGGACGTGTTTTGCAACGATCCTTTCGAGTACGTGCCGTATGAAAGTTCTTCGTTATTACCAATTTTTCATTCAATCCCCCCTGGCAGGGTTGCTTCGCACGGCGGAAAGCTCGTTGATGAGAAGATTGAAAAAATCTTCGCTTTCCGGGAAAAAGGAGGGATCGAACCCATATTCGGAAAGGATGGCGTTGGCGTTGTTTGCGGTGGTTTTCAAGGGGAGCAATTCTTCTTCCGTCGGGGGGCGGTTCTCTCGTTTTAACGTCACCTGCAGGGCAAGGGCGGTGCAGAGGACGCGGTATTCGTTCCAAAGATCTGCCCGACGGGGCTGGGGAATCGCTTTCATTTTTTCGGAAAAGATCATAGGGTTGCTCCTTGCTTTTTCTTTATTGTACCATACCTGATGCGTCCTGTCAAGGGTTTTTTCAAAAAGCACTTTACAAATGGGCAAAAACATGGTATAATATTAAGTAGATTGTTTCTGTGAGGTGAATGACCATGTACACTCCTTTGCCGGCTCGCTTGCGTCCCGAGACCTTGGACGATATGCTGGGACAACGGCATTTGCTGGGGGAAGGTAAGCCCCTGCGGAATATTATCGAAAGCGGCAATATTCCCAATATGATTTTCTACGGTCCTGCGGGGATCGGGAAAACCACCCTTGCCCAGATCATCGCCAAACAGACCGATAAAACCTTGTACAAACTCAACGCCACCACCGCAAATACGGATAATATCAAAGAGGTAATTCAGCAGATCGGAGCGTTGGGCAACGATCGGGGGATCATTCTGTATCTGGACGAGATGCAGTATTTTACGAAAAAACAGCAACAAATCCTTTTGGAATTTATCGAAAACGGTTCGATCACTTTGATCGCATCCACCTCGGAAAACCCCTATTTTTATATCTACGGCGCCATCATTTCCCGATGCACCGTCTTTGAATTCCGCCCCCTGGAAAAGGCGGACCTGGAGATTGCCGTCGAGCGCGGTTTTCAGGCGATGAAGGAGCCTCAAATTGCTCTGTCGGTGGAGGACGGGGTCATTCCTCATATCGCGTCCACCTGCGGGGGAGACGTGCGCAAGGCGTTGAATACGGTGGAGGTTCTTTGCAGCCGTAAGCCGGGGCAACGGTCGGTGCAGGTCACCCTGGAAGCGGCGCAGGAGGTTTCCAAAAAAAGCAGTATGCGCTACGATCGGGACGGAGATTCCCACTACGATATTTTATCTGCCTTCCAGAAATCTATTCGGGGATCTGATCCCGACGCCGCCGTTCATTATCTTGCCCGGCTGGTGCTGGCAGAGGATCTGCCGTCCATCTGCCGCCGTCTTTTGGTAATTGCGGCGGAAGATATCGGGCTGGCGTATCCCCAAGCCATTTCCGTGGTCAAATCCTGCGTGGATTCCGCGTTGCAATTAGGATTCCCCGAAGCACGGATTCCCCTGGCAGAGGCGGTGCTTTTGCTTGCAACTGCCCCCAAATCCAACAGCGCCGTCTGTGCCATTGACGAGGCGATGGAGAAGATCCGCACCTCCGGCGGGGGAGAAATCCCTGCCCATCTGAAGGACGGACATTACGGCGGAGCCAAGAAAATGGAGCACGGAGTGGGATATCAATATCCCCACGCATATCCCGGTCATTACGTAACGCAGCAATATCTGCCCGACGAGTTAAAGCAGGACAAATATTATCGTTACGGAGAAAATAAGACCGAGCAGGCGGCGAAAAAGTATTGGGATCTGATTAAGGGGGAAGGGAAATGAAGCCCGACTATCAAGCGATTTCTTCCCTCCTGTTTTCCCATTATCCCGTGCTGAAATGCGCCTTGAATTTCCGCAACCCCTACGAGCTTTTGGTGGCGTCCCGATTGTCGGCACAATGCACCGATAAGCGGGTTAATATCGTCTGCGAGGAATTATTCCGCCGCTGGGAAACCCCCGAGGCGTTAGCAAAGGCAGATTTATCGGAAGTGGAATCGGTGGTGCGTCCCTGCGGATTGTACCGTGTGAAATCCAAAGACATCATCGCCATGGCAAAACGTCTGACCGAAACGGGGATTCCCGATACCCTGGAAGGATTTTTGGAATTGCCCGGGGTGGGGCGGAAGATCGCCAACCTTTTGATGGGAGAATTGTACGACGCCCCCGGCGTTATCGTTGCGGACACCCATTGTATCCGCCTTTCCAACCGTTTGGGATTCGTGAAGGACACCAAGGATCCGGTCAAGGTGGAAATGGCGCTGCGCAAGATCGTTCCCCCCAAGGAAAGTATGCGGTTCTGCCACGCCCTGGTGCATCACGGCAGAGAATGCTGCGACGCCCGAAAGCCCCGGTGTTCGGAATGTTTTTTAAAGGACCTTTGCAAAGAATACCGTAAAAAGGAACGATAATGATGGAATATATAGAAGTTACCCTCTCTCTGCCCTCCGCGTCGGCGCAGACCGCCGTGGATATTGCGGAAATGACCGACATCGGCGGAATCTATCTGGAGGATTATTCCGACATGATGGATTGCGAATTGGTCAAAGCCATCAATCTGGTGGATGAGGAATTGATGCAGAAGGATAAATCCACCGCCCTGATGCATATTTATTTTGAGAAGGACGTCAATCTCGCTCAAGCGATGGAATACATCGAAAGCCGTCTCGGCGCGGAGGGAATTGATTATCAGGTTTCCTACGCGAAGGTAGAGGACACCGATTGGCTCAACGGCTGGAAAAAATACTATCATCCTCTTCCGGTCGGTCCGATCACCATCGTTCCCGCCTGGCAGGTAGAGGAATACGAGAAAAAGCCCGACGAAAAGATTTTGGTTATTGATCCGGGACTTGCCTTCGGAACGGGCTCTCACGAGACCACCGCCTCCTGCATCGAAGCCTTGGCGGAACGGATCGTTTCGGGAGATCAGGTGCTTGACGTGGGGTGCGGAAGCGGAATTTTGTCCATCGCCGCCCTTCTTTGCGGTGCTGAAAACGCCCTTGGCATCGACATCGATCCTGCCGCCGCCCGTGTGGCAAAGGAAAACGCCGCCCTCAACCCCTTTCCGGGGCAGTTCGACGCTCTGGCAGGGAATATTTTAGACGAGGATTCCGACCCGAATCTGCAGCGTGCTTTGGGGGATAAGGTTTACGATCTGGTCGTGGCAAATATCGTGGCAGACGTGATTATTCCCCTGTCTGCAAAGATCCGCCGCCATCTGAAAAAGGACGGATATTTCATTACGTCCGGGATCCTTTCTCCCCGCGCCGCCGAGGTGCGTGAGGCGTTGGAGTTCAACGGCTTTACCGTTTGTGAGACCAAGCAGAAAAAGGAATGGGTTTGCTACGTTTGTAAAGCGTAAAAAAGAGAACAGAGATAAAATTCTCTGTTCTCCACGATATAGAATCTTTAAATTTGCTCCGTTGGAATCGGCTCTTCCGAACTCGGCGCTTCTTCCACGGGCTTTTTTCTCCGCTTCAGCATGAGCTTTTTCATCTGGGAAAGCATCAGCGCCGTAACGCATAGGTCGGCGAAGAATCCGAAAATATCCATAGGAATGGCGTAGGGATTGCCGGGAATGAGGAACAACACCGCATCCGCCAGCCGCACCGCCGTAACCACGCCCATCATGCAGGCGAAGAAGATGAACAGCTTGCGTCCGAACAATCGGGCGAGAATCTTGGAAAAGTTGATACTGCACGCGGCGGCAACGCCGTAAAAGGTAATCAGATAAATCCCGAAGGCGCGGGAAAATACCACGTCCAGATCCTGGAAATTGCACACCAGCAGGAACAGATAATAGACGGTCAGCGACAGCGACATGATCCGCCAGCCGTTCTGCTTTGCGCTCCGCTTGGGATAAGTAACGAAGAAGATCAAAAACACCGCAACCAACAGGGCAAGGAGCAACTGCCAAAGCCCCGGAGCAAGGAGAATGGTCTGATTTAGGGATACGACTCCGGCGGCAAGGTCGCTGAACAGTCGGTAGAGCGCGGAGGAGACCAAAAGCACGGCGCCCCCGATGCCGAAGACCGTATCAAACGCCGACGCCCGATAAAGACGGAATACGGCAGGCTTCGGTTCCCGCTTCGTGAACAGGACGGTCAAAAAGAACAGGGCGATCAAAATCAAAAATCCGTCGAACAGGATCGGCAGGAAAGAGCCGGATACAAAATAGCCGGTTTTCGGATCGATGGCAAGGATCAATTCCATCGCCCGAAACAAAAAGGCGGCAAGGCAGACGGGCACGAGCGCCATTCCGTAATGCTTTAATCTCATCGGTACAAACTCCTTCCGGGATTTCGGTTCTGAAATAATGTCATAGATATATTATATCATTATTTCAAAAAATGTCAAGTATTTTTTATCCGTAACCGCGATTTTGCCACAGAATCGCAGAGAAAGGACCCTTATGACACCTCAAACTTTGATGAAATCCAGGGTCAACACCGCTTTTTTGGTGATGGTTCTGACCTTGGGCGTTCAATCGGTCGTTTCCATTCCTTCTTCCATGTTCGTGATCCTTTCCGAATTCGGAGTGGAAATTCCCTCTTATTACACCGATTTCGTTCTGCTGCAGCTTTTGTACCCCATCGGCACGTGCCTTTTGGCGTTGATTGCGTTGCGGATCATCAAAATGCCCACGCGGTCGCTGGTTACGGTGCGACCGATCCGAGGGGATTTTATCCCTTATCTGGGGGTCTTTTTGGGCGTCACGGTGGTCATGAATTACACGGTAAATTTCCTTTTGGAGCTTTTGGAACGGATGGGTATTCAGATCCCCGACGTTTTCGATTCCTATACGCCCCGGGATCTGCCGCAAGCAATTTGTTATTTCATCGTCCTTGCGATCCTTCCCCCTATTTGTGAGGAGATTTTGTGCCGCGGCTTTGTCTGCGGACTTCTGAAGCATTTCCATCCCTGGACGGCGGTGTTCGTTTCCTCCTTTGCCTTTGCCATGATGCACGCAACGGTGCAGCAAATCCCCTTTGCCTTCGTGTTGGGGGTGGTGCTTGGCTTTATTTACGTTAAAACCGGGAATTTGCTTTACCCCATTCTGCTTCATTTCGTCAACAACGCCTACGCCTGCCTTATGACCTATCTTTCGGTCTGGGCAAGTGACGCGGTGGTTTCTGCCGTCGGCTACGGCGCGGATCTTCTGTTCGTCCTGTTCGGCGTCGTCTCCCTGTTGTGGCTGATTCGGAAAAAGCAGATCACTTTAAAAGAAATTCCCCATTCCCTTACCTCTTCCGACGGAAAACACGCAGTGGGAACCTCCCCCTGGTTTTGGGTTTTTACCGGACTGTACGCCGGCATGACCCTTTTGACGGAGGTGCTTCTGATGTTGGAAGAATCTCAAATTACTTCCTTGTAATGCAGGAGACCGTTATGACCGAATCCGTTTATATCGTAATAACCCAAACCGGCACGATTCTTTCCTGGCTGTTAAAGCGTATTACCCACGCCGATTACAATCACGTGTCGGTTTCGGCAGACCCGACTCTCAACGTGTTGTATTCCTTCGGGCGGAAAAACGCCTACAATCCCTTTTGGGGCGGTTTCGTGAAGGAATCCCCGAAATTCGGCACGTTCAAGCGGTTTTCTGAGACCGAGGCGTTGGTTCTTGCTCTTCCTGTGACCAAAGAAACCAAGGAAAAGATCGAAGTCCGCCTTGCGGAAATGTACCAAAACCGCCGCGATTACCGTTACGATACCCTGGGGCTGCTGCTTGCGGGGCTCAAGGTTCTTTACGTGCGGGAAAATACTTATTACTGCTCCTCCTTCGTGCGGGATTTTCTGAAGGAATTCGGTCTTGTGGACGATTCTGTTTTCAGCAAATTCCCAAAGCCCATCGAATTTCTCCAACTGCAGGGGGGAGAGGTTATTTACCGAGGCAAACTTCGGTTGTACGAGGAATGGCTCGAAACGAAATAAAATGATCGGCAGGTGCGGACGTCCGCACCTGTTTCACTTTTTCGACGGATTTTTCATAGGATGAAGTAGGCGAAGGATTCTTCGCCGAACATTGTGAAAGGAACTGATATGATGATCCGGGATTTTTTAAATACCGATGACGAGCCGATGGACGGCGTTGCCGAAGCCGGGATTTTCTTTCCCGTAAAACCGCAGCCTCCGAAGCCCGAAGAATGTAAGTGCGATTTATCTTGCGTGGATCAACTGCCTTTAGCGTCCATGTACGCCCCCATGCAGGTATTTCGCAAATTGTATTCTCCGCAGGAAGCTCTGAACAGAGGAACGCTGTACTGTGAGCTTGATCTGCCGTTCCGGGGAGGAAGCCAACGATGAATGAACGCGAAAAATTACTCCGTAAATTGTCGGAACAACAGTTTGCCGCCTGGGAAGCCGGACTGTTTTTGGATACCCATCCCAATTGTGAAGACGCTTTGAAGGCACAACGGGAATATACCGCCGCCGCAAAGGAATTGAAAGAAAAATATAACGAATCCTACGGGATGCTCACCCACAGTTGCCCCAACCGGGGAAGCAAGTGGCAATGGGTCTGCGATCCTTGGCCTTGGGATCTGGATTGAAAGGAAGGATAAGGACTTATGTTTGTATATGAAAAGAAATTGCAGTATCCCGTAAAAATCAAAACCCCTAACGCTGCCATGGCGAAGTTTATCATCGCCCAGTACGGCGGACCTTCCGGGGAAGCGGGTGCCGCCATGCGGTATCTGTCCCAACGGTTCTCCATGCCTTATTCGGAACTGAAAGCCGCGTACACCGACATCGGCACCGAAGAATTGGGGCATCTGGAGATCGTGGGTACCATCGTTCATCAGCTGACCAAGGGGTTGAGCGAGGAAGAGCTGAAAAAGCAGGGATTTTCCGAATATTTCGTAGAGCATACCACCGGCGTGTATCCCCAATCCGCCGCAGGGGATCCGTTCTCTGCCGCTACCCTGAACGTGAAGGGCGACCTGTTCGGCGATCTTGCCGAATCCCTCGGCGCGGAGCAGAAGGCGCGGGTCACCTACGACAACATTCTTCGGATGGTCGATGATCCCGACGTGCGCGATCCCATCAAATTCCTTCGGGCAAGGGAGATCGTCCACTATCAACGGTTTGCGGAATGTCAGCGCATCGCCCAGGAGAAGCTGAACTGCAAAAATTATTATATGTATAACCCCTCTTACGACGGTGTGAGACGTTAAGGGTTATTTTAAACCTCAAAAAAGGGTATATTTCAATAAAAATCGCCCCTATTCTTTTGAATAAGGGCGACGATTTTATTCCGATACGGTTTAAGAATTCACGATAATTTCGCAATTCGTCGGGATGACGGAGTCTTCTGAAATAATTTCTCCGATGCTGTCGGCGGTAATTTTGCCGGAGGCGGGATTTTTGATCGATTCAACGTGTCCCAGGATCGTGGCGTGGACGTCGGAATACTCAAAGGAAAGGTCGGTTTCTTCCATGGTGCAGTCGATCAGCGTCAGATTTTTGCAGTAGCACAGGGGTTGCGTTCCGATGATTCTGCAGTTGATCAAGGTCAGATTCTCCGAATACCAGCCAAGGTATTCCCCCTTGACGGTGCAATTTTTGACCGTAACGTTTTTACTGTGCCAAAAGGCGTCTTTGGTGTCCAAATTGCAGTTTTCAACGGTCAGGTCTTCGGTATATTGAAAGGAATATTTCCCCTTCAGTTCCACATTGGAAAGAGTTCCGTTTTTGGTTTCAAACAAAAAATATTGTGCGGTAATGTCGCAATCTTTCAACGTAATGTCCCGACACCGCCATCCGAATTCTTCCGAAACAATGCGGCAATGGGAAAACGTGACGGTTTCACACTCCCGCAACGCCTTGACGCCCAAAATTTCACACCGGGAGAGGGTTCCTCTTTTTGCATACCATAACGATGCCCGAACTCCTTCGTCCATGACAGAGTTTTCTACCGAAAAATCTTCCGTGTGCCAGAAGGGATATCGCAACGAGAATCTGCAATTTTTAATTTGGACGTTCCGAGCCTCTTTCAGTGCCGATTCCCCGTCCGCAGGTCCGGCAAAGGTGCAGTCTTCCACCGTTGCATTTTTCAAAGCGTACAACGCCCGTTCTTCGTCCATGGTTTGATTTTTTATGGTTTCCAAGTTCTGTTTCCTCGACTTTTTTCGCATTTTCTACAGTATACCACAAGAGTAGAAAAAAGTCAAGAATGATAGGTTAATTGCTCCAGAAGTAAAAAAGGAAGGCACAAGGTTTTTTGTGCCTTCCTTTTTGCTGGATTAGTCTTTATACAAGGTTCCTAATTCAAGGTCAACGGCGCACTTTCCATCGGTGGGGCTGATATTGACTACTGCATCATATTTTCCCGTGTAGGTATCTCCGTATTTATCTTTGATGGTTACCTTTCCTGTGACTTCATATTCGTATTCGCTTATTTCTTCAAAATAATATGTGACAGTGGGGGTTCCTGCCTTTTCATAAAACATAGTTTCCGTAAGGATTTGTTGATAAACGGCTCTTCTGACATCGCCCTCTCTGTCTTCTTCAGCGCTAGATCCTCCGTTGCCGCATGCACATAAAGAACCACATAAGATAACTACTAAAATGAGTGACAAAAATTTTTTCATAATGCTTCTCCTTAATTTTTTGGTTTAATCGTTTTCTTTGTTTTCATCTTGTTTTCGTTCCTCATGGACACAATGAGGACACGCGGGATTTCCATTGTCTAAGTATTCGACGTATTCTTCATCGAATTTTCTCCCGCAAATGGGACAATCCATTTTTGCCATAAAAACCTCCTTAAAATAAAAAAGTGTGTGCAGCTTGAAGCCACACACACCGAAAAATGCACAACTCCAAGTCTGCTACCACACAAAACTTATCACTCACACAAGTATGCGAAGATGAGTATGCATTTTTACCAAAATAAAAATACATACTTGCGTAGTGATATATTAAGTTTTGTGTGGTAACCATATTATACCACAAATTTTTGAGTTTGTAAACCCCCAAATTGTTCGGCACAAGAATTGTGCCGAATATGGCTTTTCTTTCTTGGTTCTTCTTTCTTTTCTCCGGAAAAGAAAGAGGAACATCGTCCTTTAAATTCATTTTTCATCTTCCAGCCGCGTATGATGGAAAAGTGAGAGGGGGCGCCGGGATGCGGCTTTTGGTATGTGGCAAAAAGGGAGTTTTTGCAGTGATCGGGATCGTGGTTTTTGCGGCGGTTTTGGTTTCTGCCTGTTGTGTTCACGTGGTTTGTGCCGGGGCGTCGGGAGTTTCGGTGCCGATTTTGATGTATCACAGTGTCGGGTACAACAACAAGGTGCAATCCCAATATATTTTGTCCCCCGAAACCTTTGAAGAAGATATGAAATGGCTGTCCGATCACGGCTATACGGCGGTGTTCGTGTCGGATCTGGTGCATTACGTGTTGCATAAAACCGCCCTTCCCGACAAGCCGGTGGTGATCACGCTGGACGACGGATTTTTGAATAATCGCACCTACGTGTTACCGATTTTGAAAAAATACGGGATGCGTGCAGTGATTTCGGTGGTGGGCGCTTTTTGTGAAGATTCCACTCTGCACCCCGACCCCAATCCCTCCTACGCCTATCTGACCTGGAAGGATATTTCCGACCTTGCGGATACGGGCTTGATCGAAATCGGAAACCACACCTACGATATGCACTCGGTGGGGGAGCGAAAGGGGTGCATGAAGCTGGCGGGGGAATCGGTTGCCGCCTATTCCGCCACCCTGTCCAACGATTTGAGTAAACTGCAATCCGCATTGACCGAAAAATCCGGCGTTACCCCCACGGTGTTCGCCTATCCCTACGGTGCGGTCAGCGAAGAGGCAATTTTCGTGTTGCAATCTTTGGGATTTTCCGCCGCCTTGACCTGTACCGAAAAGGTCAATCTGATTTCCCCCTCGTCCCCCGAGGCACTGTATCATCTTGGTCGGTTTAACCGCCCTTCGGGGGAGACGACGGAGGGTTTTATGAATCGGGTTTTCGGCTCGTTGTAACGCTCTTGTGAAATTACCCAAAAATCCCGTGAAATCATGAATCTCTTCGGGTCAATCGGACAAAAATGATTTTTTAAATGTTTCAAAAATGTGGAAAGTATTGACATTTCTGTAAAAATGGTCTATAATGAACCCTGTAGCGGTAGAATACCGTTGCGGAATATGGAAAAGAGGTTAACCCCAATGTACGAAGACAAGACTTTGGTCTGCAAGGATTGCGGACAGGAATTCACTTTCACTGCCGGTGAGCAGGAATTTTACGCCGAAAAGGGCTTCACGAACGAACCCCAGCGTTGTAAATCCTGCCGTCAGGCTCGCAAAAACTCCCGTGGCGAAAATACGGAACGTCAGATGTTCGACGCCGTTTGTGCCGCTTGCGGAAAAGAATGTAAGGTTCCCTTCGAACCCCGCGAGGACCGTCCGGTTTATTGCAGCGACTGCTTCCGCAGCCAAAAGTAATTTGAATTCAATCTTGAGCCGGGAGACGCTTATGCCTTCCGGTTCTTTCTTCAACAGAAAGGAAAATACGATGAAATTGTTGTTCTTGGGGACGGGGGCCGCCGGCTCTTGTAATATTGCGGAGTGTGATCTGCCTGCAGACCGCCGCCGCTGTGCTTCTTTGTTGGTGGACGGAACGGCGCTGGTGGACGTGTCCCGTCAATCCTTCGATTATCTGACGAAGCTGGGGGGAGATCCCTCTGCCGTTACCGATATTTTCCTCTCCCACTCCCACGGGGATCATTTTTGCCGGGACGCCTTTTACCAATACGTAGAAGCGGCAAAGCACAAGATCCGTTTTTGGTGCCATCGGGGAGCGTTGGAGCATTTAAAGCTGACCGAAGCCGAGCTTGAAAAAATCGACCTGCATCCCGTGGAGGCTTGCGACACCTGGGAAACCGCCGGCATGAAGGTAACCGCCCTTCCCGCCAACCACGTGGTGGGCGAATTGACAAGCCCCGAAAAGCCCTTGCATTATATTTTTGAAAAAGACGGCAAGCGGTTCTATTACGGCTGCGACGGCGGATGGTACACCGCCATCGAGTGGGAATATATGCTGCGCAACAAAATTACCTTTGACGCCGTGCTGATGGATTCCACCGTCGGGGAGGATGCCGGGAATTTCCGTATCGGAACCCACAACAATTACGCGATGCAAAAAATTCTGATTCTCGCGTTGCGGCAAAACGGAATGATTACCGACGAGACCCTTCTGGTTGCCACCCACGTGGCAAAATCCTGCCATTCCAACGAAAGACCCTTGGAAGAGGTCTTCGGGGAAATGGGCATGACTCTGGCGTTTGACGGAAGAGAGATTGAACTGTAACGATTGGAAAGGACAGGGCTATGAACAACATTTGGCACGATATTGACCCCAAGCGGATCAACCCCGAGGATTTCGTGGCAGTGGTGGAGATTTCCAAGGGCAGTAAGAAAAAATACGAGCTGGACAAAGAAACCGGCCTGATTATGTTGGATCGGATTCTTTACACCGCAACCCACTACCCTGCCAACTACGGCTTTATCCCCCGTTCCTTTGGGGACGATGGCGACCCGCTGGACGTGTTGATTATTTGCTCCGAGGCGCTGGAGCCCCTGACGCTGGCGCGGTGTTATCCCATCGGCTACATTTCCATGCTGGACGACGGCAGAAACGACGAGAAGATCATCGCCATTCCCTTTGCCGATCCCACCTACAATCAGTATCGGGATATTTCCGAATTGCCCGCCCACATCTTTGACGAAATGCGTCACTTCTTCAAGGTTTACAAGGCCTTGGAAGACAAAGAGACCGTCGCCGGAGAGGTTCACGGCAGAGAAGACGCCGTCAAAGTCATCGCCGCCGCGCTGGACAATTATATCGAGAATTTCTGTAAATAAAAAATCGGGTCTTTCCAAAAGGAGAGACCCGATCTTATTTTTACGGTCACGCAAAAAACATATGCTCCACGAAAAGCCTTCCCCTAGCAGGGGAAGGGGGACCACGAAGTGGTGGATGAGGTTGTTCTTGGTGTAACGTTATTTAAATTCTTCGATGGTTTGAAATGATTTTTTACGCAAAAAACATAT
>JAGAPC010000051.1 GCA_017623475.1 Clostridia bacterium | reverse complement strand
TCGAACCCTCGACCTCCGCCGTGACAGGGCGGCGTTCTAACCAACTGAACTACTGAGCCGTGTTTGGTGGGAACTACAGGGCTCGAACCTATGACCCTCTGCTTGTAAGGCAGATGCTCTCCCAGCTGAGCTAAGCTCCCGGATTTTGCGCTGATTCGTTGTCAGCCTAACTATAATACCACACTTTCCCGAATTTGTCAAGCGGTTTTTTGAAAAAAATTGCCCATTTTTTGATGTTTGTGTATTTTTACCATAAAAATCTTGAAATTGAACGGCTTCTTTATTAAAAAAGAATATTTTTCATCGAAACGCCCTCAAAAATGGGCGTTGCGGGTTGATTTTCGGAGAAAGATATGTTATACTGAAATCAATATGAAACGGGAGATCGGACATGGAAAATATTATCTTGGAAGGAGCAATTTCGGTAAAGGCGGCGTTGGAAGCCGGGCGGCGGGAATGTTACGAGATCGTCACCGACGGAAGAAAGCCGGATCGCAACCGAAATTATATCCTCAACCTTGCGAAAAGCAAAGGGGTCAAAATCACGGAAGCAACCCCGGATCGGATTTCCGAGCTTGCGGGGGGCACGTCCCACGGGGGATTGCTGGCAATCGCAGGAGAACGGACATATCAGCAAATCGACGATCTGTTATCCCATCCTCTCCCCTTTTTGGCTCTGTTGGAAGGGATTGAAGATCCCTTCAATTTCGGCGGTGCGTTGCGCTCCCTGTACGCCGCCGGGGTGACGGGGGTTCTCGTCCCGGAACGAAACTGGTGCAGCGCCGCAGGGGTGGTGACGAAAGCCTCGGCGGGAGCGTCGGAGTTTTTAAAGATCGCCGCGGTTTCCGATTGGGATCAGACGCTGACCGAGATAAAACGGCACGGCGTGCGGATCCTATGCGCAGAACGGAAAAACGCCGTATCTTTATATGAAAGCAATTTGACCGGACCGCTGTTGTTGGTCTTCGGGGGAGAAATGCGGGGGATCTCCGCAAAGATCCTGAGACATTCGGATCAAAACGTATTTCTGCCCTACGGAAGTGATTTCCGCAACGCCCTTTCCGCAAACTCGGCGGCGGCGGTCTTTGCCTTTGAAGCGTACCGCCAACGGAAGGAACACTGAAAACGAAAAAACTGCCGAATCCGTAGATTCGGCAGTTTTTTAATTGACTGAATTAAACCCCTGCGGAAACGATAATGTTCATAACGAACACCGCAACCACGAAGATCAGACCGAATACGACGGTCAGACGTCTGAGAAGGCTTTCCCGCTTTGCAGTCTGTCCCTTGCCGCTGGCGTTGTTATTCCGTCCGGTCAAGGCGGTCATTTCGCTGCCGCGATTGGACTGAAGAACGACCACAGCGATCAAAGCCACGGAACAGATCAGCAGGATGATAGAAAAAATAATCATAGGAATGCTCATAATTTATAATTCCTCCGTTTTTTGTAAGGCATATCATACTTGCGTATTATACCACATTTTTTTATTTTTTGCAATACCCAAAGGGGAATTTGTTACGAAATGTTCAATTTTTCGTCCGTTTTTAGGGTTAAAACCATGATTTCCGGGCGGATAAAGCGGATGGGAAGGAAGAAAAACCCGACGCCTTGGGTGACGGCAAGGGTATGCTTCCCTTTAAAATAAAGCCCGCGGGAATACTTCGGGAAGAAAAAACGCCGACCGAAGCGCTTCCACAAGGGCAGTCCGTTGCCGGGGGCAAAAACCGGTCCGATCAGGGGCAACCGCAAGATTCCGCCGTGGACGTGTCCCGAAAGCATAAGATCGGGC
This sequence comes from Clostridia bacterium, assembly GCA_017623475.1. GTDB lineage: Bacteria > Bacillota > Clostridia > Oscillospirales > UBA644 > RGIG995. The sequence goes on along the minus strand of JAGAPC010000051.1, from coordinate 5,368 downwards.
AGGGACGTCAGGCGGTCGAATTGCAGCGGATCGTGGCAGACGAGAAGGGAGGGGGTGTCCGGATCGATTTCGGGAATCCGTTCCTCCTTCATTCCCCGCCAGGACTGACCGTAGAGCAAAAGGAATTTTCCGTTCCGTTCCAGGGGGATGACCGTATCGTTCAAAAGAGTGGCGCCGCATCGGGAAAGATCCGCAAGATATCGGGCGTATTCTTCCTCCGTCACGCCGCATCGGTTCGCACGAACGTCGTGATTCCCCTCCGTGTACGTCACGGGAACAAAGGGAGACAGCGCGGAAAACAAGCCGAAGATCCGATCGGTAGGATAGGCTCCCTCGTGAAGATCGCCGGCGGTGACTACCAGATCGGGGCGGGTATTCAAAATTGCTTTTGCCAAGGCGGAATTATTTTTTCCGAAGGAACGGTCGTGCAGATCGGAAATCAGCGCGATGCGGTATCCGTCAAACTCCTTGGGTAAATTAGAAATTGAAACGGAATGAGAAACAATTCGGAAGCAACGCCCCCAAATAATAATAAAAATAAGGAGACACGAAAAAATTCCGGCGGTAATTCCGAAAAACCAAGCCCAAAACACCGATCTCACTCCTTTCCGAAATAGGAAAACCCATCTTTTTCCGTCCTAAATATTATATCATTAAAACATTTTTGTGTCAAGCCCCCGAAAAATTTAAAAAATCTCTTTACTTTTTTTATTTTTTCGTGTATAATAGTAATATATGTACACAATTACCCAAGGAGGCTCCCGACCCTATGCTGATCGATTATTTGACCGGGCGGCGTTTTTTCTCCCAATCCGACGTCGTAATCTCTATCATTCTATACGCCCTTGCAGGGGTTGCGGCGTTGTTGCTCCGCCGATGGGGACAAGTCCGGAACGGAAAGCCCGGATCGGGATTTTGGAAAACCCTGCGACGGGATCTTCCTTCGGGAATTTGGGAGATTCTCTTCTTCCTTTTTACCGGATGTCTGAAAGGGCCTTTGGGGAAAGAAGATAAAGCCGAAGATAAAAGCATCAACCGTAAAATCTTCTTCGGAGGAATCCGCTACACCTTCTTCGGAGTCGTCGGCTCCTTTCTGCTTTTGATCCTGTTACAAATTCTGAAGGCAGCCTTGGGCGGCACGGCGTGGGAGATTCCCTTTCTGTGGGCAAAGGCGCTGACCGGGGCAAACCTGTCCCTTTTGTGGTTTTCTCTCTTGCCCCTCCCCGACTCGGACGCGGAGACCTTTCTCCGCACGAAGCCCCTTGGAGAAAAAGAAAAAGCCTTTCGGGAAAACGGAACGTGGGCGTTCTTTTTCTATTGCGCCTTGGGATTGCTTCTTGCCTGTATTCCCCTCCCCCTCGGGAACGGAACGGTCGCTTCCTTGAGTGGAATTCTGACCCTCTTCCCCATTCATCTCATCGGAGGCTGACCCGAAATGTTACTTGACTTGATTTTTGAATTGATCTCCGGGAACACCCCCGCCTACATTCTGCTGGTGCAGATGTTGTTTTCGGTGGTGGCGCTTTTGCTGGTGTTTCCGGTACATGAATGTGCCCACGGACTGATGGCCCTTGCCTTCGGAGACCAAACGGCGAAATATCAGGGACGGCTGACCTTGAGCCCGTTAGCGCATATTGATCTGCGGGGATTTTTATTTCTGATGCTCTTCGGCTTCGGCTGGGCAAAGCCGGTGCAGATCGACGCAAGATATTTTAAAAACCGTCGGCTGGGGACGATCCTGACCGCGGCGGCAGGTCCCTTATCCAACATCGTTTTTTGCTTTATTACCTATTTGATCTACGGAATCTTATTCCTGCTTGCAGAACAAAACGGCGTTACGTGGCTTGCTGTTTTCTCCCAATTATTTTTGTATATGGCAATCTACAACGCAACCTTTGCGGTGTTCAATCTGATTCCCTTTCCGCCCCTGGACGGTTCCAAAATTTTGGGAGAAATGCTTCCCATGAAGCTTCGGTTTCAATATTATAATTTAGAACGGTATTCCTATATTTTCTTCATCGTGCTGATTCTCGTTTTGAACCGCACCGGGATCGTAGGGATTTTATCCAACGGACTGATGAATCTGTTTACCCCTGCGGTCAACGCCATTCTCGGAGGTATTTTCGGATGAATGAACCCACCTACCGTCTGGAGGGCTTTGAAGGTCCTTTGGACGTGCTTTTGACGTTGATCGAACGGCACAAGATCGACATTTACAACATTGAAATCTCCCTGCTTCTGGAGCAGTACCTGAAATGGATGGACGACGCACGGGAGAAAAATCTGGAAATTACGGCAGATTTTTTGGAAATGGCGTCCCGTCTGGTGTATATTAAATCCTGTTCCCTGCTTCCGAAGGTGGAGGAAGACGAGGAAGATCCCAAGTGGCTTTTGGAGCAAATGCTGATCGAATACGCAAAATACAAGCGGATTTCCCAACAGATGCGTCCCAAATATCAGGGAGACAGAATTTGGTTCAAGGAGCATCTGCCCACCGATCTTCCGAAGCCCGATTACGAGGGCGGTAAGGAATCGGCGCTTTTATTGGAAACCTACGTCAAATTGATGAAGCGGCACAAGGATCGGCTTCATCCGCCCAAGGAATCCTTTGATAAGATCGTAAAAACCCAATTTATTGCCGTGGGAACGAAGATCGTTTCGGTGATGCGGGTGCTGGTCAAAAAATCCAAATCGTCCTTTCAATCCCTGTTCCGTGGAGCGAAATCCCGTTCCGAGATCGTGGCAACCTTTTTGGCGTTGCTGGAGCTGATGCGAAGCGGTCGGGTGGAGGTTCGGGACACGGAAGACGAATACAACCCGGAGATCCGACTGATCCGGAATAAGAAACAAACGGAGGAAGTCCAATGAAAAATATCACTGCCCTGATTGAAGGGATATTATTCGCTTCGGTCGAGCCGGTAAGCTCGGAGCAATTATCCTCCTTTCTCGGAATCGAGGAGGAAGAAATTCTGACCGAGCTGATTGCCCTGCAAAAGACCTATGAAAAGGATCATCACGGATTTCGGTTGGTGCGGCACGATAAGGATTTCCGCTTTTCCACCAAGCCCGATTACGGCGAGGACGTGGCGTTATTTTTGGCAAAAAAGCGTCCCCAATTATCCAACGCGGCGTTGGAGGTGCTTTCCATCGCGGCGTACAATCAGCCAGTAACGAAGCCCTACATTTCCCAGATCCGCGGGGTTGCCTCGTCGGAAATCGTGGAAGCGCTGGAGGAAAAGGGATTGCTGCAGGAGGACGGTCGGCTGGATCTGCCAGGACGCCCCATGTCGTACGTAACCACCGATAAGTTTTTGACCGTGTTTGGATTGGACTCCCTTGCGGACATGCCGCCCTTGAATCCGGAGGACGAAAATTTCCCCTCGGCGGGCACAGAGATCCTTCTGACCGAAGCGGTTTTGGACGAAAACGAACCAAAACAGGAAGTGTCGGAGGAAGAATCCGAGCCGACGGAAGCCCCGGCGGAGGTCGAGGCATGAACCCCTTTTTGTGGGTATTGACCGTCCTTGGGGGAATCATCGGAATCATCCTTTTATTGATCCTGCATCTGATCTTCGGAAAGATTCGCCTGGTGGCAGATTACCGAAACGGCGAGCTGAAGCTGTGGCTGGAATGGCTGCTTCTGAAATATCACGTTTATCCCGATCCGGAAAAGAAGCTGGAACGGGAAGCGCGGAGAGAAGAACGGAAGCGAAGAAAAGCGGAAAACAGCGATTTTTCCCAAAGCACCACGGAATCCACGTCTCCCCCGACGTACAAGCCGAAAAGGAAAAAGGGAATTCGGGCGGCGGCAAGGCGTGAGGTCCGAAAGGCGGTACAATCCGTCCCCTTAAAGGATTACGCAAAAACCCTTCAGATCATCGTAACCAAGTTTATTGCCAAGTTTCATTGTAAAAGCTTCGTGCTTCAGGCGTCGATCGGCGGGGACGAAGCCAGCGAGATTGCCATGGAATACGGCACGATCAATGCTCTGTTATATCCCGTACTCGGTGCTTTTTCGGCGGCGGGACGGTTACACAAATGCAACGTACAGATCACCCCGGATTTTACGTCGGAGGAAACCAAGGCAGAAGGACGGGCGGTATTTACCTTCCGCTTATACCAAGCCATCGGATGTATCTGGGAAATATCTGAAAATTTATATGATTAAGGTGGTATAAAACAATGGAAGAAAACAAAAACCCCAACGCGACCGCAGCAAAAAAACCGGAACAAACCCGAAGAGTCTCCCCCGTGGAAACGGTAACCGATAACGCAGTGAAAAACATCCGTTCCATGGTGGATTCCAACACCGTCATCGGAGACGCCATCACCACCCCCGACGGAACGACCATCATCCCCGTATCCAAGGTATCCATCGGATTCGTGTCCGGCGGCTCGGATTTTGCGGCAAAGAACAACCCCAAGCTCTGCTTCGGCGGCGGAAGCGGTGCCGGATTGACCGTCACCCCCGTGTCCTTTTTGATCATCTCCCCCTCCGGCTCGGTTAATACCCTTCCGGTCAACCAAAGCTCCGTTACGGCGGTCGATAAGATCATGGAATTGGCGCCCGGCGTCATCGAAGAGATTCGGGATCTGTTCAAAAAGGAAGACTGAAAATTCAGTAAAAATCCCTCGAAACTGCAGTCAAATATCCATTTTTGTGCACAATAGCCAAATCACACAAGTGTTTCATGGTTATTTTCTACAAAGTTTTTGGCAAAAAATTTCGGAAAAATGCTTGCAAATGTCACAATTTTAGTTTACAATATAATCAATAACAAATTTATTAGGAGGAATTTCCCATGTCCGTAAAAGTTGCTATTAACGGTTTCGGTCGTATCGGCCGTCTGGCATTCCGTCAGATGTTCGGTGCTGAAGGCTACGAAGTTGTCGCCATCAACGACCTGACCAGCCCCAAGATGCTCGCTCACCTTTTGAAGTATGACTCTGCTCAGGGTCGCTACGCTCTGGCTGACAAAGTCACCGCTGACGAAGACAGCATCACGGTTGACGGCAAGACCATCAAAATCTATGCTGAAAAAGACGCTAACAACTGCCCCTGGGGTGAACTGGGTGTTGACGTAGTTCTCGAATGCACCGGTTTCTACTGCTCCAAGGAAAAGAGCCAGGCTCACATCAACGCCGGCGCTAAGAAGGTCGTTATCTCTGCTCCCGCAGGCAAGGATCTTCCCACCATCGTTTACAGCGTTAACGAAAACACCCTGACCAAGGAAGACACCATCATTTCCGCTGCTTCCTGCACCACCAACTGCCTCGCTCCCATGGCTAAGGCTCTCAACGACTACGCTCCCATCCAGTCCGGTATCATGACCACCGTTCATGCTTACACCGGTGACCAGATGATCCT
>JAGAPC010000050.1 GCA_017623475.1 Clostridia bacterium | reverse complement strand
GTTCACAACAACGACAAGTCAAGCGGTCATTGTTACGTGAAGGTCGATATTTATTTCTCGGCAGTAGGTATGATTGATATTCCTACCGCAGAGGAAATCCGTGCTATGATAGAGGAAATTAAGAAAGATCCCCAACAATTCCGCTATGTGGCATAAAAAGAGGAAACGGTGCAACCCCTCACGGGGTTACACCGTATCTACATAGAGATTACTTCCTTATGGGACTGTCCCAAATGCGGTCTCCTCTTTTTATTCATTTCCCGGTGCAAGGATTGCACCGAACTCGGCTTTTCTTTCTTTTGGTACTTTTCTTTCTTTTCGCGAAAAGAAAGAAAAGTACATCTCGTCAAACATCTAACTTCAACACATCTTCCGGGGTTTCCCGACGGACGGCGACGGTTGCGGTGTTTCCTCCGTCGGAAATCATCACGACGGGAGGGCGGGGAATCCGATTGTAATTGGACGCCATCGAGTAGTTGTACGCTCCGGTGGTGCAGACGGCGATAATATCGCCGCGGCAGACCGAAGAGGGCAATTTGACGTTCTCCTGGATGATATCGCCGCTTTCACAGCAACGTCCGACCACGGAACATTCAAAATCCGACATTTCGTTCAATTTTCCGGCGTTGAGCACCGTATAAGACGAACCGTACAGGGCAAAGCGGGGGTTGTCTGCCATGCCTCCATCGACGGAAACGTAGTTTTTGTATCCTGGGATCTTTTTGACCGTGCCTGCGGTGTAAAGGGTCAGCCCCGCGTCGGCAACGATGCTCCGTCCCGGCTCCATACGGATGGCGGGAAGAGGAAGATTCAGCGCCTTGCATTTCCCCTTAACCGAAGCGGCAATCCGGGCGATGCTTGCAGAGACGTCGAGGGCGGGATCGGATTCCACGTAACGGACGCCGAAGCCGCCGCCCAGGTCAAGGATTTTGGCGGTATAACCGAAGCGGTCCCGCATTTCGGCGATAAACTCCAACATGATGTCGGAGGAGCGCAAAAACACGTCGGAATCGAAGACTTGAGACCCTACGTGACAATGATATCCCGCCAGATCAATATTCGTTTTAGAAAGGGTAAACTCGGTGATTTGAGCCGCCTGTCCAGTCTCGATGGCAGAGCCGAATTTGGAATCCACCTTTCCGGTGGCGACGGCGGCGTAGGTGTGGGGATCGATGCCCGGCGTGAGACGGAGAAGGATCTTTTGACGGATCCCCTTCTCCCCTGCAATCCGATCGACCGCGGCAACCTCTTCCTCGTTATCCGCAACGAAATAACCGATTCCGCAATCGATCGCGTAGGCGATATCGGCGTCGGTTTTGTTGTTACTGTGGAAATAGGCGTGTTCCATGGGAAATTCCGCCTTGACGGCGGTGGCGATTTCCCCCGACGAGACCACGTCCAAGCCCAAGCCCTCTTCCTTGATAATGCGGATCAGGGCGGTAAAACAACAGGCTTTGCCTGCGTACAGGGGAAGGGCGTTTTCCCCGAAGGATTCCACCATCGCGGTGCGGTAGGTTCGGCAATTCCGCCGAATGCGGTCTTCATCCATCAGATACAGAGGCGTGCCGAATTCCTTGGCAAGGGACAAAGTGTCTCTGCCGTTAAAATGCAAAACGCCGTTGACCGAAGACAGATTGTTACAAATCATAAAATCACTTCACAAATTCTTTGTAGATGGCTTCCAACGCCTTTTCGTAATGGACGGCGTCGATGCCGACGATAATATTCAGCTCGCTGGAGCCCTGGTCGATCATACGAACGTTGACGTCCACACTTGCTAACGCCTTGAATACCCGATAGGCGGTACCGTGGGCGCGAACCATACCCCGCCCCACGACGGCAAGCAGGGCAAGATCGTTTACGATATCGATGTGATCGGGGGCGACGGATTTTTCCAACGCCTTGATGACCGCATCCCGTTCCGGCTCCAATTCCGCGGTATTGACCACCACGGACATGGTGTCGATGCTGGAGGGAAGGTGCTCAAAATTGATGCCGTGCTCCTCCAACACCTGCAACACCCGACGTCCGAAGCCCTTTTGTCCGTTCATCATGGATTTTTCCACGTGGATGGCGGAAAAGCCCCTTTTGCCGGAAATACCGGTGACGTGATGAGGGGGCTTGGTTGCCTGCTCGTCGGAGGCGACGATCATGGTTCCGGGGGCTTCCGGGCAGTTGGTATTGCGGATGTTGATGGGAATTCCCGCTTCACGGACGGGGAAAATGGCATCCTCGTGCATGACGCTTGCACCCATGTAGGAAAGCTCCCGCAATTCCCGGTAAGTAATACAGGGAATGGGTTCAGGATCGCTGACAATCCGGGGGTCTGCCATCAGCATACCCGAAACGTCGGTCCAATTTTCGTACAGATCCGCCTTGGACGCCCGAGCGACGATGGAGCCGGTAATATCGGAGCCGCCCCGGGAGAAGGTGCGGACGGTACCGTTGGGCATCGAGCCGTAAAAGCCGGGAATAACCGCCCGATCCGCTTCGGACAGAAGAACCTGAAGGGATTCGTCGGTGCGGACGAGATCAAGGCTTCCGTCGTCGGTAAAGAAGATGGCGTCTTCCGCATCCAGGAAGGCGTAGCCCAGATATTCCGCAAGGATCATGGAATTGAGGTATTCCCCGCGGGACGCCACGTAGTCTCGGCTGGCGCGGTTTTTAATGACCAGGCGGATGGTGGCAAATTCCGATTCCAAGGACAGATTCATGCCCAGATCGGCAATAATTCCGCGGAAGCGGTCTTCGATTTTCCCAAAGGGTCCGTCAATGGATTCCTTTTTCCGTGCAAGACGGTAACATTCCAACAAAAGATCGGTGACCTTGATATCGTCGGGAAACCGCTTTCCGGGGGCAGAGGCCACGACGTAACGGTTGGCGGGATTGGATTTTACAATGGCGGCAACCTTACGGAACTGTTCTGCGTCCGCAAGGGACGAACCGCCGAATTTCAACACTTTCAACATAATACTAAACTCCTTTATTCGGATAACATCGAATTCATATCGTAGATTCCGGCAGGCTTTCCTACCAAAAATTCCGCGGCGGCAACGGCGCCCTCCGCGAACAAGGCACGGCTGTGTGCCTCGTGCTTTAGGGTGATGGTCTGATTGTTGGTGGCAACGATCACTTCATGAATCCCCACCACGTTCCCCATCCGCAGGGAATGGATGCCGATTTCTTCCTTCGAGCGCTTTGCCTGACCTTGTCTTCCGCAGACGAAGGGGACTTTTCCGCGAACCTCCCGCAGGGCGTTGGCAATCAGCAGCGCCGTTCCGCTGGGAGCGTCCAACTTCCGATCGTGATGGGATTCCACGATTTCAATTTCCGCATCGGGCAGCGCGGCGGCGGTCTTTTTGGCAAGCTCCACCAAAAGAGCAACCCCCACCGACATATTTGCAGAAAGAAATACGGGGATTTTCGTGGCGGCGGCTTGGATCAATTCCTTTTCTTCTTCGGTGTGACCGGTGGTACACAAAACCACGGGAAGATTCTTTTTTACCGCAAAATCCAACAATGCGCCGGTGGCGGAATGATGGGAAAAATCAATGATACAATCACACCGTTCCGTGACCTCGTCCAAGGAAGAATGGCAGACGGCGTTGCCGTCGTATCCGTTCACGTCCACACCGCACGCCAGGGACGATCCGCGGTATCCGGCAAGGGTCAAGGCGGCAACCTCCCGCCCCATGTGTCCGCCCATGCCGTAAATTAAAATTTCACAGGACATAGCGTCTCTCCTCTCAAACCTTGAGTCCCTGTTCCCGCATCAGAGCCAGCAATTTGGCTTCGTTCTGGGGTTCCATGGGAGTCAGGGGCAGGCGGAGATAATTTTCCCCGAAGCCCAGCGCTGCCACGGCCGCCTTTGCGGGGATGGGATTGACTTCGCAGAACAAAGCGTCCACCAAGGGCAACAGATCCAGCTGGATCTCACGGCTTCGGACGACGTCGCCGGCAAAGAAGGCGTCGCACATCTCCACCGTTTTCCGGGGAAGCACGTTGGAAAGAACCGAAATAACGCCCTTTCCGCCCAAAGACATTACCGGAACAATCTGATCGTCGTTGCCGGAATAAATATCCATTTTGCCCCGAACGAGGGAGGCAAGCTCCGCGATCTGGGAAATGTTTCCGCTGGCTTCCTTGATGGCGGAAATCATGGGATGCTCCGACAGCTCCAAGCAGGTTTTGGGCAACAGATTGCACCCGGTACGGGAAGGCACGTTGTACAAAATCAAGGGCTTGGTCGAGGCGTCGGCGATGGCAGTAAAGGATTGGATCAATCCCTTTTGGGTCGCCTTGTTGTAATAAGGAGTAACGACCAGCATGGCGTCACAACCGACGCTGCAGGCGTATTCGGTCAGATCCACGGCGTAGGCGATATCGTTGGAGCCGGTGCCGGCGATGACGGGAACTCTCCCCTTTACCGTATCAACGGCAAAGCGCAATACCTCCCGATGCTCCTCGTCGGTCAGCGTAGAGCCCTCTCCTGTGGTGCCGGCAATAACGAGGGCGTTGACCCCTTCGGCGATCTGCCAATTCAGAAGGCGGTCAAAGGCGGAATAATCCACCCCGTCCTTCGTCATGGGGGTAACGATAGCAGTAGCAACGCCTTGGAAAATCGTTTCGTTCATAAGAAAAACTCCATTTCTTAAAAAATAAAATGACGGTTTGCGTAATCTACGGCAAACCATCACGAAAAAGGCGGCGGCGGAATTTCCGCACCGTACTGTTCTGTTTTTCGGATAGCTCTCCGCATTACTGCGACAACAATGAAAATCTTATTTTCCATTGCCAGACCGACCTTGTTCCGCAGGTCGTCTTCGGCATCCGCCCCTTTCTTCTGCCCCGCTTCGGACAAGCGTTTTTGCGGACAAAATACTGATGGCGAAATGCACCTCTACCAATGTATATAGAATTATAACACATTTTTTCCCATTTGTCAAGGGTTTTTCGGGGAAAGTCGGGAAATTACGGGCAAAAATCCGATTTCTTGTAAAAATCGGACGGTTATTTGCGTTTTTTACTCAAAAGCCATTGAAGCAGCTCTTCCGAATAGGCGTATGTCCAGGCATCGTGTCCGACACCTTCCAAACGGTTGTAAACGATTTCCTTTCCCAAGGACTGAAGCTTTTCCACCATATCTTCCGTATTGTGAGGAAGAACCACCGTATCTTTCGTTCCGTGAAACGCCCAAATCGGCATATCAAGAACGCAGGAATTCCAGGGCATTCCTCCCCCGCAAACCGGGGCGATGGCTGCAAATAACGACGGCTTTGCCATCGCAGTAAACCAAGTACCGTATCCGCCCATACTCAATCCGGTTAAATAAACGCGATCCTCATCAATGGGGAATTCTTGTTTCAGCTGGTCGATAAATCTCAAAATTGATTCCACACGAGCCGCCCAAAAAGTATCTTTCGAGCACTGAGGCATGACCAAAATGCACTCAAATTCCTGATTTTGCACTAAATTTGCAAAGCCGTGAAGCTCTACCTTCGATAAATCTTCTTCGCCATTCCCCCTCTCTCCCGCGCCGTGGAGTTGCAGGATCAAAGGTGCTTTTTTCGAAGTGTCATTACAAGAATATTTTACAAAGGGAAATTCCCAAAAAGGTTCTCTGTGTTCCATCCGTATCATTTTCGCACCATCCCATAATTACATTGGGTACATTATAGCATAACAGGGGAAGAAAATCAACGAAAAACCTTTGAACATTTTGTGAACATAGTTGACAATCAAGAAAAGTCGTGGTATAATGTCCAAGGTCTGAAAAAGACAAAACCGAATATTGGGGAATTGTGTAAGGGTAGCACGACAGACTCTGACTCTGTTTGTTGGGGTTCGAATCCCTATTCCCCAGCCAAAAGGGTTGCATAAAATAGATGCACCCACAGAAAACCCCGATTTTATCGGGGTTTTCGCCGTTTTTACGGTCAAAAAACACAAAGGTAGAATGACAGATGAAAACCGCCTATTTTGCCTAAACCGAGAGATTTGAAC
>JAGAPC010000006.1 GCA_017623475.1 Clostridia bacterium | reverse complement strand
TGGCTTCCCCTGGTAGGGGAATAAGTGAGACCCAAAAAATTCGCCCCTTCCACCGCTTCGCGGTCCCCCTTCCCCAACCCTTCGGGTCAGGGACGGCTATTTGGCGTAGAATCTTTTTGATGGTCGATACTTATGCAGTGGTTGCTGGCGCCGCAGGCGACTGATGAGGTTGTTTGGAACACTTTGTTATTATTTATTTTAAGCTCATAAACAAGATGAGGGAGGCACGCAATCGCGTGCCTCCCGGCAATTTTTTATATAGATTACAGATTTTTAATTAACCCGGGCAACGCGGCTTCAAACCGCACGCCGTAGCGGGGGAGATCCGGGTCTTCTGCAGAAATTTCAATGGAATCCACCGTGAAATCCACCGCAGTTTTCAGCGCCTGCTCCATGCCTTGTCCCCGCACCAAAGCACCGCACAGGGCAGAGGAGAAGACGTCTCCCGTTCCGTGGAAGGACACGGGCAGATTTTCTCCGAAATACGAGGAATAGGTATCCGTAGCGCTGTCGTAAGCCATTGCCCCCTGTTTTTCGCCGAAAATAACTCCGGTCAAAACCGCGGTGCGGCACCCCATGGCGCAAAGCTGCTTCAATACGTCCTTGATCCATTCCTCCGTATATCCGGTCTTTCCGGGGAAATCAATCCCAAGCATCAAGCAGGCTTCGGTCAAATTCGGATCAATAACGTCGGCTTTTGCGCAAACCTTTTTCATCTCCTGGGGAAAATCCGCAGGGAATCCGGCGTACAATTTTCCGTTGTCTGCCATGGCGGGATCTACGAAGATCAGATTTTCTTCCGTCCCAAACCGATCAAACAGATCGACCATCAAGCGGCATTGTTCCGCAGAGCCGAGATACCCGGTATAAATGGCGTCAAAATCAAAGCCTTCCTTTTCCCAATGGTTGAGAATCGGGGCGATATCGTCGGTCAGATCCCGAAAGGTATAACCGGAAAATCCACCGGTATGGGTCGAAAGCACCGCCGTGGGGATGACGCACGCCTCCGTATCCATCGCCGATAAAATGGGAAGAGCCACCGTGAGGGAGCATTTCCCGAGACAAGAAATATCCTGAACTGTCACAACGCGTTTTTGTTTCATGGAAAAAACCTTCCTTATGCTTCGTTTTATTTACTATATCATAAAATTTGGCATCTGTCAATGGTCAGTTTTAATAAAAAATATATAACCAGATTTCTTCTTGACATTTTTTGCAATCTGTGTTATAATCAGTTGAATCCAAAAAGGAGTTCTTGATTATGGATCAGAAAAAATTAGATCGGATCAGCGAGCTGACCCGCATTTCCCGGACGAGAGAATTGACCGACGCCGAAAAAACGGAACGTGAGGCGCTTCGCAACGAATACCGCGCCGCCATGCGGGCAAGCCTGGAAGGAACGTTGAGTTGTACCTATATTCAATACCCCGACGGAACGAAAAAGAAAGTGGAAAAAAAAGGACAATGAGCTATATCTACGAAACTCACCTGCACACCAGCCTGGGAAGCCTTTGCAGCCGCGTCTCTCCGGAGGATCAGATCCGCCGGCTTCATCACTACGGCTACACCGGGGCTTTCGTTACGGAACACTTTTTCAACGGAAATACCGCCATTCCCAAGGATCTTCCTTGGGAAGAAGCCATCGACCGATTTATGCTTTCCTACGATTTGGCAAAGGCAGAGGGCGACCGTCTCGGACTCGACGTCTTCTTCGGATTTGAATGTTCCTATAACGGAAATGACGTTCTTACCTACGGATTAGGTCGGGAATGGCTGAAATCTCATCCGGAAATGATGGAAATGTCCATGCGTCAATATTGCGAGTTTGCCCGCGCCGAAGGAGGATTTGTGGTTCACGCCCATCCGTTCCGGGAGGCAGGGTATATTGATTTGATTCGATTGTTGCCCCGAAGCGTTGACGCGGTGGAAATTTTAAATGCAAATCGCTCGGATTTCCAAAACGACAGGGCAGAGGAGTACGCCCGAAATTACGAGCTGCCCGTTACCGCAGGATCGGATCTTCATATCCCTCAATGTCGATTGGCAGGGGTATCGTCTCCGGTTCGCTTTGCTTCGGAGATGGATTATTGTAACGCCGTGCGGCAAGGACAAGTCAGCCCCATCGTTGTTTTTGACGGAAGAGAGACCAACACACTTTGCGATTAAGCGGTTGTCTTCATATTACAATATATAGTTTTAATTTACCCCGGACGCCGTTCGGGATCTTTTTTTAATTGGATGTGGTCATGTTTTACAGTTTGTGCTTTGATTTTATCCTGTAATTGTTCGATTTGCACAAAGTTTTTGATCCAAAATGGTTCAAAAGCCGGAAAAACGTTGATATTTCAAGGTTTTTTCGGTTTTTTCTCTTTTTTACGGCGAAAAAACTTTTTTTCAAAAAGGGGTTGACAAACCTATAAAATTATGGTATAATAATCGAGCGCCAAAAAAACGGAGGTTTTTGCGGTGCGATGAACCTTGAAAATTAAACAGTGAATTTTGTACCCTGTTGATTCCGAAATAACAGGCAGAAATGCTTGGAAAATCGGAAAAAGCAAATGAGAAGTAAACTCGTAAAAATTACGGAACACGAACC
>JAGAPC010000049.1 GCA_017623475.1 Clostridia bacterium | reverse complement strand
ATTCAAAGCCACCTGGGAACTCCCGGAAACCGCATCGTGGAATTACTGCCCGCCCTTCCCGACCGTTGGGAAACGGGTTCGGTTTGCGGGCTTAAGGCACGCGGAAATATGACCTTTGACTTTGCGTGGAAAAAAGGAAAATTAACCGATGTTTCCGTAACCGCCCCTCAAGGCAGTACCCTTCTGTTGAAGCTGCCTGCCAAAACGATGCCGACCGGGGCAAGTGACGCTTACACGGTGGAGGACTCCCTTCTTCGGTACGTTTTTAATGAGCAACAGACGCTCCGTCTGCAATTTTGAGAATATTGTCAAAAGGATGTGTATCGTATGCTAAAGCCCCACGTTTTACAATTCCATTTCGGATTGAAAAAACCGGTCAAAATACTGCATTTGACCGACCCTCATCTTTCCTTTGCCTTGGAAAGCGAGCCGGAGGAATGGCAGAAAAATGCCGCCCTTCGCCGCAACGTATTTTTCAACGAGGCGGAATTTCCGGAACGGGATCCCGTAGGATATCTGGAAGAGGCGATGGAATATTCCAAAAACTTCGACTGTACCGTAATCACCGGCGATTTGATCGATTTGAGTTTCCAGGGAAGCATCCGTCAGGCAGAACGGATTCTTGCGGGGAAGGATTTTATGTTCACCCCCGGAAATCACGAGCTTTGCAGAGCAAGAACACCCTTAACCTTCGAAAACCGCGACGAGGTATTTCTGGACGGGCTTCGACACGTTTTTCCCCGAAATATGCACTTCGAAAGCCGCATCGTCGGGGGCGTCAACGTCGTTGCCGTGGATAATTCCATGATCATCTGGACGCAGGAGCAGTTCGACGCACTGATGACGGAGATTGCAAAAGGACTTCCCATCCTGCTGTTTTGCCATTGTCCGCTGACCGACGTTATGCTGACGCTGGAAGGGGAAGAAAGACGGAACCGCTATTTCAATATGGGCGCAACCCGGGAAATGATCGATCTTACCTGCCGTGCCATGAACATAATTGCAGACGAGCCTCTCATCAAGGCGTCCTTTGCCGGACATTATCATTACACCGGAACGGAGCATATCAAGGAGAAAACGTCGTATATTTTAGGCGGTTTGTTCAAAGGCATCGTAGGGGAAATTATTATTGATTGAACCCATTCTCCATCATTATAAACGACAGAAAAAAGGATGACAGATCGTCATCCTTTTTTACTTGATAGTACCCTCTGTCAGACCGAGAATTTGATGAATAAAATAGCATGGGGTGATAGAATGAAGGAAATTCCATACCGTCGCGCGGATGCGGTTCAATACGCTCGGCGTTGGGCGTTAAAGAGAAATGCAAACTACTATAATTTTGAGTATATCGGTGGGGATTGCACGAATTTTGCGTCTCAATGCTTATTTGCGGGAGCAGGAACGATGAATTATACCCCAACCTACGGCTGGTATTACCGATCGCTTTCCGACCGTTCTCCGGCGTGGAGTGGCGTGAAATATTTATATAACTTTCTCGTTAACAACAAATCCGCAGGTCCTTACGGGCACGTGGTTTCGCAAAAGAATGCAGAACCGGGGGATCTTGTCCAGCTTGGAAAAAGCGACGGTCACTTTTATCATACGTCCGTGATCACGGAGGTCTCCCCCGTCATTCTCGTTTGCGCTCATTCCTACGATGCCGTTGACCGACCGCTATATTCCTACGATTATGAAGCGATACGCTTCCTGCATATTGACGGTGCGCGAAAATAATGATCCCCCCGCATAGCGGGGGGTATTTCAGTTTCGGGCATAAACTGCCAGGGCCAGTATCTGCCACTTTCCCTATGTTCCCATTCGCCGGTAATCTCAACCACATATTCATCCTGAACATTTTTAAGATTACCGACAACCGACACATTAGTAGGATAATCCGGATTGCGAT
>JAGAPC010000048.1 GCA_017623475.1 Clostridia bacterium | reverse complement strand
TTCGGCTCACTACAGAAAGGGAAAAATACCTTTTTCACATCTACAAAATCGCTTGTAAAAATTTCGACCGTAGAAACGGCGAAACCCCCGATAAAATCGGGGGTTTCTTGGGCAATATCTTTTTCATTGCCCTTTGATGGTGCGGTCGGGGGGACTTGAACCCCCACGAGTCTCCTCACTACCACCTCAAAGTAGCGTGTCTGCCGATTCCACCACGACCGCAAGTGTAAAATTTTCATGCCTATATATTATAGCAACTTTGCGGGCGTTTGTCAAGAGGTAAATTTGAAAAAAATCGGAAATTATAAAAAATTTCCTGTAGATTCTTCTTTTTTCCGGAAACAATAATACCAAATAAGGAAAAGGAGAATCAATATGTTGACGTTAAACCGAAAAAATCATTGTGGAAAAATTTCCGTAGGGGCTGCCGTTGCGGTCATCGCCGCCGCGCATATCGCCGCCGGCGTGATCTTATGCAAGGGAGCTTGTCATCCTGCCCATTCTCTGCAACGGATGGTAAAGCGGGCAAAACGGACGGTTGTGGGACTGATCCGGGAAATTATCTGAAAGGACAGAAATCATGATTGAACAAGATACCATAAAATTATTGCGGGAATGTGACGCGGGAGTTAAGATGGGCGTCTCTTCCATCGACGACGTTCTGGATGCGGTGCATAGCAAGGAATTAAAAGAATATTTGACCCGATGCCGCAACGAACACGTAAAACTGAACGACGAGGTGCAAGCCGCGTTAAAACGGTTTCACGACGACGGAAAGGATCCGAATCCCATCGCCAAGGGAATGTCCTGGCTCAAAACCAACGTCAAGCTGGCGGCGGACGAATCGGACGAGACGGTGGCGGATCTGATGACCGACGGATGCAACATGGGAGTGAAATCCCTCAACAAATATTTAAACGAATACGAAGCGGCAGACGAAAGCGCAAAGGATATTGCCAAGCGTCTAATCCGTCTGGAGGAAAAGTTGGCGGTCGATATCCGGAAATATCTGTAAAACCTCTTGACAAACCGAGAAAAGTGTGCTATTATATATGATAGCAAAGGCATTGATGGAGAGAGTAACCTTCCCGAACATTCAGAGAGAAGAACGTTTGCTGTGAGTTCTTTATGCAAGGGTCGCGCGAAGACCACTCCGGAGCCGCAACGCCCAACCGAACGAAGTAAGCGTTGCCGTATCCCCGGCGTCAACGGGACCAATGAGTGAAACGTTAAGGTGGAACCGTGCAATTTTGCACCCTTAAGGCAGAAATGCTTTCAGGGTGCTTTTATTTTTGTAACATAGCGAAAGGAAGATACATTATGAAGATTCTGTACAACGACGGACACGTTGCGGAATGTCCCGAAGAGGAACAGCTCCACGTGATTCGCCACACCGCCGCCCATATTATGGCACAAGCCATTCAACGGCTTTGGCCCCACGCGGACTTTGCCTACGGACCGGCAACGGAACGGGGATTTTATTACGACGTGGATCTGGGTGACGTCAAGCTTACCGACGAGGATCTGCCCCGCATTGAAGCGGAAATGAAGAAGATCACCAAAGAAAACCTGCCCATCAAGACCTTTACCCTTCCCCGGGAGGAAGCGATCAAGCTGATGCAGGAGCGCGGCGAAAAATACAAGGAAGAGCATATCGGAGATCTGCCGGAGGACGCTACGATCTCCTTCTATCAGCAAGGGGATTACATTGATATGTGCGTCGGTCCTCACCTGACCTACACCAAGGGGGTCAAAGCGTTTAAGCTGACCCAGCAATCCGGGGCGTATTGGAAGGGCGATAAGGCAAATAAGATGCTGACCCGCATTAACGGAATCGCCTTCCCCAATCAGACCGAATTGGACGAATACGTTCATCAAATGGAAGAAGCGGAAAAGAGAGACCACAACAAATTGGGTCGGGAATTGGAATACTTTACCACCGTCGATTCCATCGGTCAAGGGCTGCCCATTCTGCTGCCCAAGGGATCTCGCGTGATTCAGCTGTTGCAACGCTGGGTGGAAGATCTGGAACAACAGCACGGCTATTTGTTGACCAAAACTCCCTTGATGGCAAAACGGGATCTGTACCGCATTTCAGGGCACTGGGACCATTATCTGGACGGAATGTTCGTTTTGGGAGACCCCAACGACGAGGAAAAAGAATGTTTGGCCCTTCGTCCCATGACCTGCCCGTTCCAATATCAGGTTTATCTGAACAAGGCCCGTTCTTATCGCGATTTGCCCATGCGGTTGGGTGAAACCTCTACCCTATTCCGCAACGAGGATTCGGGAGAAATGCACGGTCTGATCCGCGTGCGCCAATTCACTATTTCCGAAGGACATCTGGTGTTGCGTCCCGATCAGTTGGAACAAGAATTTGCCGATTGCTTGAGCCTTGCCAAGGAAGTGTTGGGCACCGTAGGACTGTTGGAAGACTGTACCTTCCGCTTCTCTCAATGGGATCCCAATAATACCGCAAAATACGAAGGCACTGCCGAACAATGGGAAACCGCCCAAAACGTCATGGAAAAAATCCTGAAAAATCTGGACGTCGAATACGAAATTGGAATCGACGAAGCCGCATTCTACGGTCCGAAATTGGATATCCAATACAAGAACGTTTTCGGGAAAGAAGACACCATCGTTACCATTCAGATCGATATGCTGTTGGCGGAAAAATTCGGAATGTATTACACCGATTCCGACGGCCAGCAGAAGCTTCCCTACATCATTCACAGAACCAGCTTGGGTTGCTACGAACGCACCTTGGCATTCCTGATTGAAAAGTACGCAGGGGCGCTGCCCACCTGGATGGCGCCGGAGCAGGTTCGGATCCTGACCATCACCGACCGCGCAAACGACTACGCCGCAAACATCCAAAGCGAGCTTCTGAAGCAGGGCTACCGCGTCACGGTGGACGACAGCCAAAATACGTTGAAGTATAAGATCCGCAACGCGCAGATGGAAAAGATTCCCTACATGGTCATTTTGGGCGACAAGGACATGGAAAACGGCACCGTGTCCGTCCGCCATCGCTCCGGGGAGGATTTGGGGGCCATCACCTTGGATGCCTTCAAAGAAACCTTGGCTGACGTGGTTGGGAATAAGTTGAAGAAATAACAAAAACAGAACAGTGAAACGCACCGCGGTTTGCGGTGCGTTTTGGTTTATTGGAAGGGTGGTTAACTTAAGATCTCTTGTCCTTTTAAGAGCTTTTGGGTATCGTTGATGACCTTGTTTACCTCGGTGATGCGGACGGTTAAAAAGGCTTGATCCCGAACTTGGACGAGGCAGTTGCGGGAATCGACGGGATAGAATTTCAGGGTTTGGGTGACGTTGTCGGTGGTGGTGTAGGAAATGGTTAAAATTTCCTCGGCATCCGTCGGCATCGTCCCTTCCCCGGAGGGGAACATTCCCATCATATTGGCATAAAAATCCCGAAAGGAATCGCCCTTGACCGAAACATCGCCGCAGGTGACCTTCAGATCGTCCTTGTCCTCGGAATCCGCGCCGGAAATATTGAAGATATATTCTCCGTCGGCGGAGGTCACGGACAGAGATTGCAGATTGGAGAGGTATTCCCCGAACAACAGCTTGGTACAATAGCGGTAGGGCGTCCATTCCAGCCACGAGAAGGTGTCCGACGGCATGGTATAGACCACGGGTCTGCCCTCGAACATGACGTAAACCTGTTTATCGACGGTTGTGCCAAGCCAATAGGTGACGGTATAATTGCTGTACTGCCCGGTGGGCTTGGTGGAGTCGAAATAGGGGTACGTGACGTTGTTATACATCATGGGGTTGGGATCGGCATAGACCGAAAGGACGATTTCGGTGCGGTGATCCTTATCGAGACCGTATTGGGCAAGATCCTTGTCGCTTACGCACATCTGAACGACGCTGTCGGCGGAAAGATCCACCATCGTTGCCATGACCGTTTCCATGGCGTTTGCCTCCACGCCCCATTGATAGGGAGATGTCATGGCGATATTGCTGAAATAGATGCCGTCGATCTTCTTTTCTTCCTCCGTAGCCTGGCGGAAGGAGTAATTCAACGTGGGGGATTTGACCGTAAGTCCACGGAAATCGGAGGCAAGATCAAAGGTTTTGTAAATCTTTTTATCGCAATATTCGGCGACGGATTTCAGATACCGTTCCGCAAACAACCGTTCCATCAGATAAACGGCGGTTTCTCCCTTGACCGACATATAATAATAATCGCCGGTGGGGTTGGCGTCGCCGATATAAAAGGTCACCTTGGCGTCACTGTACGCCTGAATGGTGATGGTGGCTTGGGGATCTTCCAACCCGAAGCGGGACGGATTGGTGCAATTTTCGTCCACGACGGTGTTCAAGGTAAGGGTTTCCACACTTCGGAACAAACCGGAGGAAGAGGCGGAGAGCAGGGGGATCGTCTCGTAGCCGACGATCTGAACCTGTTCCCCCTCCATGCGCACCCGATAGGTGCCGTGGGGGTTGGAAATCTCCATATATTCCACGTTTTTTGGAGAAAAGCGATAAACTCGGATCCCCTCGTCGTTGACGGTAAGGCCGAAATCCAAATTCTCCTCGACGGGGTCGGGGACGGGATCGATTTGGGAGATCAAAGCAATAGCGCCGACCACAAGGGCGCAAGCCAGGAAAATGATTCCCACGGTAATCATGCGTTTTTTTATCATAAGTGTTTTCTTCTTCTCCAGATCAGAAGCCCGCAGACGAGGAAGCAGGCGGGAATTGCCACGGCAGATACCACCCATACGGCGGTGATCTGTCCGTCATTTTCGAATTTTAAGCCGTCGGTCAACAGGCTGACGGTGGGGATATGACTGAATCCGTCCTCGCTCTGCGCCGCCATAAAGTGAACGAGCTGCGCCATATATTCCTGGGTTGCCTGGTTTTCGCTATCCACGTTGGAGATGAAATAATCGTCAACCAGGGAGGTGGAGCCGAAGACGGCAACCGACGTGGCAAAGCGGCTGAGCCCGTCGTAGCGGTTGCGCAACGCCAACAAACCGACGTCGAAGGGTCCGGAGGTGTCCCCTTCCTGTTTTTTGATGCCGGAAAAGTCGTTGCGGGAAGAAACCTGGAAGCGGGAGAAGGAGGTTTCGGAGGATTGCAACAGAGAATAAACCTCCACGTCGTCCTGCTGGTCAAAAAGCTTTTTCAACGCCCGGGTCTTGCCCAGCTGCAGATTCAGTTTAAAGTTCCCGGAGGACAACGTGCCGGTCATGGCAGACGCCTCGTCGGAATAATTGACCTTAAAGGTAGCGTTTGCGCCGGTCAAGGTCGTACTGTTTTGCGGATCGTAAATACATTCGTCCTGAAGGGCGATGCCCCATTCCTCCAGATAATTGCGAAGCTCCGTATCGGAATTGCAATAATCCAGATCCGCAAAGACCATCATGCTCTTCCCTTCCAACTCGTTGTTGGACAAAAAGGCGTCGATCTTGGAAATATCGCTTGCGGAATATTGGCGGGTGGGGTTGCAGATCACGATGATCTGATAGTCGTCGGGAATTTTGTCCACGGTGGTCAGCTCCAGAGTGTTGACCATATAGCCGTCGTCCTCCATGACCGCCTTGAAATACGCCAGATTCCGTTCACTGTGACCGCTGATGACGGCGATCTTTTTCATGTCCGGATTGGTGGTGTAGCGGATGCCGGTATTCAGACGGTTTTCCAGGGCGAGATATTGGCTGTCCTGGAAGAGAGAATTACGGATAAAGCGGTAGCGCCCGGTGTCGGGGGAATAAACGATCAGCACCGGATCGTCACCCAGATCGTCGGTGACGGGGAGATTGTTCCGTTCCTTGAAAAACTCGGGGTTATAGTTGTAATCCACGTAATACAGCTTGACGTGCCCGGAAACCTCGGCGTAACGGTCTAACGTTTCCACGATATACTTATGCACCGAAACCCCCAATCCGGAGGAAGAACCGGAGGAGGCGGAGGTGGAATAGCTGCGCCAATTTGCTTCGTCCCCAAGGACGATGAATTCCACGTCGTATTCCAGCTGTTGCAAATATTCCACCGTTTCGTCGCTGACGGTGAATAACTGCTCCTCGGTCAGATCCAGCTGAAGAGGAAAGCGCTCCGACGCAAGACCGACCAGGAGATTCAAGCCGATCATCAGGGCAATAAACACGACGGTAAAGACGGTAGCAGCGGCGCCGTAGCGCACCTTTGCCCAAAAGCTTTTGCGCACCTCTACGTGATAGGCAAGCTCGGCGGTGTCTTCCGAAAGAAGAATTCCGGTTTCTTTAACCTTCTTTTTCATTCCGACACCCCCTTAACGCCAACGGCGGCGTTCCAGCACGCGCACCGTCAAAAACAGAAAAATCGCCGTAAAGGTCAAGTAAAAGACCACAGATTTTAAGGTAATGATCCCGCCGGCAAAATCATCGTACCAAATAAAAACGTTTAATTTTTGAAGGATTTCCGGAAGCCACTGTAACCATTGAGGCAACAACGCCCGCAGAAACGACGCAACGAAATCCACCAACATCAGAAGAAGAAACGCGGCGGCAGTTCCCCCTGCGGCGACGACGGAGTTTTCGGTCAGACAGGACACGAAAAGGGCGATGGAGATCATACAGGAGCCGAGAAGCAGCGTGCCGACGAAATTGGCAAGATTCGTGCCTGCATCGGGCGTTCCGAACAGATCGATAATAAAAACATAGACCAGGTTAATCATGGTGCAGGCGGTAAAGACCGTCATGCCGCCCAAGAATTTCCCCATCACGACGGCAGAAAGGCTGACGGGGGAGGTAAAGATCAGCTGGTCGGTTTTGTTCTTCTTTTCTTCCGAGAAGAAGCGCATGGATAAAATGGAAACCACGATGATTTCCACGATAAACAGCCAAAGTCCGAAAAAGTTGCCGAGATAGCTGGTATTGTTCAGCATCACGAACAGACAGAAGAACAGGGCGGACAGAAAGGCGTAAATGGCAAGGAGAAGATAGGCGGTGGAATTTTTGAAAAATCCGATCAGTTCCCGCTTCCATACGGAGATCATTGGGCGTCATCCTCCTTTGCAGATTCTTCCGGGGTTGCTTGATCCAGGGTCAAGGGCTCTCCCTCCGGACGGATCGAGGACGGATCGACCAGCTTCAGGAAGATGTCCTCCAGCGAAACGCCCACGGGGGTAATGACCAAAATATACCAGCCCCGCTTTGCACATTCCTCAAACAAGGCGCGGCGGATATCCACATCCTTGTCCGCTTCGATCATCACGTCCACGGTGCCAGGCTCCATGGATCCCTGCAGTTCCACCTTCAACATCCCGGGGATGGCGGAAAGGACGGGAACGACCTGATCCTGGGGTGCGGCGATACGGACGGCGTAGCGGCTGTTTGCGGCGGCGGAACGGGCAAGATCCTCGGTCAGAGCGTCTGCCACCAAATGACCTTCGTTGACGATGATGACGCGCTCACAGACCGATTGGATCTCGGACAGCACGTGAGATGACAAAATGACGGTTCGGGTTTGACCTAATTTTTGGATCAAGTTGCGGATCTCGACGATTTCCTTGGGGTCAAGCCCCACGGTGGGCTCGTCCAAAATCAAGATTTTGGGATCGTTGATCAAAGCCTGGGCAAGTCCGACCCGCTGACGGTATCCCTTGGACAGATTGCGGATCATCCGATGGCGTACGTGGGAAATGCGGACGACCTCACAGACCTCGTTGAGATGCTCCCGACGGGGGAATTTACACTTCTTGATGCCGAAGACGAAATTGAGATATTCGTTGACGGTCATATCCATGTAAAGGGGCGGAATTTCGGGGAGATATCCCACGGATTCCTTTGCCTGCTCGGGGGCGTCCATCAGGTTGTAGCCGTTGATATAGACCGTGCCGACGGTGGGGGCGATATAACCGGTGAGCATATTCATGGTGGTGCTTTTTCCGGCGCCGTTGGGTCCTAAAAACCCGACGATCTCACCCCGACGGACGGTAAAGGTCAAATTGTCCACGGCGGTCTTTTTTCCATACCGTTTGGTAAGCCCGGTGACTTCGATCATGGTAAAAACTCCTTGAGAGAAATGGTTATTCCTTATCGGTAACGGTGGCGATGCCGAGGATCTTCAGCTGATCCTCATCCACGGGGGCGGGGCAGTCGGTCATCAGCTCGGAGGCGTTCTGAACCTTGGGGTACGCAACGACGTCGCGGAGAGATTCGCAGCCCAGCATTTGCATAACCAGACGGTCAAGCCCCAATCCCATTCCGCCGTGGGGAGGTGCGCCGTAACGGAAGGCGTCGGTCAGATAACCGAATTTTTCGTAAGCCTCCTCGTCGGTCAGCCCCAGCAGGCGGAAGATCCGCTTTTGCAGCTCGGGATCGGTGATACGGATCGAACCGGACGCCAATTCGATGCCGTTGAGAACCAGATCGTAGCACTTGGCGCGAACCTTGCCCTTGTCCGATTCCAGATAATCGAGACATTCGTCCAGGGGGGCGGTAAAGGCGTGGTGCATGGCGATCCAGGTTTGGGATTCTTCATCGTATTCAAAGAAGGGGAATTCCACGATCCACAGGAACTTGTACCCTTCCAGCTTGAGTTCTAATTTCTTGGCGAGGTGGTTGCGGAGCATTCCGCAGGTGGTCAACGCCTTGGTGTTGTTGGTGTCGGCGATCACGAGAACCACGTCGCCGGTTTTTGCTCCGGTCTTGGTCAGAATGGCGTTCATTTCTTCCTCGGTCATAAACTTGGCGAAGGACGAGGTCATTCCCTCTTCGGTAAGACGGATCCAGGCGATGCCCTTTCCGCCGACGCCCTTGACGTATTCGACCAGCTTATCAATTTCTTTTCGGGTCAGCTTGGAGACGGAATCCTCCGCGACCAGGGCACGCACCGAGCCGCCGCCTGCGATGGCACCGGAGAATACGGCAAACCCGGAATCCTTCACCGTTTCGGTCAGGTCGATAATTTCCATTCCGAAGCGGACGTCCGGCTTATCGGAGCCGTAACGCTCCATGGCTTCCTGATAGGTCATGCGGGGCAGGGGCATGGGGATATCGACACCCAACGCCTCCTTGAAAACACGGTGGATAAAGCCTTCGCCGATCTTCAGAACGTCTTCCACTTCCACGAAAGACATTTCCAGGTCGATCTGGGTAAATTCCGGCTGACGGTCGGCACGCAGATCCTCATCCCGGAAGCAACGGGCAATCTGCATATAACGGTCAAAGCCGGCAACCATCGAAAGCTGCTTATACAGCTGAGGAGATTGGGGCAGGGCGTAAAATTCTCCGGGATGAATCCGGGAAGGAACCAGGAAATCCCGCGCTCCTTCGGGGGTGGAACGGATGAGAATGGGGGTTTCGATCTCGATGAATCCGTTCTCGTCGAAGTAGTCCCGGGTGATCTTGGTCACACGGTGGCGGAAGATAATATTGTTCTGCAGATCGGGACGGCGGAGATCCAGGTAACGGTGCTTCAGGCGAAGCTCTTCGTTTGCCTTGGAATTTTCCACGATTTCAAAGGGAGGAGTTTCGGATTTGCCCAAAACGGTCAGCTCGGACACCAAAACCTCCACGTCCCCCGTATCCATCTTGGGATTCCGGGTCTCTTCGCTCCGCATACGAACCACGCCGGTGGCGGTCAGAACGTCCTCCGGACGCAGGGCGTACGCCTGATCGAACAGTTCTTTATTTTCGTTTTCATCAAAGGTCAGCTGCAAAATCCCGGAGCGATCCCGCAGGGTGATAAAGATCAATCCACCCAAGGGGCGGCGGCGTTGAACCCATCCGTAAACCCGGACGGTCTTCCCCGCGTCGGTGGCGCGGAATTCTCCGCAATAAGCGGTACGGTCTAATTGTTTTCCCATAAAATTATCGTCCTTTTATTTTAAACATTGTTTGTATCAGAATCGTGACGCAAGAATAGATTTTCAGAGAAAATTCATCTCCTCTCTTCACTCTCCACTCTTAACTCTATTTCCCTCGCTCCGTCGGTCAACGCCGTTTGGAAGGGATCGCCTCCCGCCATATCCTTGACGGTGACGCTGCCGCTTTCCACCTCGTTGTCGCCGATGACCACCACGAAGCGGGCGTTGGTCTTGTCCGCGTATTTCATCTGCGCCTTCAGGGAGCGATCCATCAGATCGGTTTCGGCGCGGATGCCGAGGGCGCGCAGGTCGGTTGCAAGACGGTTGGCGGCAGGCACGGCGCTCCGTCCCATGGCGGCGACGTAAACGCCGTTACGGGGAAGGTCGGGGAACAGACCGCGATCCTTCATCACGCCCACGAGACGCTCCAGCCCTGCGGCAAAGCCGAGGCCGCAGACCTGCATTTTTCCGTCCAGCTCGGTGACCAATCCGTCGTAACGTCCGCCCCCAGCCAAGGTCAGACCGGAAGCGGGATCGATGAATTCGAAGACGGTGCGGGTGTAATAATCCAATCCGCGGACGATGTGGGGATCGACGGAATAAGAAATCCCGGCGTTGTCCAGGGATGCCTTCAAGGTTTCGAAATGGTCTTTACAATCGTCGCAAAGATAATCCAGAATTACCGGAGCCGCGGCGGCAATCTCCTTGCAGACGGGGGATTTGCAATCGAGAATCCGCATGGGGTTGCGGTCGAGTCTTCCCCGACAGGTTTCACAAAGCTCTTCGGCGCGGGAGGAAAAATACTCCTTCAACGCGGCGTGATAGTTTTTGCGACATTCGGGGCATCCGATGGAATTGATATTTAAGGAAATCCGATCCAATCCCAATTCCTTCAAAAAAGAAGACGCCAATTCGATGACCTCCCGATCCGCCTGGGGAGACGCGGAGCCGTATAATTCGGCGCCGAACTGATGGAACTCCCGAAAACGTCCCGCCTGGGGCTTTTCGTAACGGAAGGCAGAAATGATATAATAGGCCTTCAGAGGCAAAAGGCCGCCGAACAGACCGTGCTCCAGACAGACGCGGACGGCAGAGGCAGTCCCCTCGGGACGAAGGGTAACGGAACGGTCGCCCTTATCCTTGAAGGTGTACATTTCCTTCTGAACCACGTCGGTGGTGTCTCCCACCCCCCGTTCAAACAGTTCGGTGGATTCGAAGGTGGGGAAACGGATCTCCCGATACCCGAACCGATCGGAAACCCGACGGGCGGCATCTTCGATCAGCTGCCATTGATAAGACTCTGCCGGGAGAACGTCGTTGGTGCCCCGGGGAGCTTTGATTTCCATAGCCATAGGTAAAGATTCCTTTCAAAGAAAAGCAAAGGGCAAAATATTCCATTCTGCACTTTGCGTTTTACGTTATTTTTGCAAAAAGATCAAAAGAGGTTGATTTCCTTTTTCCGATCGGTGTGGTAGATCTCACGCCAATCCAGATCTCCTCTTCCGAGGGCGCAGACAAGCACCTCCGCAGTGGCGATGTTGGTGGCAAAGGGGACGTTATGCATATCGCAAAGACGAAGCAGGGTATCCTCCTCTTCGGACATCTTCTGCTGGGAAGCGTCACGGAAAAACAGAAGAAGATCGATTTCATCGTAAGCGACACGGGATGCGATCTGCTCCGCGCCGCCGCCTTTTCCTTCCAAAAAGCGGAAGACGTTCAGACCGGTGGTATCGGAGACCAATTTCCCGGTCATCGCGGTGGCACAAACCTCGTGTTTTGCCAGGATGCCGCAGTACGCAATACAGAACTGCACCATCAATTCCTTTTTCTTATCGTTTGCAAGCAAAGCGATGGTCATTGTTTCTTTCCTCCGTATGGTAAAAATTATGAAAATTTATCAAGATCAACCGATTGTCCGCTTACCCGATGGGCAATATTGCGAAAGGCGCGCTTACTGCGGGCTTTCGGAAGTCGGTACGCCAGGGTATCTCCGTTGCCGGCACAGATCACACCGACGTCCTCGGGGATCAGGCCGATCAGCTGCAACGAGGTGCTGTCGATGATATCGTCGATGTCGGGGGCGTGATTTTTTTTGATCAGCGACGGACGAACCCGATTGACGATCAGCCGCACCCGTCCGGCGCCGTTGCGGAACAGATAATCGGCGGTGCGTTCTCCGTCGGAAATTGCGGTGCGGTCGGGGGTGGTGACGATCAGCGTTTCGTACCGAGGATCGGCAAGAACCTCCAAAGTCGGACCGATGCCTGCGGGACAGTCGATAAAAACGTAATCGTAGATCTTCCGCTTTTCCTCCACCAGCTGCCGTAAAAACTGAAGCAGCGTGACCGTGGAGACCTCCCGACGCAGGGGTGCAAACAGGGCGAAGAGATTCGGATGCTCCGGCACCGCCATCACCGCGTCGTCAAAGGAGCAGTTGCGGTAATACAGATCCTGAAGATCGTAAACGTGGCGGTTGCGAAGCCCGAAGGCAAGATCCAAATTGGAGAGGTCCAGATCGGCGTCAATCACGAGAACCCGATGCGTCTCCGAAAGCGCCGCGGACACGTTGGCAGAGACGGTGGTCTTCCCCACGCCGCCCTTTCCGGACGCAATCAAAAATACCTTTCCCAATGACGTCGCCTCCTTTTCTTCGTCGCGAACGAACGTATATCTTATATATTAACATATTTACAGGATAAAATCAAGAGGAACGGAAGAAAAACTTCCGCCCCTCTTGACAAATTTACAAAAAAATAAAAAAATCGCCAAAGAAACTTCAAAGAAATTCAAATTTTAAGGAAGCAGGGTGTTGGAATCCGAGATCGAGTCGAAGGAATCCTGATTGGAGAAATAGTAAGACAGCACGTCCTTGACCACCTGAGAGGTGTAGGCGTTTGCCCCTTTTCCCCCGTGCTCGATGACTACGGTAAAGGCGATCTTCGGATCGTTCGCGGGAGCATAGCCGGAAATCAAAACCGTCGGATGTCCCTTTGCATATTCGGCGGTGCCGGATTTTGCCGCGACGGAAACGATGTCGAAATCCCGAAAATAACTGTACACCGTTCCTCCCTGCTCGTTGACGACCTTATACATTCCGTTGCGGACGGTCTGCAGGGTTTTTTCCGAGATCTGCAGGGTTTCCTTTTGAACCGAGGGAGTCTCGGTGGTTTCTCCCGTATCCCGATTGGTAATGGAACGGATCAAATAAGGCTTCGTGCGAACTCCGTTCCCGGCGACCGTTGCCACCAGGTTGGTCAGTTGCAGGGGCGTAACCACGTTGTCCGACTGCCCGATGGCCGCCATGAGGTTTTCCCCGCCGTTCCAGATTCCGCCAGCCTCTTCCCTTGCGGTTTTGGAGGCGATCGAACCGGAAATCTCCCCGGAAAGCTCGATTCCGGTTTTGGATCCGAAGCCGAGAAGGGCGGCGTATTCCGCCAATTTATCGCTTCCCAGCTGACGTCCCACCTCGTAAAAGAAGCAGTTACAGGATTTTTGCAACGCCGATTCCACGTTGACGACGCCGTGCACGTTGGATTCGTAGCAGGTGGGTTGATAATCGGAATAGTAGGTGTAGCGCCCGGTGCAGCGGTAGGTAGTATTTTTGGTAATAATCCCCTCCTCCAGACCGGCGATGGCGGTGACGATCTTCCAGGTAGAGCCGGGAGGGAACGCACCGGAAACGGCGCGGTTTACGTAGGGGGAGCTGGAGGATTGAGAAAGTTCGGCGTAATCCTCGTAGAAGGTCGCCAAATTATAATCGGGGTTGGACGCCATAGACAGGATTTCCCCGGTTTCGATCTCCATAAAAACGGCGGCAGCGGCGGTGGCGGATTCCTCTCCGTTGAGCTTTTTCGCCCCTTCCACGGCAGACGCTAACGACTCTTCCGTGATCTGTTGCATATTTTTTCCGATCGTAAGAATTACGTCAGAACCGAATTGGGCTTTTTCCCCCTCCAATTCCGAAGTGACGGCGCCGGCGGAGTTGACCTCGATATAGCGGTATCCGTCCTTGCCCCGCAGAACGTCCTCGCAGATCTTTTCGATTCCGTCTTTCCCCACCGTATCAGTCAGAGCGTACCCCTGATCCTTGCGGGTTTCGTATTCGTTTGCGGAAATGGGACCGATATATCCGAGGATATGGGACGCAAAGTTTTCTTCCGTGTAGGAACGGCTGTATCCGGTGGAAATTTCCACTCCGATCATCTCATCCCGTTCCTTCAGCGCCGTGATGATTTCCACGGAAACGCCCGACGCAAAGGGATAAATGGACGGCGATCCGCTGCGGAACATGGAATAGCGAACCCCGATGATCGCCCTTGCCATGATGGGGGAATATTCTTCCAATTTGTAATAAGAAATCAAGCCGGAAATCACCGTTTCCGCCGTGGCGGAGGTGGAAATCTTGCGTTTTTCGAGGAAATTGTAAAACTCCTTCGGCAAGGTTTCTTCCGTATAAATGTAAGGCTCGGAATCGGAAATGGGTAAAAGATCGGTATATTCCTGCTTGTACGAATCAAACACCGAGATCATGGCAGAGATGGTGCCGTTGACGTCTTTGCAGATATTCAAGTCCAAATTTACCGACAAAACCGTTTTGTTTTGAACCAAGGGTAAACCGTAGCGGTCTAAAATCTCTCCGCGGGCAGACTCTTCCACCGTCTTGGTAACGACGCGCTCTAAGGATTGGGTGCGGTAATAGTCTCCGTCGATCAGCTGCAGTTTGACGAGACGGACGACGAAGAGGATCAGAACCGCGGCAAAGGCTACGGAAAGGATTGCAATACGGCTTTTTTTCACGGAAATCTCCTCCCGGCAGAATAACCGTCCCGTTCCCGGAACAAAAAGGAAAACAACGAATACAACAAAAACAATAACGGAAGACTCATCACGAGCCGGGGCAGGAAAACGTATTGGGCGGCAGTGAGAAGATCGGTGGGATGGTCGAGATTTTCGATCCCCCAAAGAGCGAACTCATTCAACGCCACGGTAAGGATTCCCGTAATCGTGCAGGAAAATACGTTTCCGGAAATGATTTTTTCGGTTAAAAAGACGATCATATACCCGAAAAACAGGTACATTACGCCGTGAAGCCCAAAAACGCCGGACGTCATGGAATCGGCAAACAAGCCGGAAAACAACCCGAACAAGGCGGCGGATTTTTCTCCGGAAAACATGGCGTAAACCACGACGGCGCACAGCAGATACGGAGGATTACACCCCCACCAAAGAGGACCGACGCAAAATTCGGTCAACCCAAGGAGTAAAAATAAAATTCCGGTTAAAATAAGACGAAGTTTCGGCTTCATTGTGCATCCTCGGAAAAGTTGGTAATGACAAGGACTTCCTTGAGCGATTCAAAGGAAACGGCAGGGGTCAGAACCGCGTTGAGGGACAGTCCGTTATCCTCGTACTGCACCTCGGACACCGTACCCAAAAGCAAGCCCTTGGGGTAAACGCCCCCAAGCCCGGAGGTATAGATCTGATCCCCCCGATTTACCGCGGAATCCTTGTTCAGATACCGAACGAGGCATTGTCCCTTTGCCTTTAAATCCAGCCGCCCTTCGGTCACACCTACGTCGCCGGTGGACAGAAGCATCGCGCCGACGGAAATTTGAGGATCCAAAAAGGTGGAGACGGTGGACCAATTCAGCCCGACCTCCGTCACCTTCCCCACGAGTCCCCCTTCGCAGACCACGATATCGCCTTTTTCGATTCCCGCCCCGGTTCCGGCGTTGATGCCAAAGGAGCCACTCCAGCCGTCAGACGAGACGGTGACCACGTCAGCGGAAACGTATTCAAAAGAATAGGAAGGATCGGTAATGGAAAGCATTTCCTTGTAGCGGTCGTTTTGCACCTTGTGATAGTGAAGATCGTTGACCTGCTGCTGCAAATCGTTGATCTGCTCCCGCAGCGCGGCGTTTTTTTCCTTTAATTCGTCGTATTGCGCGATGGAGGAAAACAGGTCTGTCACTTGATTTTTACACCAGGTAAACCCGGTACGGATGGGAGAAACGAGGACACCGACCAATTCTTCGTGGGGCATGGTATGTCCGTTGACCGCAACCGAAAGCATAAAGCCCAGCAAAAAGCAGACGATCAACACAAGAACCGTAAAGAAACGTCCACGGAAAAAGTACTTCAAAATCGGCACCTCCCTGCATGATTTTAAACCAAAACGGTTTTAAGAAAGAATGTTTTCGTGCTGAACGCCCTGCTTGATCTGATCCCGATAGCGGTAGGCGTTCCCCACACCGGTAACGACGCTTTCCAGCGGAGACGCGGAATGCATACAGGCAACGCCGGTTTCCTTGGACAGCAATTCCTCCCAGCCGGGAATCAGGCTTCCGCCGCCGACCAGGGTAATCCCGCTGTCGATGATATCCGCCGCCATTTCCGGGGGGATTTTTTCCAGGGTCTGCTTGATCTGATCCACCAAAAAGCGGGCAGATTCGGTCAAGACCTCCCGAATATCGTCGGTAGAGAGAGACACGTTGACCGGCAATCCGCGCACCAGGTCTCTCCCGCTGACCGTCATAAAATTCACGTGACCGTCGTCAAAGACCGAGCCGAGAGACATTTTTACCTCCTCGGCGGTGCGTTCTCCGATCAGAACGCTGTGGGTTTTGCGGACGTAAGCGATAATATCCCGATCAAATTTCTTTCCGGCACAGGTGGTTGAGGTAACCGATACGATCCCTCCCAGAGACAACACGGAAATTTCCGTCGTGCCTCCGCCGATATCCACCACCATCCGTCCCCGGGGCTCTACGATGGAAAGCCCGGAGCCTAACGCCGCGGCGATGGGTTTTTCCACAACGAAAGGAACCTTTCGTACCCCGGCGGCACGCACGGCGTCTGCAACTGCACGCTTCTCGACGGGGGTTGCACGGCAGGGAATGGAAACCACCGCGGAAACCGGGGCAAAGCCGGAACGGCAACGGCGGATATAATCCCGAAGCATCATAACCGTTTTTTCAAAATCGGCAATTACTCCGTTCTGGACGGGGAA
Organism: Clostridia bacterium; assembly: GCA_017623475.1. Classification (GTDB taxonomy): domain Bacteria; phylum Bacillota; class Clostridia; order Oscillospirales; family UBA644; genus RGIG995. Next base: position 12,731 of record JAGAPC010000048.1, on the reverse strand, counting down.
GGTCACCGTAACGGTGTCGGGGGTTCTGCCCAGCATATCCCGTGCTTCCAGACCGGCGCAAATAAACTTTTTGGCTCCGTAGGTTTCGGTGGCAACGATGGACGGCTCGTTCAAAACCACCCCTTTATCCCGACGGTAAATCAGAGTATTACAGGTTCCGAGGTCAATTCCGAATTCATTCAATCCCATAAAATTCCTCCTTATCCGTCACAGAATATCAATGCCGAATTCCTTCAGCATTTCGTATAAAATACTTACCGGCAGCCCCACCACGTTGGCGTAGTCGCCGTCAATATGATCCACCAACAAAGCGCCGCGGCTTTGGATCCCGTAAGCGCCTGCCTTGTCGTAGGGCTCGGGAGAAGAAACGTAGGCAGAAATCTGTTCTTCGGTCAGAGGCTTGAAAAACACCTCCGTCCGACAAAGCCCCGTCTCCAACCGTCCGTCGCAGGCGACGGTCACACCGGTATATACGAAATGGGAGCGCCCGGACATCATCCGAAGCATTTCCGCCGCATCCTCTGCACTTTTCGGTTTTCCCAGCACGGTGCCATCCACCGCCACCACCGTATCGGCGGCAATTACCACAGACAGGGGATTGTTTTTCGCCACCGCGGACGCCTTCCGCAGGGAAAGCTCACAGACGATGTCAATGGGATCGGTCAGGTCGGTGGATTCGTCCACCAGGGGAACGATGCTCTGAAAGGAAAGCCCGATCTGACGGAGCAATTCAAACCGCCGAGGGGAGGAAGATGCGAGAATAAAATCTCTGTTCATAAATCATTTCACCTTGCATTTGGAAAGGGGAAGCCGAACCGTAAATTCCGTTCCCGTTCCGATTTTGCTTATTACGTTGATCGTGCCACCGTGAAGAGTGACGATTTTTTTGGCAACGGACAGGCCGATGCCGGTGCCGGAAGCCAAGCCACCTCTCTCAACGGGGGCTTTGTAGTACCGGTCGAAGATATAAGGAAGATCTTCCTTTGCAATTCCGCTGCCCGTGTCCCGAACCTGCAGGGTAACCCAGCGGGAATCCCGATCCAGGGACAGAACCACCCGTCCTCCGGAAGGGGTGTGCTTGACGGCGTTATCCAATAAAATCACCGCAAGCTGACCGATCCGATCGGGATCGAGCCAAAGGCTTGGAATGGTTTTTTTTGCTTCAAAAATCAGTTCCACCCGACGCTCGGACGCCACGCCCTTCAAATCTTCGCAGACCTCTCCCATCAAGGAAATAAGGTCGGTGGTTTGAGGATCAAACCGAAATTTCTCGTCCGTCCGCGTCGCGTCCAAAAGATCCGACACCAGCTTGGTCATGGCATCGGTCTCCCTTAAAATGCGGGCAAAATATTCCGGATATTGCTCCGGAGGAACGGCGCCGTCTGCCAAAACCTCCGCGCTGCCGCGGATGACGGTCAAGGGGGTCTTCAGCTCGTGAGCGACCTCGGAAAGAAGCTGGTCCCGATGGTCGTCTGCCGTGGATTTCGTCGATTTTTTCTGCAAAATCAAGGAATAAATAAAGTCGGCGACGGTGGCGATCAGGGCAAGAACCCAGACGAAAGCGCAGCCGATCAGAAGCCCCATTTGATCTCGGAACAAAAGGGACAAAACCGACAAAACGGCACCGATGGCAAGAAGCACCGGTACCGTCCGTTCAATCAGCAGAAAAAGTTGTTCTGATTTGCGTCTCATTTTACTTCAAACTTGTACCCGACGCCCCAAACCGTCTTGATATCAAACCCGACGGAATCGTCAATGTCGAGCTTGGTACGGATCCGCTTGATGTGGGTATCTACGGTACGGGTATCGCCGAAATATTCGTATCCCCAAATATTTTCCAGCAAATGATCCCGGGTAAAGACCCTGCCGGGGTTGGTGGCGAAGAGCCAAAGGATTTCTATTTCCTTTTTGGTAAGGATCACGGGCTTTCCGTTGACGGAGGCTTCGTAGCTGTTCATATCAATGACGAGACCTGCCACCTCGATCTTTTTGCTCTTTTCGTCCACCGATTCGTCGGCAACGCGGCGAAGCACGGTCTTGACGCGCATAAGTACCTCGCGGGGGCTGAAGGGCTTGATCACGTAATCGTCAGCACCGATGTCAAGTCCGAGAATCCGTTCCTGCTCCTCTGCTTTTGCGGAGATGATAATAATGGGAACGTTAGACGACTGACGGATCTGCTTGCAGACGTCAAAGCCGTTGATCTTGGGCATCATAACGTCAAGCAGAATCAAAGACGGATTGCGCTCCTTAAAATACTTGAGGGCTTGTTCTCCGTCGTAGGCGCAGATATATTGGTAGCCTTCCTTTTGTGCGTAGATTTTCAGAAGATCGACGATTTCTTTGTTATCATCGGCGATCAAAATTGTTTTTTCCATGAATTTTATTCCCTCCGGAATCTTTTTTTGTCCATGCTGGGATAAGTATATCACATTTTGCGGACTTTGTCAAGAAGCAGACAAATTTTCAATAAAAAAAGGACACATTTTTCAATTTTGTCACAATTTCGATTTATTTTTCCCACACATTTTCCGCTGTTTTCCTTGAAAATTATTGTAAATCAAAGACTTTTTTATGGCGGAATTGAAAATTGAAAAAAAATTGCGACAGAGATATTTCAAACTTGTTACACGAAAAAACCGTTGAAATCATCGGGTTTTTCGCGAATTAACCGTGAAAAATACGATGATAAAACCATCAAAAAGACGGCAAAATTGCTACAAATCTGTTTCATAACAAGGAAAAACTCTTCAAAAAACGGAGGAAATTACGGCAAAAAAGAACTTTTTGTGAATTATTACGTCTTCCCTATTGTCATTCGCGCGGTTCTATGATATAATGTTATATTATATTTATAAGCAAAAACGCAAAGGACGGAATATCAGGATGAAACGCACTTTTATCAACGAGTTATTTGCTTCTCCCGAAACCTACGCGGAGCAGACCGTGAAGGTCTGCGGTTGGGTACGGACGTTGAGAGACTCCAAAGCCTTCGGGTTTATCGAATTGAACGACGGATCTTATTTTAACGGCGTTCAGATCGTTTTGGAGGAAGCAACTCTGAACAATTATAAAGAAATCGTCAAGCTGAACGTCGGGTCTGCCGTGGAGGTGGAAGGGAAATTCCTGTTGACCCCCGACATGAAGCAGCCCTTTGAGATCAAAGCCATCGGCGTTACCGTTGCCGGGGCATCCACCCCCGACTATCCCCTGCAGAAGAAACGCCACTCTCCGGAATTTCTTCGCAGCATCGCCCATCTGCGTCCCCGGACAAATCTTTACTCCGCCGCATTCCGGGTTCGCTCCGTTGCCGCCTACGCCATTCATCGGTTTTTCCAGGAGAAGGGCTTCGTGTACGTAAACACGCCCATCATCACCGGAAGCGACTGTGAGGGTGCGGGCGAAATGTTCCGCATCACCACGCTGGATCTGGAAAATCTTCCGAAGAAAGACGACAACACCGTGGATTTCTCCCAGGACTTTTTCGGGAAATCCACCAACCTGACCGTTTCCGGACAGCTGGAGGCGGAATGCTTTGCGATGGCGTTTGATAAGGTCTATACCTTCGGCCCTACCTTCCGTGCGGAAAATTCCAACACCGCCCGCCACGCGGCGGAATTCTGGATGATCGAGCCGGAGATCGCCTTTGCCGATCTGAAGGACGATATGGATCTGGCGGAAGAAATGATCAAATACGTCATCCGCTACGTCATGGACAAATGCGCCGCCGATCTGGAATTTTTCAATCTGCGGATCGATAACGGACTGCTGGAACGGTTGACCAATCTGGTCAACGCCGATTTCAAGCGCGTCACCTACACCGAAGCCGTCGAGCTGCTGGAAAAATCCGGTCATAAGTTTGACTATCCCGTATCCTGGGGATGTGATCTGCAGACCGAGCACGAACGGTATCTGACCGAAGAAATTTTCAAATCTCCCGTATTCCTTACCGACTATCCGAAGGAGATCAAGGCCTTCTATATGCGGCTGAACGACGACGGCAAGACCGTAGCCGCCACCGACCTTCTGGTGCCCGGCGTGGGCGAGATCATCGGCGGAAGCCAGCGTGAAGAACGCCTGGACGTTCTTTTGGAGCGCATGAAGGAATTGGGACTGAACGAGGAAGATTATTGGTGGTATCTGGATCTTCGCCGTTACGGCGGCACGAAGCACGCCGGATTCGGCTTGGGCTTTGAACGTCTGATTATGTATCTGACGGGCATTTCCAACATTCGGGACGCCATCCCCTTCCCCCGCACCGTCGGCACGGCTGAATTTTAATTTCGATGAATTTCTGAAAGGAAAACCCCTATGATTTCCGATTTTACCAAAGAAGATTGGTCCGCCGTCTATCGGGCGGCAAAGGACGAATATAACACCTATTGCACCGAGGACTTGAATTTGGATATGTCCCGGGGAAAGCCTTCCTCCGTCCAGCTGGACGTAACCGAGGGGCTTTTGAGCACCTTAACGACCTGCGAAGACTGCTACGGTGAAGAAGGAGATTACCGCAATTACGGAATCTTAAACGGAATCCCCGAAGCAAGACGATTGTTTGCGGAGCTTTTTGAGGTTGCCCCGGAAAACGTGGTGGTTGGGGGGAACTCCAGCCTGAACATGATGTACGATACCATCGTCACCGCCATGCTGTTCGGCGTTCCCGGCTCGGTTCGCCCCTGGTGCAGAGAGGGAAAGGTCCGCTGGCTCTGCCCTGCTCCCGGCTACGACCGTCATTTTTCCATCTGCGAAAGCCTGGGCATCGAAATGATCCCCATCGAAATGAAGGAAGACGGCCCCGATATGGATAAGATCGAGGCGATCTGCGCGGAGCATAACTGCGTCAAGGGGATGTGGTGCGTTCCCAAATACAGTAACCCCGAAGGAAAAACCTATTCCGACGAGGTGGTTCGGCGGCTGGCGAAGATGAAGGCAGCCCCCGATTTTCGGATCTATTGGGACAACGCCTATATCGTTCACGATCTGACCGACACCTCCGACAAGCTTTTGAATCTGTACGACGAATGCGTTAAGGCGGGGAACCCCAACCGTGCGCTGATGTTTACCTCCACCTCCAAGATCTCCTTCCCCGGTGCCGGGGTTGCGGCGATGGCGGCGTCGAAGGCAAACATCAAAGCGTTGAACGCCGTCAAGACCTATCAGACCATCGGTCCGGATAAGCTGAACCAACTGCGCCACGTCCGTTATTTTAAGGATAAGCAAGGAATTATCGACCACATGAAGCGCCACGCGGAGCATTTGCGTCCGCAGTTTGAAATTGCGCTGAAGGAAATGAACGAGCAATTAGCTCCCGACGGCTACGCCACCTGGACCGTTCCCAACGGCGGATATTTCCTGTCCGTGGATTTGACCGACGGATGCGCCAAGCGGGTCGAGGAGCTGATGAGCAAGGCAGGAGTAAAGATCACGCCCGCCGGGGCTTCCTTCCCCTACCATCTTGATCCGAGAGACCGCAATCTGCGGATTGCCCCCACCTATCCGCCCATGGACGAATTGAAAATCTGCATCAAGCTGCTTTGCGTCTGCGTTAAGCTGGCAACGGCGGAGCATTACTTAAAGTAATAAAAAAATACGGATTGGAGAGCGTTTCTCCAATCCGTGTATCTCTAAAATCTTCCGCGGGTCATTCCCGACGCAGGGGGAAGGCTCTGACGATAAGAAGAAAGAACCCGTTCCACCTCTTCCGAGCTTTCGTCGGTGAATAAGAAGCGTTGGAATCCGAGGGATTCGATGGGCTTGTCCGCAAGCCACAGGCGGTCGGCGTTCCACAGCTCGTTGCGACATCCGAAGGCGCAGGAAAGCAGGAATTCCTTCCCGATCCGGTCGGTGATCCCCTCGTCCTTTCCGTGGGTTTGCTTCAGACAATTCCGAAAGATCATAAAGGGCAAGCGTCCGTAAACGATCACGCCGGTGCGGGGCGTGGTCAGATCCCGAAGCTGGGCGCCGTTCAACTCAAAGGACAGGGTTACGTCCCGAAAGCCCATGGAGAGCAACGCGTCCCGGGAAAGGGGATTATAGACGTTTAACCCAAAATCTCCGTGAGGAATCAGATCGTGGGCAAAGCAGAAGGGTAAGTGCCCTACGTTTCCGCACAACGCGTCGGTAACCCCGACGTTCTTCCACGCCGCGACCAGGCGTTCTGCCCGCTGCTTTTCGTCCTCCCGCAAAATCCTGGGCAGGACGAAACCGATTTTACGGGCGTAAGATTCGATGAGCGTCGGATGGTCGTTTATTGCCGTCAAAGGCAACCAAAGAAAGTCTAAATCTACGTTCTTCGGAATCCGGTCGGGGTGCAGGAAAAATCCCTCCCGACGTCCCGAAACCGATTGATTGGATTCGTAAGAAACGGGAAGATTCTTCCAGGAATGGGAAACGAGACAACGCATTTGGGTCAGACGGTCGATCAGATCTCTGCGCAAGGCTTTGACCGAAGAGGCGGGAATAAAGGAATTTTCAGGAAGATCGGCGGTAAAGGATTTTAAATAGTACGCCGTATTCCCCAAAGCGCCGAAGGCGTCCCGAATTTCCGATTCCGTAGTCGCACGGCTTCGGGCAGCCGATATCGGCAAAGAACCCTCTGCGGAATAGGAGCCGCAAACGGCGGTGCAGAGCAGCTGCTCTCCCGACGGACGGATCGAAACCTCCAACCCCAGCCGGGGATATTCCTTGGTGGGAAGATCCACCTTGTTGACCGTTTCGCTCCGTGTTCCGAACATGGATTTGCCCACGTTGTCGGTATAATATCCGTCGGTAAAGCCGGAACGGCTGAACACGCCCGCAAGATACGCTTCCTTTTCGGGGGTGTATTCCTCTCCTCGTTTAGCGGCGGCGTAAGCGGCGGTGATGGCGGATACGTATTCGGGGGACTTCATCCGCCCCTCGATCTTCAAAGAAGCGATGCCCATGGCGTCCAATTCGTTATAGTATTTCAACAAGCAAAGATCTTTCAGACTCAAACGATAACCGCCCTTATAAGGCAGGCGGCAGGGCTGGGCGCACTCCCCCCGATTCCCCGACCGATTGCCGATGAGCGAGCTCATATAGCATTGTCCGCTGTAGCACATACACAAGGCGCCGTGCCCGAAGATCTCCAATTCCAAGGGGGAACGGAGCGCCATATATTCCAGCTCTTTTCGGGACACCTCCCGGGAAAGAACCACCCGATCAAAGCCCATCTGCTGGGCAAACAAAATTCCGTCCAAATTGTGGACGGTCATCTGGGTCGAGGCGTGCAGGGGGATGTCGGAACGCTTTTTCAATTCCGCCGCAAGCCCCACGTCCTGGACGATCAAGGCATCCACCCCTGCGGCAATCAGTTTTTCCGCCGTGGCAAGGGCAGAAGAAAATTCCCGCTGGGAAATCAGCGTATTTAACGTGGCGTGACAGGAAACGCCCCTCTCGTGGCAATAACGGATCCGATCCGAAAGAATATCGTCGGTAAAATTCGAGGCGTTCATGCGGGCGTTAAAGGACGAGGCTCCGAAATAAACCGCGTCTGCCCCCGACAGCACCGCTGCCTTTAACGATTCGGGGGAGCCTGCGGGAGATAAGATCTCCATAATGCGATTACTCCTCTGCCTTCAGCGAGGCGATTTCCTTCTTCGCTTCCAGCAGTTGAAATTTGAGAGAAGCGGTCTTGTAGCGCTGTTTTTCCAATTTTGCTTTCAGTTGACGGTTTTCATCGCAAAAATCCATACAAGCCATCAGGATCGAATTGATCTTCGGCGCGCCCTTATTTCCCTGTTCAAACTTGGCGATCCGACGGTTGACCCCCTTGACGATGGACGTGGTTTCCGCTTCGGTTTCGCTGGAATAGAGCGTAACGTCAACGCCCCCCACGGTTACCTTGTAAATATTTTCTGCCACAAAAATTTCCCCCTTACGGTTAAAAAACGAAAGTTACTTTACTATCATATCACATTTACGGAAAAAAAGCAATAAAATATACCGAATCGGTATTTAATATCATAAAATTTTCTCCACCGAAAGGTGTCATCGCCGATACCGACGCAAAAAGAAAGGAAGTAAAACATGCCAACGAAGAAAAAGACTACGACGAAATCTTCCGCAACGAAGAAGCCGTCCTCCGGATCCCGTACGCCCTCGACAAAGCGTGCGGCTCCCCCGACGGCAAGCAAGACGGAACGCACTCCGATGGATAAGGGATTGAAAAATACCCTTTTGGGCATCGTATTTCTTGCCCTTGCCCTGATCACGTTTTTAAGCTTCTTTGACGGCGTGATGGGCGTCGTTGGCAAGGGGCTGAAGGTTGCCATGTCCTGGGCGATGGGCGCTTTGGCGGCGGGAATTCCCTTGGTATTCCTGATCCTTGCCATCACGCGGATCGCAGATCGGAATACGGCGATGACCAAGCGGGGCTGGTGCATTATCGCCCTTTACGGCGTCGTCTCCGCCCTGTGGTCTGCCATCGCAGTGGATCTCAACGGCATGGGGTTGATCGATTATTTGTCCACCTTAGCGACGAAGGGTTTGGAAATGTCCGGCGGCGGAACGCTGACCGGGATCGTTTCCTGGTGTTTTTTGGCGTTGTTTAATAAGATCGGAACGATCATCGTTTTTATCGTTATTATTCTGATTCTGCTGGTCTTTATCAGCGGTGTGACCTTCTCCAGCCTTTTTGACAAAGCCGAAGAAACGACGGAAGAAAAGGAAGAAAAGGACGCGGGGCTTCAGATTCCCCTCTTCCCCTTCCGCAAAAAAGCGGCGCCGAAATCGGAGGAGGTCTCCGAGGAAGCGCCCGTGGGAAGAACGCGGAAATTTGAAATTCCCACAATTGACGCCGACGAAGAGCTGACTCCGGCAGAGCGCCGCAGAATGAAGGAGCAACAACGGAAGCGGGAGGAATCGATGGGTTCTTCCGGAGAAGCGCCGACGCAAAAAGGCGTGGTTCTTTCCACGGAATTGATCGAATCCTATCAAACCCCTGCGGAGATCGAAGCCAAGGCTCAGGCTTTGATGGATCTTGAAAAGGCGGCAAACCAACCCCAGGAAGAAAAAATCTCCAAGGAAGAGATCCGCGCCGAGGCAGGACAAATGGCGGCGGAGATCCAAAAGGAAGCGGAAAAGGAAATTCCCTACGTTTATCCGCCCTTGAGCCTTCTGACCTACAAGCCCGATGAAAACGCCGCGAAATCGAAGCAGGAATCGCAGCAGACGGCGAAAAATCTGATGACCGCATTGGAGAATTTCTCCGTAGATACCACCTATCTGGACGCGGTTCGCGGCCCGACCGTTACCCGTTACGAGCTGCAGCCCAACGCGGGGGTTAAAATCAGCAAGATCACGAACCTTGCCGACGATATTGCCCTGCACCTTGCGGCGTCCGGCGTCCGCATTGAAGCGCCCATTCCGGGACGGTCTGCCATCGGCATCGAGATCCCCAATAAAATTTCCAGCGTCGTATATTTGAAGGAGACCATCTCCAGCGACGCCTTCCGTTCCCACAAGAGCAATATTGCGGTGGCGTTGGGAAAGGATATTTCCGGGCAAAACGTGTGCATTGACCTGGCAAAAATGCCCCATTTGTTGATTGCAGGCTCCACCGGATCCGGTAAATCGGTGTGCATCAACACCCTGCTGATGAGTATTCTTTACAAGTCCTCCCCCGAACAGGTCAAGCTGATCCTGATCGACCCGAAGGTGGTGGAATTAAGCGCGTACAACGGAATTCCCCACTTGTTGGTTCCCGTAGTAACCGAGGCGAAGAAGGCGGCAGGTGCACTCCAATGGGCAGTGACGGAAATGATGCAACGGTACAAGCTGTTTGCAGAGAAAAACGTCCGTAACTTCCAGGGATATAACGAAAAGATTACCGACGGCGAAAAGCCGTTGCCTCAAATCGTCATCGTCATTGACGAATTGGCGGATCTGATGATGGTTGCCCCCGGCGAGGTGGAAGACGCCATCTGCCGCCTGGCGCAAATGGCACGCGCCGCCGGGATGCACCTGGTCATCGCCACCCAGCGTCCGTCGGCGGACGTTCTGACAGGGTTGATCAAGGCAAACGTACCTTCCCGGATCGCCTTTGCCGTGTCCTCGGGCATTGACTCCCGAATCATTCTTGATCAGACGGGGGCGGAAAAGCTTATCGGCCGCGGAGATATGCTCTACAATCCCTTGGGTTGTCCGAAGCCCATGCGGATCCAGGGCTGCTTCGTATCCGACAAGGAGATCGAAGACGTGGTTTCCTTCATTAAGGAGCACACCGCCTCCGACGGAAACAGCGAGGAGCAATCCAGGATCATGGACGCCATTGAGAAAAACTCCAGAGAATCGGTCAAGGGCAACAAGAAGGGCATTACCGGATCCATGGGCGGAACCGATGCGGACGGAGATTTCGTGGACGACGGCGACGACGTGCTTCTCCCCCGCGCCGTGGAATTGGTGCTGAAAGCCGGCATGGCTTCCACCTCCGGGCTTCAACGCTCCTTAGGCGTTGGGCATTCCCGTGCAGGACGGCTGATGGATCAGATGGAAAAGAAAGGGTACATCGGACCTTATCAGGGCAGTAAGCCGAGAGACGTTCTGATCACCGCCGATCAATGGAACGAAATCCGCGCAACCCAAGGAGACATTACCGAAGCATGAGCAAAAAATATCCGGGGTTTCTCCCCATTTCCCGAGAAGAAATGATCGACGAGGGCATTGAGCAGTTCGACTATATTATCGTCACCGGCGACGCCTACGTGGATCACCCTTCCTTCGGGACTGCCATTATCTCCCGATTGGTGGAATCTTTAGGGTACTCCGTGGGTATTATCGCCCAGCCTCAATGGAAGACCACGGAGGATTTCACCCGATTCGGCGCTCCTAAATACGCTTTTTTGGTCAATTCCGGGAACATTGATTCCATGGTCGCCCACTATACGGTGGCGCGGAACCGCCGCCACGACGACGCCTATTCTCCCGGGAAGCAGGCAGGATTGCGCCCCGATCGGGCGTTGATCGTCTATTGCAATAAGATTCGGGAGGCGTACAAGGAGATCCCCATCGTCATCGGGGGATTGGAAGCGTCTTTGCGCCGCTTTGCCCATTACGATTATTGGCAAAACGAGGTGAGGCGGTCGATTTTGGAGGACACGTCGGCGAATCTGTTGTCTTTTGGCATGGGGGAACGCTCCATGACCGAGATCGTCAACCGCCTGGCTTCGGGAGAGTCGGTTGCAGATTTAACCGATATCCCGGGAACCTGCTATATTACCCACGAATTGCCGGAAAATGCGGTGATCTGCCCTTCCTTTGAAGAAGTGCGGAAAGACAAAACTGCTTACGCCCGGGCGACGAAGATTCAATACGAAGAACAAGATCCCTACACAGGTCACATTTTGGCACAAGGTCACTCCAAACGGTGGCTGGTGCAAAATCCTCCCGCAAAGCCCTTGGATCGGGAGGGATTGGATCAAACCTACGATCTTCCCTATACCCGAAAATATCACCCGATTTACGAGAGCGTGGGCGGTGTTCCTGCCATTTTGGAGGTAGAAAATTCCATCATCCAGAATCGGGGGTGCTTCGGCGGATGTAATTTCTGCGCCATCACCTTCCACCAGGGGCGGACGGTGACGTCACGGAGCAAGGAATCTATCGTGAAAGAAGCGGTGAAGATCACCGAATCGCCCAATTTTAAAGGATATATTCACGACGTGGGCGGTCCTACGGCAAATTTCCGCTTTGCGTCCTGCAATAAGCAATCCATGTGCAAGGATCGGAAATGCCTTGCCCCCGAACCCTGCAAGGCGCTCAAGGTTTCCCACGAGGAATATCTGGATATCCTGCGCACCTTACGGAAGCTGCCGAAGGTAAAAAAGGTCTTCGTCCGTTCCGGAATCCGATACGATTATCTGATGTCAGACAAAAACGACTCCTTCTTTCGGGAATTGGTGCAACACCATATCAGCGGTCAGTTGAAGGTGGCGCCGGAGCATTGTTCCGACCGGGTTTTGAACTATATGGGAAAGCCCCCCTTCCGCTATTATAAGGCGTTTACCGACAAATACCATCAATTAAATAAGGAATACGGAAAGAAGCAATTTTTGGTGCCGTATCTCATGTCCTCCCATCCGGGCTGTACCCTGAAGGACGCCATTGAGTTGGCGTTGTATTTGAAGAAGATCAACTACCATCCGGAGCAGGTGCAGGACTTCTACCCCACCCCGGGGACGGTATCCACCTGTATGTTCTACACGGGGCTGGATCCCTTTACCATGAAGCCGGTGTACGTGCCGAGAACCTCCAAGGAAAAGGCATATCAGCGGGCGCTTCTGCAGTACCATATGCCCCAAAACCGAGGATTGGTTCGGGAAGCCTTGATCAAAGCCGGACGGCAGGATTTGATTCGGGTATTGAAATGAAAAAAAGCCGACTTGTTGAAACAAGTCGGCTTTTTCTGCCTAATCCCATCAAGATTGATACAAAAAAGACTTTACCCTAAAAATGGGGTGTAAAGTCTTGCACGGGTATCTTGCGGGTTTCAAATTCAAGGGTATAAGCCGATGGGGGTTTCAATTATATATAACCGTAGAAATTTTCATATTTATGTGGTATAATCAGTTCGATAAATAAGAATTTGACGGAGAGATAGTATGGCTATTATTAAAAACGAAATACCGATTTTGGAGTTTGATACAGAGCAGACAGCAGTTCTTAATCCCACTCATGAAAATCTTGGTTTGAACTTACCCAAGAAATGTGTG
>JAGAPC010000005.1 GCA_017623475.1 Clostridia bacterium | reverse complement strand
ACCAACGACCTGACGCAGATGACCTTCGGGTTCTCCCGCGATGACGCCGGTAAGTTCCTGGATGCTTACTACGACGCGAAGATCTACGAAAACGATCCCTTTGCAAAATTGGATCAGATCGGCGTCGGCAAGCTGATTAAGATGGCGGTTGCCCTCGGTAAGGAGGTCCGTCCCGGTATGCACCTGGGTATCTGCGGTGAACACGGCGGCGATCCTTCCTCCATCGAATTCTGCCACAACGTCGGCTTGACCTACGTTTCCTGCTCTCCCTTCCGTGTTCCCATCGCTCGCCTTGCCGCTGCGCAAGCCGCTTTGAACGCGAAGGCTTGAGTTTCCTCCGTTTGTGAAAAGGCAAATCGCCTTATAACACAATAGGCAAAACAAAATAAAATTACGACCTTGTAGAAGAAATTCTACGAGGTCGTTTTTATCTTGACAAATATACGGGCTTATGTTATAATAAAACTAGAAATGGGGAATCAAAAGATGAAAAAATGGTCTGTTTTCATTCTGTTAATCACGGTTTTATTCTCGCTTACGGCTTGTCTTGAGCGTTCTCATACCGCCACGCAGGATGGGGACGGTACGAATTACAATTCTTATACGGATACGCAATCAATAGAGAATGCGGACGATATTGATTCTGAAGTTCAATCAACGGTTGTGTTCGACACGGAAAACGTAAAACGAATTACCCTATATTCCTACTATGGGTGTGGAATCGGCAGCGACGTTCCGGCGGAGCATTTGCAGGAGATTATAACCTGGTTGGATTCCTTCGAGATTGATTTTGAACGGAAGGCTGACGACCTGCTTCCTCCCGGCACGAACACCGTTCACGTGGAGATTGAATATCTCGACGGCACGGTTATCAAGCAAGGGATTGATACGATTACGGTGGAGGGCGCTCGGTACTATTTAAGCCGTAGCGACTTCCCCGGTTGTTATCAAAATATCTTGTCAAGAACCAGCCTTTCTTAAGGGCGCGATTCATCCCTTGAAATGAAAATTTCAGGGGATTTTTGTTTATTTAAAGAATCTTAATAAAAACTCCCTTGCTTCTTAAAGAAAAATATGCTATACTGATCCTGTAACGAGAAGGAGGGACGTCATGAACAAAACTGCATTTTTTACAATTAAGCGGGTGCTGATTTCCGCAATTCTCCTTTCGCTGGGTTTGATTTTTCTGGCGGTCAGTTTTACGTCCTCCGGAATTTCCTTTTTGTTTCAGCTTTTGTTCTGTTTTTGCTTATTGCTTTTTGTGTTTTATTGGTCGGTTCTGCTTTCCAAAGGGGAAGGGCGGCTGAAGATTCCCGCAAAGGTCGTTACGTGGTGTATCGCATGCATCGTTCTCTTATTATTGATTTTGTTTATTATCGTGGAATACAACGTATTGTTGCATCACAACGGAGACGCCGAAATTCCCGATTCGGCTCAGTACGTAATCGTTCTCGGCTGTAAGGTCAACGGAGAGACTCCGTCCATGATGCTTCGGTACCGTTTGGATGCAGCGTTACAATGGCTCAACGATCATCCGGATTCGCTTGCCATTCTTTGCGGCGGACAAGGGGCAGGGGAAGACGTGACCGAAGCTGAAGCGATGAGACGATGGCTGACCGAACGAGGGATTGAGGACAACCGTCTTATCAAGGAGGATCATTCCACCAACACCCGGGAAAATATCCGAAATGCGTCACGGTTGATTGATGCCACTGCTTCAGACGAAAAAGAGGTTGTGGTTATTACGACCGGATTTCATCTGTTTCGCAGTAAAAAAATCTGTGATTCGGAAGGACTCGTCTCCTACGGCGTTGCGGCAAAAATGCCGGAAATTCCCTTTTTTCACTTAAATTATTACTGTCGAGAATTTGCAAGCATCATTAAAATGTATTTACAAGAAATTTTTGCATAAACTGTAGAAAAAGTATTTTCTACGGTGAGTCAATGAAAAATAAGCTGCAATTTCTTGTAACGGTTGCCTATTGGGGAACGATTTTCGTAATCGTTCTCCTGTTGTTTCGTTTCGTCGTTCCTCCTGCGTTGCCGTTCCTTTTCGGTTTTGCAGTTGCCGCGATCTTCCACCCCCCGGTCAGCAAAATATCCAAAGCGAAATCCCGATGGTTTGCTACTTTAATAACGGTGATTCCTTTTTGGGGGATTTTGCTGTTTTTATTATGGAAAATCGGCGCTTTGATCTACGGAGAAGCGGCAGAGCTCTTAAAATGGATTCAAACCACGGATTTTCAAACGGTTTTTTCCACCTTAGACCTTCCCTTTATCGAAGGGGAGGCGTCGGAGTGGCTGTTGGAAAAAATGGATGCCCTTTTGCCAACGATCTTGGATCTGTCCCAAAAGGCGTTGATGAAGCTTCTCAATCTCCTTTTAGCCCTGCCGAATGCGGTAATTTTCTGCTTTGCGATGGTGGTATCGTCGGTTCTTCTCTCGGTTTCCTATCCCAATATTGAACCGTTTTTTCTCCGTCAGCTTCCGGCTCGTTTTCAAGCGGAATATTACGATATAAAAGATTTTCTGTTCCGAAAAATATTTCGGTTTTTAAAAGCCCACGGAATCATGTTTCTGATTAACTATGCAGAGCTTTTGATCGGGCTTTTCCTCTTAAAATCCCCCTATCCCTTGATTTTAGCCGCAGTCATATCCCTGGCTGACCTGCTTCCCTACGTGGGAATGGCGTCGATCCTGGTTCCCTGGGGGCTGATTCAATGGCTGCTGCTTTCCAATTCCACCCGGGGGATTGGGCTGATCGTTCTTGCGATTATCGTTTCCGTCGTCCATCAACTTGTGGAGCCCCGCATCGTGGGAAAAACCATCGGATTA
Organism: Clostridia bacterium; assembly: GCA_017623475.1. Classification (GTDB taxonomy): domain Bacteria; phylum Bacillota; class Clostridia; order Oscillospirales; family UBA644; genus RGIG995. The sequence goes on along the minus strand of JAGAPC010000005.1, from coordinate 4,925 downwards.
TCAGCCCTTGCAACGCTTGTCAGCATCTATTTCGGCATGAAGCTGATGGGGATCTCCGGGGTGTTTATCTTTCCCTTGCTGTTTTTGTTTTTCAAGGAATGGAACGATTCCGGTCGTCTGCTTCTCTGGAAAAATGAGCCCGAATAAATTCATATTGGAGGTAGTTATGTTTACCGTTACCGATTTTCCCGAAATGAAAAATCCGTTCGATTTAATTGGAAAGGAAAAGCTGCTGCTTACCGCAGGATCTGCAGAAAACCATAACACGATGACCGCCTCTTGGGGCACAATGGGCATCCTGTGGAACAAAAAGGTGGTTTCCGTCGTGATCCGTCCCCAGCGGCACACCTACGGGTTTTTTGAAAAAGAACCTTATTTTACCGTTTCGGTTCTGAAGCCCGGATACGATGACGCCTATCGCATTTGCGGTACGAAATCCGGACGGGATTGCGATAAAATTGCCCTTGCGGGGTTGACGCCTTACGTTCAGGATCAAGCAATTACCTTTGAAGAAGCCCGCCTTGCAATTCTTTGCAAGAAAGTTTACATTCAAGATTTGGATCCTGCAGGTTTTTTGGATCCGGAGATTGAGCGCCACTATCCCATTCGGGATTATCACCGACTTTATTGCGGCGAAATCCTTTCCGTATTAGAGCAAAAATAAGCGAATCCACCTCGCCCTGTCGAATAGACGGGGCATTTTTGTTTATAATAAGAAAAACGTGAGAGGAGTGCTGAAATGAAAGGGAAGACGCAGGAGAATGATCTGATTCAAAAGGAACAACCACCGTTTCCCGATTTTAAAATAAATTCCAAGGGCGATTTGTCCCAAAACGCCTTCCTGTCCTCGGATCTTTCCGAAAACAGAGCGATGCTCCAACGGGTTTTTGCGGGGGACGGAACCTTTATCTGCCGTGATTTTTCTACGGAGAAGCCCGGGCTTGCATCTTGCTTTGCCGTCTATTTTGACGGACTTATAAAAAATGAAATCGTTTTTGAAAGCGTTATCCGTCCGATCATTGAAGCCGATATTCCGGTCACGTCGGCGGAGATCCTCTCCCGGCGCGTTATTCTGAACGTTGATACGGAAATCATCTCTACCGCAAAAGAGTGCTTCGATGCGATGATGATGGGCGACAGCGTGATCTTCTTGGACGGTTGCAGTCAGGCGGTCGTTGCAAGCACCAAGGGATTTCCGGTTCGAACTCCCCAGGAGCCCACCGGCGAAAAGGCGCTTCTTGGCCCCAGAGAGGGCTTTACGGAATCGGTTATGATGAACGTCGCCATGATCCACCGTAAGCTGAAAACCGTGGATTTTCACGCCGAGCCGATGACCTTCGGGACAAGAACGCAGTGCAGAGCCTTTTTATGCTATTTGGGAAGCATCGTTCAGCCGGAATTGTTAAAGGAAGTAAAGCGGCGCCTTGCAAAAATCGATATGGACGGAGTTCTTGACGCAAATTACATCGTCGAGCAAATTTCCGATCAGCCCCGTTCGTTGTTTCGTACCGTCGGGTTGACCGAGCGTCCGGACGTGGTTGCCGGCGGACTTTTGGAAGGCAGGATCGCGTTGGTTTTGGACGGAACGCCGGTGGTTCTCGAAATGCCCTATATTTTTGCGGAAACCTTTCAGGTCGCCGAAGATTATTATCAAAATTTTTGGTTTGCTTCCATCGGACGGCTATTGCGCGTGATCTGTTACTTTTTATCCATTACTGTTCCCGGCATTTTCGTTTCCCTGGTTTCGTACCATCAAGAGCTTCTGCCCACCGACCTGGCGTTGAGCGTTGCCCAGGCGCGGGTTGGCGTGCCGTTCCCCCTCGGAGTGGAATGTTTTTTGATGATCGTAATTTTCGAGGTGTTGCGGGAAGCAAGCCAACGGCTTCCTGACAGTATTGCCCAGGCGTTGAGCATCGTCGGAGCAATCGTCATCGGCGACGCGGCGGTTTCTGCGCGGTTCATCGGTTCTACCACGTTAATTATCGTCGCTTTTTCCGGGATTACCGGTCTTATCTCTCCCCGGTTAGAAAATTCCGTAATCGTATTGCGGTTTTGGCTTCTTTTCTGCGGTTCGGTTCTGGGGTTGTACGGCGTGCTGTTTGGTTTTTTGGGGATCGTCTTATATTTGATGTCGATGAAATCCTTCGGCGTTCCTTATTTGTCGTATTGCTTTTCCCCTCACGTTCAGGATCAAAAGGATATTCTGATCCGCGCTCCCTGGTGGGTAATGCGCAACCGCCCCGCGTTTTTCTCGATGGACGTTACGCGCAGAAAGGGATAATATGAAGCGGATCGTATTGCTTGTTTTTTTTATTTTAATTTTGGTTTCCTTCAGCGGATGTTACGATTACCGGGAGATTAACGACACCGCGATGGTTGCAGGAATTTCCATTGATGCAGGAAAGGACGCCGCCTACGAGGTTTCCGTCGAGGTGATACAACCGGCGGATTCGGAAACCTCAACCCCAAAGGCAAAGGTTTTAAAGGAGTCCGGAAACAGCGTGGAGGATTGTCTGAAGCGATTGGTAAACGCCGCAACGAAGGAGCTTCAATTCAGTCATTGTAAGTTGATTTTGTTTTCCGAAGCGGTTGCAATCCAAGGAATTTCCGATCTCGTGGACTACTTTTTAAGAGATCCGGAGTATCGTTCCGACCTGTTTCTCGCGGTGGTTTCCGGGGCGCAAGCCTCGGAAATGTTATCGACGGGGGAGAAGGAATCTCGAATTTCATCCTATGATTACGCCGCGGTAATTGAAAATTCCTATACGGAAACCGGATCCGTAGTTCCGACCAGATTGTATCAATTCCCGATGGATGGAGAATTGTCGATCCTCCCGGTGTTTAAGAAGAATAACGATCAATTTTCCGTATCGGGCAGTGAGGGCTTTCGACACGGAAAAAAATACGCCGAATTTGATCTTAAATTCACCCAAAGCGTATTGCTTGTCTCCGGAGAATACAAGCAGGGAGAATTACTCCTTTTTACCGATGACGGGGTAGAGGTGCCCTGTCAGATCAAAGGGGTAAAAACAAAAAAGAAGATCGTTGGGGAAGATCCGCTGACGGTTTCGGTCACCGTGGATTGCGATATTCTATTAACCACCCTGCCCGTCGGATTTGATATTTCCACGGAAGAAAGTATGAACGAAACCGAGTCGGAAATTGCCCGCTTGTTGACGAAAAAACTGCAAGAAGATTGGAAGACGGCTTACGAAGAAAACTATTCCGATATTTTTGGGTTGGAAATATACGTTTACCGACACGCGCCGAAGAAATACGAGAATTTAAACGGAAAAAAAGCAGATTTTAAAGTACAATGTGACGTTGAATTGGCAAATTTCGGAATTTCCAACGAAAGGATCTATGAATGACGAAGCTGTTTTTACCTCTAATCGTCGGTTTTGGGGGCGTTTGGTTTGTGTTACGACGTGTAAAAGATAAAGCTACCCGCCGTGCGGGACTTTTCTGCGTATTGCTTGCAGCGGTTTGTTTTTTTCTGTATTCTTACGGATTTTTGGGAATAGGAGTATCCTCTTTGGTTCTGTATCTCTTTGAGAAAGCGGGGATCGTTTTATGAGTGTAAGCCCAAAATTACGGCAAAAGTTTGCCTTTGCCATTCTCTTTCTTATGGGGGCAAACCTTTTGATTGGAAGCAGCTATCGGGCGGAACGGGACACTTGGATTTCCATGCTGATCACGTCGGTAATTATGGTTTTGTGGGCGTTGGTTTTGGCAAGGATTTCAATCCTGCATCCTGGAAAAGATATTTTTGCTTTGTTAAAGGTGCTTCCAAAATGGATTTCTTATCCCTTGATCGGGATCGTGACCTTTTATTGTTTCAGCCAGGCGGTCATAACCCTCCGGGTATATTCCGGATTCGTCCATATCGTTTCGCTCCCGAATACCGGGATTCTGATCGTATTGGCGCTGATCTGTCTCGTCGTATGGTTTTTCCTGCGAAACGCGGATTCCATGTTGTTTCGCTTTTCCTACGTGACCTTGATTCCGATCGTAATTCTCGTCGTGGCGTTGTTCCTTTTGTTGGCGTCAAAATTCCGTATCGAAAATCTCTTTCCCATATTCTATAAGAATACCCGTGACGTTTGGTATTGTGCCGCCGAAAACGTAGCCTTTCCCTTCGGAAACGCCTTTCTGCTGCTCGGAATATCCTTTAATCCCGAAAATCCTAAAAAGGAACGAAAAACCTGGCTTTTGGTTGTTGTGATCTCTTTGGCGTTGTCCTTAATCGTGGTTTTGCAAAACCTGTTATTGTTAGGCGGCTCGTTGGCAGATGAATTGGATTTTCCGTATAATTTTGCCGCTTCGCTGGTAAACGTCGGAGACTTTTTTTCCCGCATCGAGGTATTTTCCTCTTTGTTCTTCTTTTTGTCCGCCATCGTTCGTTCTGCCTATTTGATGCAGCTGGTCTTGAAGGGGCTTTGCCATCTGTTCCCGATACAAAAGAACGCGATGGCTTTTCCGTTAATCACACTCCTTTGCGGATATTCTGCCATCGCGTTTGAAAACACGAATTCCGTCTTTAACTATTTACAGGTCTTTCCCTATATTGCACTTCCCCTTCAATTCGGAATTCCGTTAATTATACTCTTCCGTGCTATAAGGCAAAAACGAAATAAAACCTCTTTGCCGGAGTGTGTGCAATCCAATCCGATCCGAATGTTGTAAAAAGGATTTGATTCGGCAGAAAAGTTTACAAAAATGACATCAAAAACGCTTGACAACCGCCACAAAATGTGCTATAATATCCAAGGTAAATTTCATACGCGGGTATGGCGGAATTGGCAGACGCGTTAGATTCAGGTTCTAATGGTCGCAAGGCTGTGCAGGTTCAAGTCCTGTTACCCGCACCAAAGCATTCAAACCCGAACCTTTTACCAATCGGTGAAACGTTCGGGTTTGTTGTT
>JAGAPC010000047.1 GCA_017623475.1 Clostridia bacterium | reverse complement strand
TTTTGCGTAGAAGTGGGACAAACTGTGGTCAAACCCGATTTTTACGCTTTTTTGAGATTTTGTAAAGTGCCGAAAATGCCCGTATTACAAGGCTTTTTCGCACTTTTGATTTTTCGAAGCGGCGTAACTTGTTCACGCTCCCAAACTTCGCGTGCTACCAACTGCGCCACACCCCGATTTTGTATTGAATTTTTAGGTTTTTGCGTAGAAATGGGACAAACTGTGGTCAAGTCCGATTTTTACGCTTTTTTGAGATTTTGCAAAGTGCCGAAAATGCCGATATTACAAGGCTTTTTCGCACTTTTGCTTTTTCGAAGCGGCGTGGGTTATGCTCGCTCCCAAAGCAGGCGCGCTACCAACTGCGCTACACCCCGATGGATTTTGTAACGGGACTATTATAGCAGATTTTTTACGGTTTGTCAAGTGAATGTCCGCAAATTTGAAGGTGTTTGGGTTCTTTTTTCTAAGTTCTTCCGGGGGAGACGTCGGAGGTCTTTGAACAATATGTGTCAAGTTTGGGAAAAATCGGAATCAAAAAAAGATTCGGGCTTGAAATTATTGTATTATTATGTTATAATACTCTATATGTACCTTTACGGAGGTTTGAGATGAAGAAAATAACGCTGATCGTTCCCTGTTATAACGAAGAGCAAGCTTTGCCCTTCTTTTTGCCCGAGGTTTTTCGCGTGGCGGAAGAGATGAAGGAGAAGGCTGAAATCGAGCTCTTGTTCGTGGATGACGGATCCAAGGATAAAACGCTGGAGGTTTTGCGTTCCTTTGCGGAGCAGGACAAGCGCGTGAAATATATCTCTTTTTCCCGCAATTTCGGGAAAGAGGCCGCCATGTATGCAGGCTTTTGCAACGCGAAAGGGGATTACGTTGCAGTGATGGACGCCGATTTGCAGGACCCTCCTTCCTTGTTGCCTCAGATGGTAGAACTTTTGGATAGCGGCGAGTACGACAGCGTTGCCACCCGTCGCGTGACCCGTGCAGGGGAACCGAAAATTCGTTCTTTTTTTGCACGGAGATTTTATGGGCTGATCAACCGTATTTCCGATGCGGACATCGTGGACGGTGCGCGGGACTACCGCTTGATGCGGCGCGAGATGGTGGACGCCATTGTTGCCATGGGAGAGCAGAATCGCTTTTCCAAAGGTATTTTCGGATGGATCGGTTTCAAAACTTATTGGCTTCCTTTTGAAAACGTGGAACGGGTTGCAGGGGAGACCAAATGGAGTTTTTGGAAATTGTTCCGTTATTCTTTGGACGGAATCGTCAATTTCTCCCAGACTCCTTTGAGCATTGCTTCCTGGATCGGAGTTTTGTTTACGGCGTTGTCTTTAATTGCCGTTGCGTTTATTTTTATCCGTAAACTTTGCTTCGGTGGTTCCAGTGTGGACGGTTGGGCGTCCCTCGTCTGTATTATTTCCTTCATTGGTGGGATTCAGCTGGCCTGTCTCGGAATCATCGGACAGTATTTGTCCAAGACCTATCTGGAAGTGAAAAAGAGACCTCATTATATTATCCGCGAGACCAACGATGAAGACGCGGATCGTGTCGGTTGAGCCGACCGTTGAAAGGAAACCGGAAAAAATATGTTAAAACGTTTACTTCAGTGCGTGCGGGAATATAAGCTTGCCACCATCCTCACGCTGGTATTTATCGTGGGGGAAGCCGTGATCGAGTGCTTTATCCCCAAAATTACGGCTGATTTGATTTCTTTGATACAGGGACTTGAGGAGGGCGCTGATCCTTCTCCGATTATCTCAAAAGGTTTGATTCTGCTTCTCTTGGCCGTGGTTTCTTTAGGGTGCGGTCTGACGGCCGGATTGACCTGCGCGAAGGCTTCCGCGGGATTTGCAAAAAATCTGCGGAGCGATCTGTTCCATCGGGTTCAGGATTATTCTTTCGAAAATATCGATAAATTCTCCACGTCCTCCCTCGTAACCCGCATGACGACGGACGTAACCAACGTGCAGATGGCTTTTATGATGATTACCCGTATTGCGGTCAGAGCCCCGCTTCTTTTAATCTTTTCCGTGATTATGGCGGCGTTTATGGGTGGCCCCTTGGCGCCTTCTTTCGTGGTGATTATTCCCGTTCTGGTGTTTGGTCTTCTGATGGTGGCCAAGCACGCCATGCCCGCCTTCCGTCGCGTGTTCAAGAAATACGATCGGTTGAATGAATCGATTGAAGAAAACGTGCGCGGAATGCGCGTCGTGAAGGGATTTTCCCGCGAAAATTACGAAAAAAAGAAGTTTTCTGCCGCAGCGGAGGATATTCGCAAGGACTTCACCCGCGCGGAACGGTTGGTTGCCCTGAACTCTCCCATGATGCAATTTTGCGTATATTTCAATATGATTTTCGTGCTTCTCGTCGGTGCGTATTTTATCGTGAAAAGCGGTGGCACGGATTTGAATCTGGGCCATATTTCCGCCATGCTTACTTACGGAATGCAGATTCTGATGCAGTTGATGATGCTTTCCATGATCTACGTAATGCTTACCATGTCCGGCGAATCCATGAAGCGTATCGTGGAGGTTCTGGACGAAACGCCTTCTTTGACCAATCCCGAAAATCCCGTGATGAGCGTTCGTGACGGTTCCGTGGATTTCAATAACGTGAATTTCAAATATTCCGCAAAGGCCGCAAAAAATTCGCTTTCCGGCGTGGATTTGCACGTCAAAACCGGCACGACCGTAGGCGTGATCGGCGGTACCGGATCGGGAAAAACCTCCTTCGTGCAGTTGATTCCCCGTCTCTACGACGTTACGGAGGGATCCGTTTTCGTGGGTGGGGTAGACGTTCGGAATTACGATCTGAAAACCCTGCGTGATTCCGTTGCCATGGTTTTGCAGAAGAATCTGCTGTTTTCCGGCACGATTAAAGAAAATCTCCGTTGGGGCAACGAAAATGCCACGGACGAAGAACTGATCGAGGCTTGCAAATTGGCACAGGCTCATGATTTCGTGACTGCGTTCCCCGATGGGTACGATACCTTTATCGAGCAGGGCGGAAC
>JAGAPC010000046.1 GCA_017623475.1 Clostridia bacterium | reverse complement strand
TGGAGAGGGTTGTTTGGATGGTGAAAAAACCGCCTTTCCGATGGTTCGGAGAGGCGGTGCTTTTCAGATTTCTTTTGCTTGCTTGCGATAGGCAAGGGGTGAGATTTGATACCGGGCTTTGAAGTGCTTGCAAAAGGACGGAGAATCCCTAAATCCGCAGGAATAGGCGATCTGCGTGGTGGAAAGCTTGGTCTGCGCCAGCATATCCGCGGCGTGCTCCAGACGGTATCGGATCAGATATTCCTGGGGCGCGATGCCTTCGTTTTTAACGAAAAGCTTGAATAAATAGGTGCGATCCAGCCCCACGTATCGGGCAATATCTTCGATCTTGATCCGATAGGTGTAGTTGTGATGAATGTAGTCCAGGGCTTTTTCCACGTATCCCTTTTCGCCCTGCCTTCGGTTTTCGGTGTTTTGTTGGAGAAACGCCATGACCGAATAGAACATACCGAGAATACTGTATTTGTCGTTCTGGTCGTTTTTGAAGCAGTCCAAAAGCTTGACGAGCATCCCCTCCAGCCGTCCGTCGGGCTCGCCCTTGAAGATGGGGGATTTTTCCGAAAACCCTACGTTTGCAACGATTTGGGCGGCGTCGGTTCCGTCAAATCCGATCCAGATATATTCCCAGGGATCGGTCTCGTCCGCCTCGTAATAGGTTACCTGATCGGGCAGGATCATAAAGCCCTGTCCTGCGGTCAGTCGATGAACGGCGTTTTTCGTGCGGAAAATTCCCTTCCCCGAAACCACGTAATGGAACAGATATTGGGTCCGTATCATCGGTCCGAAGGAATGTCCCTTTTCGCATTGTTCCCGCCCGCAGAAATAGACCGAGACGGCGTGGGCTTGCGGGATTTTTGCATGGGCAGAATATTCTACCTTTTTCATGGCGGCGTTGTCCCTCCTGTTTTTATCCGAATACGCTGTAAAATACTTCTTCATACAAGTCCGTGAAGGGGTCCTTTTCCATCCAATAGATCAAAATCTTTCCTTGCTGCAGGCAAGTGCCCCCCAGACCCGTTTGTTGGTTTTGCTCGTAGGCGGCGTCCGCCTCTTCCCGGGAAGAAAACAGCATGACGTTTGCCTCGTACCACATATAATCATCGACGGTAACCGCGTCGTCGGTATTCAGGCACACCCGGACGCAAAAAAAGTCAAACCCGTCGTAGGTTTCAATTTCCGTTACCTCGTATCCCTCCACTCCTTCCCCCCGGGCGGAGTACGCCTCGTGCAGGGCGGTGAAATTTTTTTGATCTTCCCCGGAGGCGCAGGCGGCGAAGGAGAGCAGAAGCACCGGAAAAATAAGCAGGAGAAATTTTTTCATACCGTTCTCACTTAACTACAATTATATTAGATGAGTTTATTATAGTCTATATTTTTGAACTTTTCGTGACGTTTTTCGTATGATTTTTACGCATTTCACGCGGGGAAAGGGGGCGCCTCCGTGCGTTTTCTTTCACGAATGTCACATTTTCTCACTTGACTTTCGGGCGGTTTTTTGCTATACTTAAATATATGTAGAATTTTTGCCGATTTTTGGCGGCTTGAAAGGAAACTTTCTTATGAAAAACGTATTATCCCTGCTCCTCGTTTTGATTCTTACGGCGGCGGTTTTTGCCGGCTGCTCCGACAAAAAAGACCTGTCCTACGCGGTCACCGGAACGGTCAACGGAGAGACGAAGGAATTCCCCGTCGGTCCGTACCGCTATTACGTACAATGGATGACCGACTATTATTACGCCTATTTGAGCTATATCGCGTCTCAAAGCAATTCCAAAATGACCTGGACGGAAATGCTGGCGGACACGTCCTTTTCCGGCGGAAAAATGACCTTGAGCGATTCGATCATCGAAAGCGCCAAGGATCAGTACATGACCTATCTTTACATCGACGTCACCTTCGACGCCCTTGGGCTTACGCTGGACGCGGAGGATGAAAAAGAAGTGGACCGCATCATTCAGCAGGATTGGGTTGCGCTGTACGGCAACGACGGATTTAACACCATCCGCCAAACCTTGGGAATGTCTTACGACGAATTCCGCAATCTGATGGCGTGCAACATCAAAAGCGAAAAGATTTTGGACTACTACTACGGCGAAGGGGGCCCCAACGAGATCTCCGAGCAGGAGATGAAGGATCATTTCGTCAACAATTACGTCCGCTTCAAATACGTGGTCATGATGACCCAGGACTCGGACGGCAACGAATACAACGACACGAAAATGGCGAAGATCGAAGCCAACAAGAACGCCGTTCTTGCGGAATTGGAAAAGGGCACGGATATCACGGCGCTGATCCCTCAATATTCCGATGATTACACCGAAATTACCGACGATCTGACCGCGTCGGAAAAGGAATCGTTGGAGCTGCAGAACAAGACTATGCTGGAGGACGGGCTGATTATCAACGATAAGGGCGTGTTCAGCGAATCCTTGGCGACCTATTACAACATCACCGTGGACGAGGATATCGTGGATAAAGCCTTCTCTCTGAAGAACGGAGAATACGCCGCCGTCACCATCGACGATTCGGTCTGGATCATTCAGCGGCTTGATCACAACGAAAAGGAATCCTACTTTACCGACGTGAAGGATTCGGTGTTCAAGACCTTGTACGCCGACGATCTTTCGGCGAAGCACACCGATTGGCGGAGCCGCCTGAATTACGTTTATAACGAGGACGTCATTGACGCCTACCGCCCCGAATACCTTGCGGATCTGTTCAAGTTCTCCGACACCACAGGCAGCGGCTCGGAGCAATAAGGACGCAAAAAATTAAGCAAACCGACAGAGCTACGTATTTTTTTGTTGTATCCCGAAATTTCTCTTGTTAAAGGCGTTAACAAAAATAAATTTTTACGGAGGGAATTTTATGAAATTCTTCAGAAAAAAATTGTTATCGTTTCTCTTGGTTGTCGCACTCGTCTTGTCTGTAATGCCGTCCGTCCTTTTTGCGAATGCGCAAACTGCGACGGTTTTGACGGAGGAGGATCTGAAGGCGGCGATCGAGGCAATTCCTGCAGGTGGTTCTGGGGAAATCACGATTGCAAACGTGTATATGTATCTGAACGAGGGATTGTATATCGAAAATAAAGATATCACGTTTAACCTCGTCAGCGCCGCGCTTGTCACGGCAAAAGATCCGGAATCCGGCTACGGTCAGCCCGTGATTTTTGGTTATGGCGCGAATATTACCGTAAATCTGGATGATAATTCCTTGATGCAGTCTATGGGGCATACGGGGAACATGGGTGTTGTAAGAATTGATAACAGCACCGATTGGAATGAAGCCGAGCAGTCTTTTGAAAAGACCTTTACGCTGACGGTGAACGGCGGACAGTACGCCGACACCGAGGAAATCCCCGAAGGCTGTGAAGCCGATTACGTATTCGTTGCGGCGCCCGGCACGAAGGTAGTGCTGACGGACGTCGTGTGCAACGGCACCGTTACGGAAATTGATTACGAAGGCGTCGGAATCACCGTTCCCGGCGAGATGGTTATTAACGGCGGTAAGTTTACCAACGACGTAAGCGAATACGCCGCGGACGGAAAAGTTACCTGCACTTACGGCGAGAATTATTACGTTCGCGACAAGGAAATGACGGACGATTTCAGCAAGCCTTTGACCGACGGCAAGGTTGTCTTTCCTTATGCAAAGCCTTCCGCTGACGACGAGGCGGTATGGCTGATTGCGGAAGATTTCTCTATTGCCAATCCCGAGTTCTATTTTGCCCCCGAAGGGTTTAAGGAAGATTTTACAAAATTAGAGCTTGGACTTTATTACGGAACCGCAAAGGAAGAATTCCACGTCGTTGACGTCGTTTGGGATTATGATGCCGACGTATTGCAGACAGCCCAATCCTTTATTGAAAAATTCCCGGAGGACAGACCTTGGTTTAACGTCACCGATCTGGAGCTTGTAAATTATTGGGTCAACCGCAACGCCGATTCCGAGGTCGATTCCCTTGCCAATTATTCCGGCGAGCTTAAATCGATTTTGGGCAACAGCAATTTCCTGTATAACGTGGAGATTCGCGGCGGCGCGGACGACGTTTTCTATACCGAACGCATCGGCTCGGCAAAATTGATTCACGACGGTAAGGTATATTTTGCTTCCACCATGATCGGCGCACGGGCAGAGCACGCGATCTACGTTCCCGAAAGCACCGCCGACACGAAGGATGCCCTGATCGCTGCGGCGCAAAAGAGAATCGACGATTACATCGGCGAAAACGTGATCAAGATTACCGCCGCAACCGAAACGGTAACGGACTATTATAACAACACCCTCGCGGAATATGACGAAGCAATCGCAAATGCGCAGATCGTTTTTGACCGTGAAGCCGCAAAGTCGGACGCGGAGCGTGATTGGAGCGCGTATTGGGATGCCAAGAATACGCTGGATTATACGCCCGGATATAAGCAATATTTTATGGATTCCTTTCAAGAGGGTGGAGATCTGCAATTTTTGAAAAACGCTGCCGGAGATTTCTTCTTTAACGTAGAGGTGGTCGGAAAAGAGGAGTCCTATAAATTCGTAATTATTAAGGACGATACGAAGCTTTCCGTTCCCTCTTATGCAACGGTGGATCTTGATACGAACGTTTCGGTAACGACCGATTCTTCCACCGTTCCCCTCGATACCGTGATCGAAGTAAGTAAATTGACCGAAGGCACGGATTACGACAGAATTATTCAAATTCTTGACGTTGAAGAGAACGAAACCTTTGACATCAAGCTCCATTCCGCTTCCCTTGACGAATACGTTACCAAGCTGGAGGACGGGAAATTTGAGGTTAAAATTCCCCTTCCCGAGAAATTTAAGGGCAAGGAAAATCTGATCGTTTACTACGTGGATGAAAACGATACGCCGATTCCTTATCCCGTGACCATCGACGAAGAAGAAAATTCCGTCAGCTTCTTAACGGATCACTTCAGTATTTACACCTTGGCGGAACAAGCAAGCCAACAACCGGAGCATACGCAGCATAACGGCGGTTCGGCGACCTGTTGCACGAAGGCAATCTGCTCCGAGTGTAATCAGCCCTACGGGGAGTTCAACGCCGCAAATCACTCCGGCGGAACGGAACTTAAAAACGCGAAAGAAGCAACGGAAGACGAAAAGGGATATACCGGTGATACCTACTGCAAGGGGTGCGGCGAAAAAATCGCCGACGGAGAAGAAATTCCCGAAACCGAACCCGTAGTTCCTCCGCAGACCGACGATAACGGCAATCTTTGGTTGTGGGTGGCACTCTTGCTCGTAAGCGGAGGATGCCTGCTCGGAATCGCTCGGAACGATCGCAAAAAGAAGAACTGCAAATAAATCGTTTTAGTAACGGCACCCTGCGGAACAACCCCGCAGGGTGTCTTTTGTTCGCCGAAATATCCCCTGACGGTATAAAAAACCGGAAGGCAATTTTGCCTTCCGGTTAACTTCGGTCAGAGCGTATCGCAACGTTCTTTGAGATTTTTTATCCTTTTAATTTTTCCGTCAAAGCGGCGTATTCCCGCAGACCCAATTCTTCTCCCCGGGCAGAGGGGGAGAGGGATAATTCCTCCAAAGCCTTTGCGGTTTTTTCTTTGGCTATTCCGATGGACGCCAAGGTGTTTTGCAGGGTTTTTCGGCGCATGGAAAAAGCCCCCCGAACGATGCGGAACAGGTCCTTGGGATCGGTATCCACCGGCGGATCGATGGCTTGCAGGCGCAAGACAGCCGAATCCACTCTGGGCTTGGGCAAAAAGTTGCCGGCGGCGACGGGAAACATCAGTTTAGGCTTCGTATAGTAGTTCAAAAACAGGGTGATCGCTCCGTAATCCTTGCTTCCCTTTTCCGCACAAAACCGTTGCGCCACTTCCTTTTGTACCATGACGGTAATCGACTCGAATTTCAATCCGCTTTCCAGCAGATATACCAGGATCGGCGTGGTAATATTGTAGGGGAGATTGGCGCAGACCGCCAATTTTTCTTCTCCGTCAAACAACGCCTTTAAATCGGTTTTCAAAATATCGTTGTGTACCACCTGTACGTTGTCAAGCGCCCCTAAAGTTTCCTGTAAAATGGGGATCAGTCGGTCGTCGATTTCCACGGCGACCACTTTTTTTGCCCGCTTTGCCAGGCATTGGGTCAGACAGCCGATGCCCGGTCCGATTTCCAAAACGGTGGTATTTTCATCAATTTGCGCCGATTCGGCAATCTTTTCCGGGATGCGGGCGGTAATCAGAAAATTCTGCCCGAAGGTTTTGGAAAAATGAAAATTGTGCCGTTCCAGCAAGGCTTTGATTTGGGTGGGGTTCGTTAAGTCCATAGCGTTATCCTAAATTTTTTAACATAAATTTCAGTCCGCTGTACCGCTTGTCGGCGGTGACGTTTCCGATCATATACGACAGCCGGGCGGGGGAGCCCACCAAGATGAGCAACTGCTTGGCTCTTGTCATGGCGGTGTAGAGCAGGTTTCGGGTAAAAAGCACGTCCGCCCCCTCCGAAACCATCAGAATGACCGCCTTGAATTCACTGCCCTGGCTTTTGTGGACGGTGATGGCGTAGGCAGGCTCCAGCTCTTCCAAATTTTCCCCGGTGTAGGTGACCCGCTTATCATCAAAGCGGACGATCAGACTTTCCTGCGCCGGAAGAACCGATTCCACGATGCCTAAGTCTCCGTTGTAAATCCCCGCGTCCAGATGTCCGTCGTCCCGTTCGGTGACCAGGTCGTAATTGTTGCGGATCTGCATGACCTTGTCCCCTTCCCGAAAGACGACGTCCCGGAAGGTAAGCTCTTTTTTGTTGTAGGCGGCAGGGTTGATCTTTTCCCGCAGTTCCCGATTGAGGTTGGTCGTTCCGGTCAGCCCCTTGCGGGTGGGGGATAAGACCTGGATTTCCGTTTCCGGAGAAAAATCATAGGCGTTGGGCAGCCGCTGGGATGCCAATTCCACCGCCAACTGCACCGCCCCCAAGGGATTTTCTGCACGCAAAAAGAAAAAGTCCTTTTTCGTTTCGTTCAGCACCGGCATCTCTCCGTGTAATACGGCGTGGGCGTTGGTAATAATCAGGCTTTCCCGTGCCTGCCGAAAAATTTCGGTCAGCTCTACCGACGGAACGCAGCCGCTGGATAAAATATCCTTCAGCACGCTCCCGGGACCGACGGGGGGCAGCTGATTGACGTCTCCTACCAAAATCAGTCGGGAGGACAAGGGGAGTGCGTCGAGCAAATGGTCGAACAACCACAGATCCACCATAGAACACTCGTCGATGACGACGGCATCGTATTCCAGGGGGTTGCCGTGATTCCGCTGAAAACAGCGCTCCGTTCCCGTTTGGGTGTATTCCAAGAGCCGATGAATGGTTTTTGCTTCCCGCCCCGTCAGCTCGGTGATCCGCTTCGCGGCTCTGCCGGTGGGGGTGGCAAGCCCGACCTTTTCGCCTTTTTCTTCCAAGATCCGAATGATTCCGTTTAAGGTGGTGGTTTTTCCCGTTCCCGGACCTCCGGTGAGGATCATCATCTGATGACAGCAGGATTCCTTGACCGCCTTCCGTTGCTTTTCGTCGAAGGTAATGTCCAGGTCTCTTTCGATCTTCCCGATATCCCTGTTGAAATTCCCAGGATATTCGCTTCCCAATCGGGAGGCTAAAAGCACCCGATTCGTAATATTGCGCTCACTGTCGTAAACCCAGCGCAGATACACGCCGTCGGTGTTGCCGATCTTCGGAACGTACTGCAGATCGCCTCCGGGGGCGCACATATCGTCGATGCGGTCGGAAACGGTCTCCCGATCGGCGTCGAGAAATTCCGCCGCCAGGGGAATTAACTTTGCTCTCGGAATAAAGGTATGTCCGTTGTTGTAAAGATTTTGATTTAAAATGTACTCAATGCCTGCCTTCAAACGGAAATCCGAGGTTCGGTCAAAGCCCATTTGCTCTGCCATGCGGTCTGCCTTTTCAAAGGAAACCCCTTGAATTTCGCAGATGCGGTAGGGATTTTGCCGTACCAGATCGTAGGCGCGAAGCCCGAATTGCTTGTAAATTTTGAAGGCGACGGAGGGAGTCATGCCGAATTGCTGAAAGTAGAGCAAAATGGTCTTGACGCCCACCGTTTCTTTCATGCTTTGGGAGATCTTTTCCGCTTTTTCCGGAGAGATCCCCCGAATCTGTACCAACTGCTCCGGATCGTTTTCGATGATATCCAAGGTGTTCGGACCGAAGGCGTCCACCAAAAGCTTGGCAGTCTTTGCCCGAACGCCCTTGACGATGCCGGAAGATAGGTACCGTAAAATCGCCGTTTCTTCCACCGGCAATTTGCTTAAAAAGGAGGAAACCTCAAACTGCTGACCGTGCTTCGGGTTCAGCTTGTATTCGCCCTCGACCTCGATCTGCTCGCCTTCCGCCACCAGGGGTAACAGCCCGACGACGGTGATCTCTCCGTCGGGGGTCTCCAGCACCGCGACGGTGTAGCCGTTGTCCCGGTTTTGGTAGATGATCTTATCGACGATTCCCGATAGCGTGGGCATGGGGTTTTCCTCCTTTCTTACCCCGAAGGGGTATATCGTGCGGTGCTTGGCACCATATATCGAGCTTGCATTAAGGCAAGCATATCGAATTCCGCTGCAGGCGAAATATATCGCCTCGGCAATCAAATAGCGTTGCCGTTAAGACGCTTTTATTTTACAATCAAGTTGACCATCTTGCCGGGGACGAAAATTTCCTTCACGATGGTTTTTCCTTCGGTGTAGGGGAGAACCTTCGGGTCGGCTTTTGCGGCGGCGAGAATGGTTTCCTTGTCCGCGTCGGCGGCGATCTTCAGCACGGAACGCAATTTTCCGCAGATCTGAACGGGAATTTCGATTTCCTTATCGACGGTTTTTGCTTCGTCGTATTCGGGCCAGGGGGTGGTGACCATCATGCCCTCAAAGCCTGCCTGCTCCCACATTTCTTCGGTGATATGGGGTGCAAAGGGATTCAACAGGGTCAGGTAGGTCTTCAGCTCGCCCTTGGTAATGCTGCCCTTGGCGGAAATATCGTTCATCAGCGTCATCAGCGCGGCGATGGCGGTATTGAATTTCATGCTCTCAATGTCGGACGTGACCTTGCGGATGGTCTTGTGGAAGGCGGATTCCAGCTCGGGGGAATATTCCTCCGAGTCGGTGACGTTTTCCATCAGATTCCAAACCCGATCCACGTAACGCTTGCATCCGCGGACGCTGTTTTCCGACCAGGGCGCGGCTTTTTCGTAGTCGCCCATGAACAGAACGTAGAGACGCAGTACGTCTGCGCCGAACACGTTGACCACGTCGTTGGGATCCACCACGTTGCCCTTGGATTTGCTCATCTTATCGCCGTCGGGGCCCAAAATCAGCCCCTGGGCGGTGCGTTTTGCGTAAGGCTCTTCCGTGGGAACGATTCCCTGATCGTACAGGAAATGATGCCAGAAGCGGGAATAGATCATGTGACGGGTCACGTGCTCCATTCCGCCGTTGTACCAATCGACGGGCAGCCAATAGTTCAATTTTTCGGGATCTGCTAAGGCTTCGGTATTGTTGGGATCAATGTACCGCAGGAAATACCAGGAAGAGCCTGCCCATTGGGGCATGGTGTCGGTTTCCCGCTTTGCGTCAGCGCCGCATTTGGGACACTTGCAGTTGACGTAGGATTCGATCTTTGCCAAGGGGGATTCTCCGTCGGAGCCGGGCTCAAAGTTTTCCACATTGGGCAGGCGCAGGGGCAATTCCTCGTAGGGAACGCCCACCATTCCGCAATGGGGACAATGGACGATGGGGATCGGCTCGCCCCAATACCGCTGGCGGTTGAACGCCCAGTCCTTCATCTTGTACTGAACGCCCTTTTCGCCGATGCCTTGTTCGGTCAGCCAAAGAGCCATCTTTTCGATGGAATCTTTTTTGTTGGTAAGTCCGTTCAAAAAGTCGGAGTTGATCATTTCTCCGTCGCCGGTATAAGCGCCCTCGTCCATATTTCCGCCCTTGATGACCTCGATGATGTCAATGCCGAATTTCTTGGCAAAGGCGTAGTCTCTTTCGTCGTGGGCGGGAACTGCCATGATTGCCCCCGTGCCGTAGCCCATCATGACGTAGTCTGCAACGTAAATGGGAATTTCCTTTCCGTTGACCGGATTGACGGCGGAAAGCCCCTGGATGCACACCCCGGTCTTGTCCTTAACCAGCTGGGTGCGCTCAAATTCGGTTTTCTTGGCGCATTCGGTGCGGTAAGCGTCCAAAGCGTCGGCGTTGGCGATCCGATCCCGATATTTGTCCAACAGCGGATGCTCCGGCGCCATGACCATGAAGGTAACGCCGAACAGAGTGTCGGGACGGGTGGTGTAGATCCGCAGGGTTTCGTCGGTATCCTTCAGGGAGAAGTTGACGAACGCCCCGGTGGATTTTCCGATCCAGTTGACCTGCTGCATTTTGACGTTGGGTAAGTAATCCACCTGCTCCAGGCCGTTCAAAAGCTTGTCGGCGTATTCGGTGATCCGCAGATACCATACGTCCTTGGATTTTTGAATAACGTCGCTGTGGCAGATATCGCACTTGCCCCCCTGGGAGTCCTCGTTGGACAAAACCACCTTACAGGAGGGGCAGTAGTTGACCAGAGTTTTGTCCCGGAAAGCAAGACCGTTTTCAAACATCTTCAAAAAGATCCATTGGGTCCACTTGTAGTAGTCTTCCTCGGTGGTGTCGATGACTCTCGACCAATCGAAGGAGAACCCGACTCTCTTTAATTGGGACGTAAAGTTTTTGATGTTGGTGTCGGTGACGGTGCGGGGGTGGGTTCCGGTTTTGATGGCGTAGTTTTCGGTGGGAAGACCGAAGGCGTCAAAGCCGATGGGGAACATGACGTTGTAGCCGTCCATTCTCCGCTTCCGGGAGATGACCTCCAGCCCGGAATACGCCTTGATGTGTCCCACGTGCATCCCGGCACCGCTGGGATAGGGGAATTCTACCAAAGCGTAGAATTTCTTTTTGTCGGAAAGATCGTCGGCGTGAAACGCGCCGGTCTCTTCCCATTTCTTTTGCCATTTGGCTTCAATTTCGGAAAAATTGTATTCCATATTGCTCAATCCTCCAAAAGGTCGTTGATTTCAATTTCAATGCCGTCTCTCCACACCTTTTCCAGGTTGTAGAAGTTCCGGGTGTCTTTGTTGTAAATGTGGACGATGATATCGCCGTAGTCCAACAGGATCCAACTGCCGGCGTCCATGCCCTCCCGATTGCGGACCTTAGATCCGATCTTGTCGGTGGCAACCTCACATTCGTCGGCGAGGGTCTTGACGTGGGTGGTGGACGTGCCGTTGCAGATGACGAAATGATCGCACAGGGAGGTAATGTCGTCGATCTTCAGAACCTTGATGTCAACGGCTTTTTTCTCGTCCAAGGCTTTGACGATGGTTTTCAGCGTATTTTCCATTATAATGATCCTTTCATGGGGTATTTCATTCGTGTTTTTTCGGTTTCTTCGGTAATATGGGGGTATTTTTCGGTCAGCCACGCGATGGCGTCGATCATGTCTTTGTGGACGTTCAGTCCCCGTTCTTCCACGTCGTTTTTACACCAGCGCAGGGCGATCAGTACGGCTTTTTCCACGTTTTCCCGGGCAAGGGCGCGGTAGAAATCCACGTCGTCGTAATCCCTCGTTTCGTCGGTCAGATCGGCGATATAAAGGATGGCTTCCAGAAGGCTCATCGTTGCCTTGCCCGTGGTATGGAATCGAATCGCCGAGGCGATTTCCGGATCGGTGATGCCGAAGACCTCGGTAATTGCCACCGAGGCGGAGACGGCGTGCCACAGGTTTTTATTGGTTTTCAGATTTTCATCCAAATCAACGGAGTATTTTTCAAACAGTCGGAAATGCTCTTCCTTGGGATATTCCTTGGTCATGTCGTGCAGAAGTCCGGCAATGCGGGCTTTTTTCACGTCAGCCCCGTGGATCTCTGCCAGCGCCTCCGCTTCCTTCATGACGCCGAGGGAATGGTTTAACCGATGCTCCGACAGGTGGGAGCGCAGGAAATTTTCGTACCGCAACAGGGTCAGATATTCATTCACGCCCTCCGGGATAAGGTCGGATAAATCCTCGCCCCGTTCCCATTTTTCCCGAATCTCGGTGGAAGATACGGCAAAGGGTGGCTCCCGATAAACGGTAATCCGTGCCCCCGGAAAGGTTTTCTCCAAGGCGCTTGCGTGATTTTTTAATTCGGTCAGATCCGTTCCCGTTCGGGAAAAGGCGGCGATTTCCGCCAAAGCAAAGATTTCTTCCGGGCGCACCCATTGTTGCAGCGTCAGAAGCATGTCCGAGCCTACGTACAGAATCAGGGTGTCGTCGGGATATTGCTCCTTCAACCATCCCAGGGTCTGATAGGTATAGCTTTTGCTTTCCTTTTGGAGTTCAAAGTCGCTGACGGTAACCCCTTCGATCCCATCGCAGGCGCGCTGTGTCATTTCCAGCCGCTGTCGGTCGGTAAACATCTGCGTTTTCGTCTTGTGGGGAGGGGTTCCTGCGGGAATGACCAGGCAAAGGTCGATCTCGGCAAGATTTAAAAAGGATTTTAATGCTTGCTCGTGTCCTTTGTGAAAGGGGGCAAAGGTTCCCCCGAAAATGCCGATGCGGCTCATTTTCTCTTTTTCTCCGCCGGAAGCTCGATCTTCCGCTTTTTCGGGTCGGAGGCGGGGCGGTAAAGGATAAATTTACTGCCGATGACCTGCACCGAATTGGCGCGGCACTTTTCCGCCAAAATATCCGCCGCTTCCCGGCTGGTGATCCCGGCGGTCTCCAGGCAGCGGAGCTTGATCAGCTCCCGCGCTTCTAAGGCTTCGTCGGTTTGGGTGATCAGATTTTCGGTAATTCCGCCCTTCCCCACCTGAAACAGATCGTTCATGGAGTTGGCAAGCCCCCGAAGGTAGGCGCGTTGTTTGCTCGTCAGCATAAAATATCTCCTAAAATTCAGTTGTTTTCGATCAGTGCCTTGGCGAAGGCTTTCGGTTCAAAATACTGCAGGTCGTCGATCTGCTCGCCCACGCAAACCAGCTTGATGGGAATTCCGGTCACGTCCTTAACTGCCAGCGTTACTCCGCCCTTTGCCGTGCCGTCCAATTTGGTCAGAACGATTCCGGTCAGGGGAACGACGTCGTTGAAATATTTCGCCTGTTCCACGGCGTTGGTTCCGGTGGTGGCGTCCAAAACCAAGAGGATCTCTTTGTCTGCGTCGGGCAGTTCCCGATTGATGATCCGCATGATCTTGCTCAATTCTTCCATCAAATTCTTTTTATTGTGAAGACGCCCTGCCGTATCGCAGATCAGAACGTCGATCCCGCGACCTTCGGCGGCTTTGATTCCGTCGTAAACCACGGCGGCGGGATCCGATCCTTCGGCGTGGCGCACCATTTGCGCTCCTGCCCGATCCGCCCAGACCTCCAACTGCTCGATGGCGGCGGCGCGGAAGGTGTCGGCGGCGGCGATGAGAACCGATTTCCCGTCGTTCTTTAATTTGTTTGCGTATTTTCCGATGGTGGTGGTTTTTCCCACTCCGTTGACCCCAACGACCAGGACGACCGAGGGCTTCGTGGAAAGATGAAGGGCGTGATCTCCCTCCATAAATTCCGCCAGGATCTCCTCCAGGGTTTGGCGAAGCTGATCGGCGGAATCAATGCTTTCCTTTTTTGCCCGATCCCGCAGGGTGTCGATGATCTTTTCGGTGGTTTCAAAGCCCACGTCGGCTAAAATCAAAAGCTCCTCCAATTCCTCCAGAAGGTCTTCATCTACCTTGCGGAAGGTGGCAAAAATGCCGTTCAATCCTTCCCCGATGGAATCTTTAGTGCGTTTTAATCCTTGTTTGATTTTTTCAAAAAATCCCATAAAATCAATCCTTATTGTTTATCCAGGTTCATGCGGCTGACTTCGTCCACGTCGATGGCGATGACGCGGGAGATCCCCTTGTTGACCATCGTGACGCCGTACAGCTTGTCCGCCTCTTCCATCGTACCGCGGCGGTGGGTGATGGTGACGAATTGGGTTTTTGCCGAGAGACGGTGGAGATAGGCGGCGTATCGGGCAACGTTGACGTCGTCCAGAGCTGCCTCAATTTCGTCCAAAAGACAGAAGGGAGAGGGCTTGATCTTCAGGATGGCGAAGTACAGCGCGATGGCGGTCAGCGCCTGCTCGCCGCCGGAAAGGGAGACCAGGTTTTTGATGATCTTCCCCGGAGGCGCGGCGTAGATCTCAACCCCCGATTCCAAAATATTGTCCGGTTCGTCGAGGCGCAGTTTTGCTTCCCCGCCGTTGAACATTTCCTTGAAGGTTTCCGCAAAGGCCTCGTTGATGGTATGTAATTGCTCCTCAAAGATCTTCGCCATTTCTTCTTCCAGCCCGGCGATCATGGTTTCCAGCTCTGCCTTCGCCTTGTTGATATCGTCGAACTGCTCTGCCAGATTGTCGTGCCGTTCCTTGACCGCGGCGTATTCCTCAATGGAAGAAACGTCCACGTGTCCCAGGGCGCGGATCATATCCTTCAGTTCCGCGGTACGTTTTCTTGCGGTGGGCAGATCGAAGGAAAGATTCATGGCGACCACTTCGCTCAAGGTCAATTCGTATTCGTCCCAGAATCGGGAGAGAATGGCGTTGTTTGCCTCGGTTAATTGGTCGATCCTTGCCTGGGTGCGTTCCGATTCCCGGGTCAGCCGTTCTCTGGTGTCGTAAATTTCCTTCTGTTCGGCGCGCATCCGATTTTGTTCTGCCTCGATCTTACTGCGTTGATCCGCAAGATCCCGGATCCTTTCGGTCAGATCGGAAACCGCCTTGAGCAGAGCGTTTTTCTTTTCCTCCGCTTCGGCGACGGCTTGGTTTGCCTCTTCCGTTTTACGGAGATTTTCTTCTGCTTGAAGCCGGGTTTCTTCTCCGCTTCGTCCGCAATCGGCGATCCGTTGATCCAAAGACGCCACGGTGGTTTTGTTTTGCTCGATGTTCTTTTGCTCCGAGAGAATTTCCAGCTGGATCTGATGCAATTCTTCGGCGATGGCTTCCTGCTCCGCCTTCAGCTGTGCCAGCTTCTCTTCCGCGGCTTTTGCCGACGATTCTCCGGCGGCGATGGCAAGGGTCAATGCCTCTGCTTGCTTATCGAAGTCCGCCATTTGGGTTTTAAGTTCTCGTTCTCTCAACCGTAACGCCTCGGTCTGCAACGCCCGTTCTTCCCGGGCGCGGTTGACGTTGGCGATATAAGAAGCGTAATTATCGTATTCCGCCTGGGCCTTGATGCGGTTTTGCTGGGCGGCTTCCGATTGGGCGTTGATCTCTCCGATCATTTTTTCTGCGCCGGAAACCTCCTCCCGCATGGCTCTCAATTCGCCCTCGGCGGTTTTCAGGGATTCCTCCTGCTTTGCCAATTCCTCGGTCAGGGTTTCGATCTCGTTGCGGCGGGTCAGAATTCCGGTATTCTTCGATAAACTGCCCCCGGTCAGCGATCCGCCGGCGTTGACCACCTGCCCGTCCAGGGTGACGATGCGGAAGGCTCGGTCGTGATGCTTGGAAAGCGCCAGGGCGGAGTCGATATCTTCGGCGATGGCGGTTCTTCCCAACAAAAAGACCATGACCGATTCGTATTTTTTATCGTATTCAATTAAGTCGCAGCCCAAGCCCACATAGCCGTTTTCCTGCTCCAAGCCCTTTACCGCAAGGCGGTTTCCCTTGATGGTGGTGCGGGGCAGGAAGGTGGCTCTGCCGGCGTTTTTGTTTTTCAGCATCATCATGGCCGCCTTGGCGCATTGTTCGTCGTCGGTAATGATGTTCTGAATGGCAGCCCCCAGGGCGATCTCCACGGCGGCGGCGTATTTTGGATCTACGGTAATCACCGAGGCGACCGTTGCCATTTCGCCCTTCAAAATTCCCCGCTGGGATTCCTGCATGACGGTGCGGACGGCAAAGTTGAAGCCTTCAAAATGCTTTTCCATATCGGAAAGCAGCTGCAAGCGGCTCTGTTTTTTCGACAGGGCGATGCGTAATTCCTGCAACGCCGCGTCCTTCTTTTCCATCTGATTCCTTCGGTTTTCGAAGCGAAGCCGATATCCTTCCAGACGGTTTTTGTTATCGTTGATGATGGACGTGAATTTGTCCACCTCGTTTTTGGATTCCTTCTGCGCTTTTTTCAGCGACGCCAATTTTTCTTCTGCGTCCTGCTCGTCCAGGGCAAGATCGTCCAGCTTGGCGTTTATGTCGCACAGAGATTGCTCCGCCGACGCCTTGCGGATGCGCAGGGCGGTCAGTTCGGAGACCTTTTGCGCCGTTTCTTCCGCGGTTTTTCCTGCTTCGGAGCCGAAATCCTCTTCGGTTTTTTTAGAAAGGTCTCTGCGGGCAGCGACGGCGGCGATTTTTTCTTCCAAGCTTCGAACCGTTTCTTCCCCTTCGGCGATCGTCGAAAGGGTGCGGTTCTTTTCTTCCGAAAGGACTGCCTTCATGGCGTCGGACTGCTCGTCCTCCCGGCGGAGACGCTCTTTTTCCTCTTCCAAATGGGAAAGATCGTTTTGAAGAACCAGGATTTCCGCGTCTGCCGCGGCGGCCTGGGCTTCGGTTTCGGATTTGCGGCGATGCTCCTCGTCCATAGCCTCGCTCAATTCCCGGATCCGTTGGTTTTGTTCTTCTTCCTTTTCCTCTGCACGGGCAAAATATTCCGCAGACGCTTCCAGCTGATCGTCAAAGGTCTTTTTGACTTCTACGGCTTTCCCCAAATCTTCTGCGTACTTTTCCGATTGCTTTTGCCAGACGAACAGCTCCAGATCCTTCTTTTCCGCGCTGTAGTCCAAAAATTTGCGGGCGTTTTTGGATTTATGCTCCAGGGAGGGGAGTCGGTCGGCAAGCTCGGTGATAATATCCCCGACCCGAACGAGATTTTCTTCCGCCTGGCGCAATTTCCGTGCGCTTTCTTCTTTTTTGAATTTCAGCCCCGCGATTCCGGCGGCTTCTTCAAAGAGGAAGCGGCGGTCTGCCGGCTTTGCCTTGATGATTTCGGTAATCATACCCTGACCGATGACCGAATACCCGTCTCTGCCCAAGCCCGTGTCCCGGAACAGCTCGCGGATATCCCGAAGGCGAACCGGAGCGCGGTTTAAAAGATATTCGCTGTCTCCCGACCGATAAAAGCGGCGGGTGACGACGATTTCGGCGTAGTCGATGTCAAACATTTGGTCGGCGTTGTCCAGAACGATGGAAACCTCCGCGTACCCCATGGGCTTGCGTTCCTTCGTTCCGTTAAAGATAACGTCTTCCATTTTTGCGCCGCGCAGGGTCTTCGTGGAGGTTTCTCCCAAAACCCAGCGCAAGGCGTCGGCAATATTACTTTTTCCGCTTCCGTTGGGACCTACGATGGCAGTGATCCCTTCGCGGAAGTCAATAACGGTTTTGTCCGGAAAGGATTTGAACCCCTGCAGCTCCAGACGGCGCAGACGGTTTTCCGGGATGATTCCGACATTTTTTTCGTTCAACAAGATCGTTCCCTCTTCTTAAATAGATTATACTTAAATATAATAACATATTTTTCCGCCTTTTTCAACCCCTTTGCACCGACCTGGTTCCGACAAATTTATGAATTTTTTGTTAAGTGTATTGCAATCCGCCGTTTTTTTTGCTATAATAATGCGTGCTGAATGAACAAACACTCGCTTGGAGGTGGAAAGAATGGCAAAATGTGAATACTGTGGCAAGGACGTTGCTTTCGGCATTAAGGTGTCTCACTCCCACAGACGTTCCAACCGCACTTGGAAGCCCAACGTCAGACGTGTCAAGGCTATCGTTAACGGTCAGGCAAAGCACGTTTACGCTTGCACTGCCTGCCTGCGTTCCGGTAAGGTGCAGAGAGCTGTCTGATGAAGTAAACAACCAAAACAGAGCATAACGGCACAGAGGTGCGGATTTTTCCGTCCGCTGTGCTGTCTTGTTTTTGTTTCAAAAAGACGAACGGAGGTTTTGCAAAAAATTTTGCAAGGCTTTTTTATTTTAAGGAGATTTTATGGCAGGACCGAAGTTTTACGCCGTCCGGGTGGGGATCACTCCCGGGATCTACCACACGTGGGCAGAATGTGAGCCGCAGATTTTCGGCGTCAAGGGGGCAAAATACAAGTCTTTCCCGACGGAAGCGCAGGCGGAAGAATATCTGAACGCCGGAGACGGACCGATTGCCGTGCTGCCCGGAGAGGCGCCGGACGAACCGGAAGCCCCGAAAAAACCCCGGAAGAAGAAGGACGATTCCCCCGAACCGGAGGTTTCTTACGAGGTTCCTCAAGGGATGCTGGTCGCCTTCGTGGACGGAAGCTACGACGCAAAGACCGGGCGCTACGGATTCGGGTGCGTGCTTTTGACCGACGACGGACGGGAAATTTGCGAAAACGGATGGGGAGACCATCCCCAAGCGGTCTCTGCCCGAAACGTTGCGGGGGAATTGCGCGCCACCTTGACAGCCCTGAAGCGGGCAGAAGAGATGGGATATAAAAACGTCCGCATCTGCCACGATTACAGCGGAATTGCCGCCTGGTTCAAGGGGGAGTGGAAGGCTTCCTCCTACGTTGCGAAGGAATACGTCGCCGCAACGGAGGCGTACCGCGGTGTGTTGTCGGTTACCTTTGAAAAGATCGCCGCCCACACCGGCGTGAAGTATAACGAAATGGCTGACCGCCTGGCAAAGGACGCTCTTGGAATTGAGTAATAAAATACCGTAATAATGAAAAACGCTGACCGTTTCGGTCAGCGTTTTTTTATTGTGCTTAATTTCTTTTCTTCTTTTTTGTCAAAGTGTTGATTAACGCCATCAGTGATGGAATCAAAATCAACTGCAGGATGATTCCGGGAAGCGCATCGACAAATCCCCCTGCCCAGAAGGCGGCGAGGGTGAATCCTTTCCCCGAAAGCCCTAAAACGAGGACCTTTGCAATCCCCCAGATCAACCGTCCGCCGATCATGGAAAGGATCAGGCTTGCATAGACGGTAAGGATGGTTTTTTTCTTAAAGATTTGATAAAAAATCCCGATCAAAAGTCCGTAGGCGCACAGCTCCGCCGCCATGGTGACGGCGTTGGGGTACAGGGGAGGCATTCCGAAGCAGACCGATCGGAGAAAGGGCAGGATAAATCCCACGGCGGCGCCGTATTTCCAACCGCAGACAAGTCCGCACATCATTACAGGCAGGTGCATGGGAAGCAGGGTGTTTCCAATCTCTTTGATCTGTCCGGTAAGGAAGGGGAGAATCATTCCGACGGCAAGAAACAGCGCTGCCAAAACCAACGTGGATACCTTTGTTTGCTTCATAATTCAAGTCCTTCTTATTTCATTTTTGCTTGTCTTACCGCCTCAAAGCCGGCGTCCAGGGCGTTGCGGGCGTCGGTGTAGCGGGCGTCGTTTCCGTTGGCTTTGAACAGGGCGACGATCAGCTCGTGTCCGTAGGCGGTTGCCCCCGCAATCAGGCATTGTCCCGCCCCGGGGGTTGAGCCGGTCTTTATGCCGAAGGTCCCCTCATAATAATAGGAGGACGACGGCACCATCAGCTGGTTGGTGTTGACGTACCCCACGGTGTTTCCGTTGGGGAAGACGATCTCGGAATAGGTTTTTTCAACCGTTTTGCGAATTGTTGCATTTTTTGCCGCCGCAACGGAGATGAGCATCATGTCCTCCGCGGTGGTGTACTGCTTCCCGTCCGGATATCCGTCGGGGCAGGTGAACAGGGAGTTTTTTACCCCCAGGGATTTCGCTTTGTCGTTCATCTTTTCCAAAAATACGTTGACCGCATCCTGATCGGTGATCTGGGGATCTCCCGAAAGATTCCGTCCCACGTGGGCGGCGATGACGTAAGCGGCGTCGTTGCCCGAGGGGATGAGCAATGCGTCCAGGATTTGTTCCACGGTCAGCCTTTGCCCCTGCACCAAATCGGCAGAGGAAGATCCTGCGCCGACCAGGGATAATTCACTGCCCACGGTAAAAACCGTGTCCTGCCCCACGTATTCTAACAACGTGAGCGCCGTAAGTAATTTTGTGGTGGAGGCGGCGGTGATTTTGGCTTGCGCGTCCTTTTCGTAGAGCATCACCTCTGCGGTGACGTCATAGACCGCAAGATGCCCCGAAGAAAAGCTTTCTTCCGCAAACAGGGAAGCCGCCAAGGCTTTTAAGGTTTCACTTTCCAAATCCGCCGTTGGGAGATCCGTTCCCGATGCCCCGTGGGTGTCCGTGTTGCCCGCAGGATTGTCTCCCGAAGGGTTTTTGGGGGAGAACGTCGTCGTCATTGACGCTACGAGTCCTACTGCTGCGAGGAAAACGACCAATAAAAGGAGAAAGCGGGGAAGCCCCGATGGTTTCTTTTTTCGTCTCATGGGAGTCCTTTCCTGTGAGGTTGTTGTGATGGTTCTTTTTCAGTATAACACATTTTTCGTCGGATTGCAAGATGGATTTGAGAAAAAAGATGGGCAAAATTTTGGAATCTCGCCGTACCCCCTTGCAATTATTCTCTTTTTATGATATACTGTATCATAGAATAGAACCCCCGCCTTTCTCGGGGGAGGGAATAAGGAGAATAAAAGCATGAACACCGAAAGCATGGCGTTGGAGATGCGTAAGCTGATCCTGACGTCTCTGTATCACGCAAAAAGCGGTCATCCCGGTGGATCGTTGTCCTGCACCGATATTTTGGCGGTGCTTTACAACGAGGAGATGAACGTGAATCCTGCCGAACCGAAACATCCTCTTCGGGATCGGTTCGTTTTGTCCAAGGGACACGCCGCCCCCGCCTTGTACGCCGCCCTGGCGGTCAAAGGGTATTTCCCCAAGGAGGATATGCTGACCCTTCGTAAGATCGACAGCTACCTGGAGGGGCATCCCAGCATGAAATCCACCCCCGGCGTGGATATGTCCTCCGGCTCGTTGGGTCAGGGCATTTCTGCCGCCTGCGGTATGGCTCTTTCCGCAAAGCTGACCAACAAGGATTACCGTGTTTACGCGGTTTTGGGCGATGGGGAAATCGAAGAAGGACAGGTGTGGGAGGCGATGATGTTCTCTGCCCACTATAAGCTGGACAACCTGTGCGTTTTCGTGGATCTGAACGGCCTTCAGATCGACGGTAAGACCAGTGAGGTCATGGGGTCCGATCCGGTTCCCGATAAAATGCGCGCCTTTGGTCTGGAAGTGGTGGAAATCGACGGACATAACTACGACGAGATCCGTGCCGCCCTGAAAAAAGCCAGAGAAACCAAGGGAAAGCCCACCTGCATCGTGGCGCATACCGTCAAGGGTAAGGGCGTTTCTTACATGGAAAACGTCTGTGATTGGCACGGAAACGCCCCCAAGCAGGAGGATTATGAAATTGCGATGAAGGAGTTGGAGCAACATGGCTGATTTGAAAGCGACCCGCGACGCTTACGGGGAAGGTCTCGTAGCGCTGGCGGAGGAATATCCCGATTTTTACGTTTTGGACGCAGATCTGGCGAAAGCTACGAAAACCATTACCTTCAAAAAGAAATATCCCGATCGGTTCATCGACTGTGGAATTGCGGAGGGGAATATGATCGGCGTTGCTGCCGGGCTTGCCGCCTGCGGAAATACCGTTTTTGCCTCCTCCTTTTCCATGTTTGCCGCCGGACGTGCCTTTGAGCAGATCCGCAACGGCGTTGCCTATCCCCATTTGAACGTCAAGGTGGTGGGTACGCACTCCGGGCTGACCGTCGGGGAAGACGGTGCAACCCATCAATGCCTGGAGGATCTGGCGTTGATGCGTTCCATTCCCGGAATGGTGGTTATCAATCCCTCCGACGCGGTTCAGATGAAGGCGGCGGTTCGCTTTGCCATCGAGCACGAAGGACCGGTCTATATTCGGGGCGGACGGCTGGCAGTTCCCGTGGTTTACGAGGAAGGAAGCATTACTTATACCGCCGGTCAGTCTTACCGCATCGCGGAAGGAGACGACGTGACGCTGATCTTCTGCGGTCATTTCCACGAATTGACGGCGCAAGTAAAGGAAATGTTGGAAAAATTCGGTCTTACCTGCCGAATCGTCGATATGCCTTCGGTCAAACCTGTCGATAACAAAGCCATCGAAGACGCTTTGAGAGATACCGGATTGATCGTTACCTTTGAAGATCACAACATCAACGGCGGATTCGGTTCTGCCGTCTGTGAAGCGGCCTGCGGATGCAACGTTGCAACCAACGGTCCGTCCGTGATCCGTATCGGCGTGGAGGACGCCTTCGGCAAGTCCGGAACCCCCGCACAGCTGATGGAAAAATACGGATTTACCGCGGAAAACGTCTGCCGTAAGATCCTTGCGGTCAAAGCGCCCGAAAAGTTGTCCCAGCTGTAATTGAAGGGTTTACGATCTCCCCGAAGGAGGGGTTTTATGGCGGAAAAAAGCACTCCCAAAGACGATAAGGTGCAATCGGGGAAGGCAAAAAAAGAGAGGAAAGCCTACGTAAAATATTCTCCTCTCTCTTTGGTGCTTCTCGGATTGTGCGCTTTCGTGTTTTCCTTCAGCCTTCTCGGGTTGTTTGAGCAGTCGGTTTTGGATCTTGCGGGGCAGTCCGAGGCAGGACAGATCGGGAGAGACGTGTTCGTTCCCCTTCCCTCCGACGCGGATGAGGATTCGGTCCTTACGCCCACCGACCCGACGAAACAGTGGCAGCAGATCGCGCCGGAAGACATCGACGTGGATGCCCTTCCTTTTCTGCAGACCGTCGGTTTTGACTCCTTGAAGGAGCAGAATCCGGATACGGTGGCGTGGATGTATTGGCCGACCACCACCGACGTCAAGGGGCTGCCCTTTAACCGGCAGGTGGTTCAGAGCACGAATAACGATTATTACCTCAACAAATCCTTTGATAAAAGCAATAACAGCAACGGCTGGATCTACGTGGATTACCGTTGCAATATGAAGGATCTGCTTGATAATCGCAATACCATCATTTACGGTCACGCCCGCAGTTATCTGATGTTCGGCGGATTGCGGTATCTGAATTCCAAAACCAAGTGGCAGCAGGACGGAAACAACCATTTCATCTACATCAATACCCCCACGGAGCGCACCGTCTGGCAGGTTTTTGCCTGGTACGAGACGACGACGGCGTTCAATTATATCCGCACGTATTTTTCCAACGATACGGATTACGTGAATTTTTTGAACACGCTGCAGTCCAAAAATACCATTTCTGCCTTTGAGTCCTTTCAATTTACCGCCGACGATCGGATTCTTACCTTATCCACCTGTAAAGGAAGCAACAGCGACGTGCGGATCGCCATGCATGCCGTTCTCGTGAAGCACGAATACGTGGAGGGGTTTGAGAAACGGGAGCCTGTCGTAAAGTAAAACCTTAAAAAAACAATCGAAAGCCGACGCTTTTTTTATGGAAGAGCGTCGGCTTTTTATGGTTGAAAAAGTTCGGCAAAATTTCAAGAAACGAGCAGATTGTTAATAAATTTTGAAACCTTTGTATCGTTTTTTTGAATCTATTTTTTAGGGGAAT
Source organism: Clostridia bacterium (assembly GCA_017623475.1). Taxonomy (GTDB): domain Bacteria; phylum Bacillota; class Clostridia; order Oscillospirales; family UBA644; genus RGIG995. Next base: position 19,472 of record JAGAPC010000046.1, on the reverse strand, counting down.
TTTTTGTGCAACTTGCACATTCGACGATTTTTTCAGATATTCAAAACGCACAATATCTTGATTTCTATCGTGAAAAAATCAATAAAAACTACTATATATTGCGATTTTGTTGTTATGCTCGCATAACGGACGGTCAAAAATGGGTCATAAATTCAACAAAAACTCTCCGACAGACGGACCTTTTATCGTCAAAAGTATATAAATCTACAGGAAATATTGATCGAAAATGGGAGAATTTCTCTTGACAATTCGCGTTATTTATATTATAATATACGAGTAAAAAGAGATTTGTTCTTTTTGCGTAATGAACGGAGATACCGAGAGCGCGAGCGAATTCCCTTCGCCGGCGCTTTTTCGTCTCCAAGGCAATATTTGAACCAAAAGGAAGGTGTTTTGCAGTGCGCAAAAACAAAGTTATCGCAGTAATACTGATTGCTGTGATGGCGGTCCAGATGTTTGCATTGACCTCTTCCGCGAAAGCGCTGACGGAGTTGGATTCCAACATTCCCTTCGTTGCCGTTTTTAAGGCAGGGTCTTACGGCGAATATCTGCAGGCTCACGCCCGTGCGACCTCTTCGGATGACGTCATCGACATCGACGTTACCAAGTACACCGCAGGGGAGAGCGTTGAAATCAAAACCTACGAAGGGAAAGACAACGTCCTTGTGACCCAGGAAGGCGGCTACGTGGAATTTACCGTAGAGGTTCCGACCACCGGGTTGTATGGTCTCGGTTGTGACTACTACCCCATGGAAGGGAAGGGAATTGCCATCGAGCGTTCCATTACCATCAACGGGGAAAGTCCTTATTCCGAAGCCAAGACGGCGGCGTTGGACCGTCTCTTCGTTGACGACGTGGATTGGAGCAAGGTTACCGGTCCCGATGCCGACGGAATCTATTCCGGCTACTATCCGGAAGATCTGGACGGCAACCAGATCCGTTTGAACTCCAAGGAGGAACGGAGATGGATCGAGAATTCTTATTTCAAGGATTCCACCGGTTCTTACGACGGAGCGTTGCAGTTTTATCTGGAAAAGGGCGTCAACGTCATTCGTTTGACCTCCTCCAGAGAGCCTGCCGCATTCTCCAAGCTGCGTTTGTACGGCGTACAGGATTCGGTCTCTTATACGGAGTTCTTGGCGCAGAACGGGGAATATCGGATCGAGGGCGATCAGCTGGTCGCCAAGGTTCAGGCGGAATATCCCTACGATAAGTCCTCCACCTCCGTCTATTCGACCTATGACCGTTCTTCCGCCGCAACCCAGCCCAAGTCGTCCACCGTACTGAAGTACAACGTGGTCGGCGGCGAAAACTGGAACACCTCCGGGCAGTTCGTGGAATATAAGGTAAGCGTGCCGAAAACCGGTCTGTATAAGATCGTCCTTCGGGCACGTCAGAATATCGTATCCGGAACCTTCTCCAGCCGGCAGATCACCGTCAACGGAGAAACTCCGGTCACCGAAGCGTCTCGGATCCGCTTCCCCTATTCCTCGGATTGGGCGATGGTCACTCCGGAAGACGATTACGGCAACGAATTGCTGTTCAAGTTCACGGAAGGCGAGAACGTTATTCGCATCACTGCCACCACCGGGGAATTGAGCGAGTATATCAACGCCGTGGATACGGTCATTTCCAAGCTGAACAACGACTACCGTAAAATCATGCAGATTACCGGTGCGTCCCCCGACGAATACCGGGATTATAAGCTGGATGAAGAAATTCCCGACGTCATTTCCGACCTGAAGGCGCAGGGCGATATTCTGACGAGTATCTACAACAACCTGATCGAAATCCTGGGCGGAGACGGACAGCAGACTGCCATCATCTACAACGTCATCGACGTTCTGTACGACATGGCGGAAGAGCCGGACAATATACCTTCCTATTTCAGTAACTTTAAAAACCAAATCACCAATCTGGGTTCCTGGTTGAGCACCATGCGGAATCAGCCGTTGGAATTGGACTATATCCTGGTGGCTGAGCCTTCCTACGACGCAGGCTCCGGCTCCGTGGGCGTGTTCGAAAATATTTGGCACAACATCGCTATGTTTGCCGCTTCCTTTACCTCGGACACCAACGCCATCGGATCGACCAGCGATCAGGAATTCGACACCACAATTTCCATTTGGGCAACCACCGGTAAGGAGCGTGCCGACGTCAAGCAGCGTTTGATTGAGCGTTCCTTCGTCAATCAGTATCAGATCGGGATCGACATCGCGTTGGTTCCCGGCGGCGCGTTGCTTCCTTCCGTATTTGCAGGAAAGGGACCGGACATCGTCATGGGTCTCGGCTCTGCGGATATTATTAACTACGCATCCCGTAACGCCTTGGTTGCGTTGAATAATTTCGATTCCTTCACCCTGGAAAGCGCCCAGGAGGGATATCAAGACATTCCGGGCTTTGCGGAGGTTAAAACCTGGTTCAAATCTTCTGCCTTCACCCCCATTACGCTGGAGGTTTATAAAGACGAAAGCGATCCCTCTCAGGGCATCGTCAGCAACATCTACGGGCTTCCCGAAAAGCAATCCTTCGACGTTCTGTTCTACCGGGAAGACGTTCTGGCGGATCTCGGCATCGAAGTTCCCAAAACCTGGACGGAGGTTTACGACATGATCGCCGTTTTGAAGAAACGGTACATGGACTTTGCACCCCCGGATTTCCAGACCATTCTCTATCAGAACGGCGGAGCCCTGTATCGGGACGACGGTCAGCGGATCAACCTGGATTCCGAAATCGCAATCCAATCCTTCATTACCGCAACCGACTATTTCATTACTTATAACTGTCCCAAATCCTACAACTTCCAGAACCGCTTCCGTTTCGGCGAAATGCCCATCGGAATGCAGACTTTGACCTTCTACAGTACCCTGGCGATCACCGCCCCCGAAATCAAGGGCACCTGGACCTTTACCACCATCCCCGGCACGGAGGTAACGGACGAAAACGGTAACGTGGTGCTTGACGAGGAAGGAAATCCCGTCATCAACACCAAGACCGTTGCAACGGTTTCCTCCATCGCCCTGTTGAACCGGGGCGTCAGCCAAGGGGACGATTACGCCAACGCCTGCTGGGCGTGGATGCAATGGTGGGTCAGCGAAGACGTTCAGTACGATTACGGTATTGAATTGGAAGCAACCCTCGGGATTGCCGCCCGTTATAATACCGCAAACGTAGCGGCGGCGCAGCGCCTTCCCTGGAGCACCAAGGAATTGGCGACCATCATGGAACAATGGGAAAACACCGTTGGATACGAGGAAGAGGTCGGCGGCTACTATTTCACCCGTTATTACGGATTTGCTTACAACGAAGTTATCAACGAATACTCCGACGCAAGAGCAACCCTCCTGAAATACATTCAGGAAATCAACAAAGAAATCAAGTATAAGAGAGAACAGTTAGGTCTCCCTTATGACACCAATACGAGCACTGCAAACTCTGCAGAAGCCGCAAATTGAGGAAAGGAGGAAACAGCATGAAAAAATCAGTAAAATCCGCAAGCTTGAGACGGCAGAATCGGAATCGGTTTTTCAGTCTTGCGTTCTTCCTCGGTCCTTTCCTTTTGGCGTTCGTAATCTTTACCGTTCTTCCGGTATTGGTTTCGATCTTGGTCAGCCTGACCAACTTCAACATGTTGGAATTCCCCGATTTCGTCGGTCTGGAAAACTATATGAGACTGTTTCTGAACGATACCTTGTTCCCCACCGCCGTTCAGAACACGCTGATCCTTGCCGCGATTACCGGTCCCGGTGGATATATCCTGTGCTTCGCCTTCGCGTGGCTGATTAACGAAATTCCGCCCAAGCCCCGGTCGGTTATGACCCTTCTGTTCTACGCCCCCGCGCTTTCGGGTGGTCTGGATATCGTTTGGTCTCTCTTGTTCTCCAACGATAAATACGGTTATATCAACGCCTGGCTGATGGAATTCGGCCTGATCAACGAGCCGATCCTTTGGACCATCGACACCGACGTGATGTGGCCCGTTTGTATCATCATCCTGTTGTGGTCTTCCATCGGTACCTCCTTCCTGACCTTTATCGCCGGTCTTCAGACGGTGGATAAATCTCTGTACGAGGCAGGTGCGGTGGACGGAATCAAGAACCGTTGGCAGGAATTGTATTTCATCACCCTTCCCCAGATGCGCGGTCAGCTGCTGTTCGGTGCGGTGCTTGCCATTACCGGTGCCTTCAGCGTCGGCTCCACCATTTTCGGAAGCCCCACCCAGGACTACACATTGTACACCCTGTCTCTGCACCTGAATGACTACGGCGGAGCCCGTTACGAAATGGGTTACGCCTGCGCCATCGCGATGGTTATGTTCGTTATGACCTACGTTGCAAACCAGGCCATTCGGTTCATCATCGGCAGAATCGGTAAGTGAGGAGGTTGAACGAAATGATAACGAAAAAAGCGAAACTTCCGAAACAAGAAACCGTCGGATTCTTCCGGAAACGTCCCAAATACGACGAAGAAGGCAGACTTATTTATTATAAGAAGAAAAAACTCATCAAAACCCGCGTAAACCGGTCCGCCGGCGGCGATATTGCGATGATTCTGTTCCTTCTTGCCGTGGGTGTAATCATGGTATTCCCCATGGTTTACGCCATTTCCAACTCCTTCAAGCCCCTGCACGAGCTGTGGCTGTTCCCCCCCAACCTGATCGTTAAGAACCCCACGGTCTCCAACTATCGGGATATGTTCACGATTTTGTCCAATACCATGATTCCCTTCTCCCGGTATTTGTTCAATACGCTGTTCATCACCGTCGTTGCCACCTTCCTGCGGATCGTGTCCGCCTCTATGGCGGCGTACCCCCTGTCCAAATGGCAGTTTAAGGGGAAGAAGGCAATCAACAAACTGATTACCACCAGCTTGATGATCTCCGCGCCCGCGGCGGGCTTTGCTACCTATCTGATTATTTCCGCCCTGGGCTTCGTAGATACCTGGCTCGTTTATTTCATTCCAGCCCTCGGATCTTCCTTCTCTCTGTATCTGATCCGAGGATTCGTGGATCCGTTCCCCGATTCGGTGTTGGAGGCTGCCCGCATTGACGGCGCCGGCGACTTCCGGATCTTCTGGAATATCCTGATGCCCAACATGAAGCCCGCCTGGATGACGTTGATCGTCTTCTCGGTCAAGGATTATTGGAACCAGGGTGCTTCGATCTATATTTATCGGGAAGAATTGAAGACTCTGAACTACGCCTTGAGTCAGATCACCTCGGAAGGTCTTGCCCGCGCCGGCGTTGCTACCGCCACCAGCGTGCTGATGATGATCGTTCCGATTCTGACCTTCTTGATCACGCAAAGTAATATCATCGAGACGATGGCAACGTCCGGTATGAAAGACTAAGGAAGGAGAGTATTACAATGAAACAAAAGTTTATCAAAAGCCTCATTGTTACGGTACTTGCCTTCGCCGTCGTTTTAGGATCGGTGCTTTCGGCTTCTGCGCTCCCCATCAACAACGTCAACAACTCTTATTTTTATAATGTAGATGGCGTTGACGCCGCAGCTCCTCTTTCCTTTACGGTAGAAAAGCACATTTCCGTGGTGGACATCGTACCCAACGCTACGGTTACGACTGCGTTCGTGCCGGCGGATCTGTGCTTTCAGAACGGCTATCTGTACGTTCTGGATTCTAAAGGAAACTCCGTTTACGTTTTGGATGAACGGTATCAGCCGGTTTCCACCATCCGCACCCTGACCGGAGATATTCCGGAATTGGCGCTGAACTCCGAGGTCGTGGAAGGAGAGGACGGCGAACAGCAGGAGGTTGTGATCTCCTCCAACAAATACGCCCTCAACGCTCCCCAGGGGATCTTCGTTACCGACGACGGTACGATTTACATCTCCGATACGGAAAACCAGCGGATCCTTGCCTGCGATATCAACGGTAAGGTCTCCAAGGTGTTACAGGCGATCAAAATCCCCGTCCTCGGCGACAATTACCTGTTCAAGCCCACCCGCCTGGTGGTTGATAACGTGGGTGACGTCCAGGTTATTTGTAACGGCATCAACCGCGGAATCGTGCAGATTACCAGCGAAGGTCAGTTCAACGCCTTCTTCGGTACGCCGGACGTTATCGTCAGCCTGGGCGACCGGATCTGGCGGAACTTCGCCACCGAAGAGCAGTTGGCTCAGATGGTGACCTACACCCCCACCGAATACAGCAGCTTGACCATTGACCGCCGCGGATTTATTTACACCACCATTTCCGCCCTGGATTCAGCCGCCGTCAAGGCGCTTTCCGCAAAATCGACCTCTACTACTTACGCTCCGGTGCGGAAGCTGTCTGCCGACGGAACGGATATGCTCCGCCGCAAGGGTCTTTCGGCTCCCATGGGCGATCTGACCTGGCCCGGAGTGAAGGATTACTCTCCCAAGATCGTGGATATTGCCGTGGATGACGAAAGCGGACGTTACACGATTTTGGATCAGACCACCGGTCGGTTCTCTACCTATGATAATGACGGAAATCTGCTCTACATCTGCGGTGGCTCCGGTACTTCGATCGGAACCTTCCAGATGGCGTCTGCCCTGGAGATCAACGGGGACTACGTTTACGTGGCAGATACCTCGAACAACACCATTACGGTATTTAAAGCAACGCCCTACGTTTTGTCCATCAACCGCGCCGCTGCGGCGACCGCCGAAGGACTTTGGGCAGAATCCATCCCCCTGTGGCAGGACGTGTTGAGCTATAACTCCAATATGTATATTGCCAATATCAGCTTGGGGAACTCGGAAATGCAGCTGGCGTTCAAGCTTCTGGACGATGAGGTTGACGCCGACGGAATGACGGCGCTGGAGCATTACGAAAACGCAATGTTCTACTACGACCGCGCCAACGAAAAGACCAACTATTCCACCGCTTACGTTGCCATCCGTACCAACGAGCTGGAGAAATATTTCGGTCTGATCTTCGGTGCAATTGCCCTTTTGATCGTGGGCTACATCGTTTTGAGTATCGTTAAAAAACAGAAAAAGCGCAAAAAAGAAAAGGCGCAGAAGCTCGCCGCCGCTTTGGCACGGCAAGCCGCCGCCGCTGAAAAATACAATCAAGCGAAAGGAGATGAGAACTAATGGAAAAGGCTGAAAAGAAATCCATCAACGTTTCCAAGATCTTATCGGATCTGTGGACGGCCTTTAAAGGATTCCTGCCCAAGCTGTGGCAAGGAACGAAAACCACGGTCAAGCGCATGGGTTACGCCTTCTACATTCTCTTCCATCCCTTCGACGGATTCTTCGATCTGAAAAACGATCCGAAGCGTCGCTCCGTTGCAGGCGGTGTCTTATGGCTGATTATCTACGCGCTGGTGGATCTGATTCGCTTCCAGACCCTCGGGTATCTGTTTGCAAATCAGGCGGCGCAGTTGGCGTTGAACGTTCCCGTTCGCTTGATGACCGCAATTCTTCCCTTCGTACTGTGGGCGGTTTCCAATTGGTGCTTCTCTTCGCTGATGGACGGCGACGGAAAGCTGTCCGACATATTCATGGTAACGTGCTACGCAATTTTGCCCATTACCATTTGTAATCTGATCCAGATTCCCCTCAGCCACTTCCTCTCTTCTTCGGAGGCAAGCATTTTTGCCTTTATCGGAAGCCTGGGCATGATCTGGGGTTACGCTTACGTCTTCCTTGCCATGATTACCGTTCACCAATATTCCGTAGGGAAGGGCGTCGGAACGGCAGTTCTGACCATCCTTGGTATGGCGGTGATTGCCTTCGTTGCAATTTTGATCTTCTTCCTGCTCCAACAGGTTTCCAACTTCTTTATTGAACTCGGAACGGAAATTATTTTCCGTCTGAATGAGTAAGGAGGATGAAGGACATGAAATCAATGATGAAAAAATGGATCCTCTTAATTTCGAGCTTACTGCTCGTTGCGCTGGCACTTTCCGCTTGCGGGTTGGATTCTCTGGAATCCAACGAAGTGACCGACGCCGCCCGTCAGGAATTCATCAACGGACTTCTGTCGGAAGAGGGCGTGGAAATCCTCTACGCTCCCCAGATTTTGGATGAAGAAGGGGAGAAGCTTTACGGAAAAGCTCCCTCCGGCTACTCCAAGGTCAGCAAGAGTAAGGGCGGTACCACCGGTCTTACCGATATGTACCTGGTGGCGAAAAGCGACGGCTACGAGCTGTATATCGATTTCGAAACCACCGATATTGCGGTTTTGGATAAGGATACCGGATTCGTCTATCACTCCAACCCGGACCGCGATCCGGACACCTCTCTGACCGCCAGCCAGCAATCCAATATTGCATCTCCTCTTTCGGTTGAGGCGTACGATTCTTCGGGAAAACGGTATTCCTTCAACTTCTACGATAACTGTTACGAGGACGGCGACGGCGCGTTTTACGTGCTGAAGACCGGCGACAACTCCATCCGTATCATCTATACCATCGGAAACGACCCGGATAAGGATCTGTTCCCCCCGGTCATTACCAAGGACACCTACGAAGACGTGATCCTGAAGGGGTTGGAAGAAAAGTATTTCGACGGAACCTTGAGCGAAGCGGAATATCTGAAGTATCTCGACGTTCTTGAGGACTGCTACCGTTACATTACCCCCAACCCGGAAAACAAGAGCCAGGAGCTCAGCATCGAGGATAAGGAACGCTTTGAAAGCACCTTCCCCACCATCGACGTTATGAGCATGTACATTTCCTACGATAAGGTTTCCGCCAAGCAAAGAGGCAGAATCAAGACCATGATGGAAACCATCGGCTTTACCGCCCAAGACGTAAAGCGGGAAATGGAAAAGGCAGACTATCAAGGTCCGGAACGCTCCGTTTTGTACACCATTCCCGTGGATTTGGTGTTGAATGAAAACGGACTTTCCGTGAATATGGATTCTTCTCTGATCTTAGGTCCCACCAAGCAGCGGTTGTACACCGTTAACCTGTACCGCGGCTTGGGTGCTACCAAAGCAAATTATCCCAACGGCTACATGATCGTACCCGACGGCTCCGGTGCCGTGATTCCCGTAAAGGGAAATCTGAAGACCGAAATCTTCAAGGGGCGCGTGTACGGCGCGGACGGCTCCTTTAATAAGCAGTACGACGCCAGCTACGCCGAACAGATTTTGGCACCCTATTTGATCCTGGATCGTGGTGAATTCCCCTCCGACGCCACCCGTTATAACGGAGGCGGTATCGTTGCTATTATGGAAGAAGGAGCAGGGCAGGCAAGCGTGGTTGCACGTCCCATTCAGGGGGCTGCCTATCCCGTTTCCACCATCAACTACGAGGTGGTTTATTCGGAACGGGACTACCGTACCTATGCTACCTCTCTGGTTGCTACCGCAGATCAGACCGGCTCCGGTTTGTTGCTTTCCAAGGACGAGGTAACCGGTCTTTACCGGATTCAGTACCTGTTTACCGAAGGCGGTATGACCTATTCGGAATACGCAACGTATTTGAGAAATTATTTCATCTCCAAGGATCTTTTCCCGGAAGAGAAGCTGGACGAAACCGAGCTTCCCCTCTTCATCGATCTGATCGGCTGCGTGGATATGAACGAAACGGTCGTCGGGATTCCCGTGGAGACCAAAACTCCCTTAACCACCTACGAGCAAGCCCTTGAGATTCTGACCAAGCTGAAGGAATCCGGCATCACCAACGTGGTTTCCCGTTATACCTATTGGGCAAACGGCGGGGAAAACAACGTTGCCGCCAAGGATCTGGAATTGCTGGATTGCATGGGCTCGAAGGGAGAGCTGACGTCTCTGGTTCAGTACTGCAACGAAAACGGCATGGGCTTCTTCCCCTCCGTGGAATTCCTGCACGTTACCTCTACCGGAAACGGCTTCAGCAAATCCCAGGATGCGGCGCGCCGGATGAACCGTTCTACCGCCACCATCGTGGCACGGAAGAAAGCCATCGGCTCCCTTCGTTCCGATCTGACCGAAAAGATTTTGGTCTCTTCTGCCGTTTCTGCGGAAATGGCGGAAACCTACAAGGCATCCTTTGAAAAGGTGCTTGGCGATCACAACGCCATCGCCCTCGGAAATCTGGGCGACGAGCTTCATTCCAACTATAGAACCAACAACGGCGTCTCCCGTGCCTGGGCAGAAAAGGATCACGTAAAGGTTCTTCAAGCCTTTGACGGATACGACGTGATGGTTTCCACCGGCAATTTCTATACCTGGAATTACGCCTCTCATATCTTCGGATTGACCACCGGTTCTTCCGAATATCTGACGGCTTCCTCCGCCATTCCCTTTACCCAGATCATGCTTCACGGTTACGTGAACTATTCCATGGAACCCCTCAACCAGACCGGCGACTACGAAACCGCCCTTCTGTTGGCGTTGGAGACCGGCTCTGCCTTCTCCTTCCGTTGGATGGGTGCGGAGGATTCCGTGTTTGACTATACGGAATTCTACGATTACTTCTCCTTGAACTACACCTCCACCATCGAGCGTGCGGTGAAGATCTACAAGGAAGCCGCCTCCGTTCTGAACGACGTGGTCAACGAGCCCATTACCGATCACACGGCGGTGGATGCGTACTACGCGCTGGACGTGGAGGGCTTGATCGGCTGGACGGAGGTTCCCGTGCCCGAAGGTTCGGAGCCCGGAACGCTTCCCACCTACGAGCCTGCCCATAAGCGCATTTCCTGCGGCGGCGTCTTCGCCACCGTGTACGGAGGCGAAAAGGTCGTTCTCGTCAACTACAACTCCGAAGACGTGGAATTGAACGACCGTACCCAAATCAAGGCAAAATCTTATTTGGTTCTTTCTTTGAACGAATATAAAAAGGTCATCAGCGGAAACGCTTACCAGGAAAAGCCCACACCCACGCCCCCGGTAACGGAAAACGCAGATGATACTATGAATCAGGAGGGTTGAAAATGGCTGAAAAAACTGCAGAAGTAACCGTGTCTGCACCGGCAAAGAAGCCTGCGAAGAAGCCTCGGCTTTCTTTGGAGCGTAAAAAGAGTCTGTTCGGCTACGTTTTCGTCTCTCCGGTCATTCTCGGATTAGCGCTGATCTATATTCCTTCTTTGGTGCAATCGATCCAATATTCCTTTTCCGCAAACGCCGGCCGTTACGGAGAGAAAAACATCTACGTCGGCTGGGACAATTATCACGACGCCCTGTTCGTGGAAACCGACTTTTTACAGACGGTATATTCCTCGACCATTGCGTTGCTGCCGCAGATCTTCATTATTCTGATCTTTGCCTTCTTTATGGCAAATATCCTGAATCAGAACTTCCGCGGCAGATCCATCGCCCGCGTGATCTTCTTCATCCCCGTGGTTTTGTCCACCGGTATCGTCACCTACTTTGACAATCTTTCCAGCTTGCAGGACCAATACCAGTCCGGGGAAAAGCTGGACGTAGGCGGCGGCGTTGCCGGGTTTAACACCATGGAGATTGAAGCGATGGTCCTTTCTGCCCTGGGAAGCTCCGGGCTTGCAACGGTAGTTTCCGGCGCAATCGAAGGACTTTACACCGTAATTACCTCCTCCGGGGTTCAGATGCTGATCTTCCTTTCCGGCTTGCAGTCCATCTCCATCAATATGTACGAAGCCGCAAAGGTAGAGGGCGCCACCGGCTGGGAAGTGTTCTGGAAGATCTCCTTCCCCATGATCTCACCCCTGATCTTGGTCAATTTGCTCTACACCGTTATCGACCTGTTTACCAGCATGGATAACGCAACGATCTCCTTTATCGCCAAGTATTACGAGAACGTTGCCACCTACTCCCTGGCGTCGGCGTTCTCCTGGATGTACGCCGTACTGCTTCTTCTCTTCGTCGGGGTCGTGTATCTGCTGGTCAACAAGCTGATCGTCTATCAGGATTAAAGGAGGGAACGAAATGGATAAGATCAAAGAATTTATTCTTGGAATCAAAGAAAAACTGTTCCCCTCCGGCGGAAAGAAATCCTTCCTTGCGGAAATGCGCTCCGGCAACAAGGTTCCGCGGGAAAAGGTGGATTGGGAAACCTGGAAGCGCCGCAATCTGAACCTGAACGGGTTAGGGAAATTGGTATGGATCATCCTTCGGTTCGTAATCATCGTTGGGATCTCTTACATGATCCTGTACCCCTTCCTCGTTAAGTTCGTCGTTGCTCTTTCCAGCACCGAGGACATCGTGGATAACACGGTAATGTACATTCCCCGCCAGGGCTCTACGTACTTTATTGAACGTGCCATGCTCAATATGAACTATTGGACGGCGTTCATCAATACGGCGTTGCTGTCCCTGATCGTTGCGGCCTGTCAGCTGTTCGTTGCAAGCGTCGTGGGATACGGCTTTGCCCGGTTCAAGTTCAAGGGCAGAGATCTGTTGTTCGTTATGGTCCTTCTGACCTTGATGATCCCCGCCCAAACCATTCAGCTGCCCTTGTTCGTCCGGTTCTCCCATTTCCTTGGAACGGACTTGAGCTTGATCAACACCTATTGGCCTTTGGTCATCTTGTCTGCTTTGGGGCTGGGGTTGAAGAACGGTCTTTACATCTATCTGATGCGTCAGTTCTTCCGCGGTCTTCCCAAGGAGTTGGAAAATTCCGCCTACATCGACGGCGCCGGATTCTTCCGCACCTTCTTCTCGATCATGCTTCCCAACGCGGCAAACATGATGATTACCGTCTTCCTGTTCGGCTTTACCTGGCAGTGGACCGACACCACCTACAACAGTATGCTGTTGCCCAAGCTGGAGATCCTTGCCAACAAGGCGGCAAACGTCGCCTCCTCCATCAAGGACGAAGCCCAGCAGATGGCGATCAACGACACGGCTTGTCTTTTGATTATCCTGCCGTTGCTGATCGTGTTCCTGTTCGCACAACGGTACTTTATTCAGAGTATCGAGCGTTCCGGTCTGGTCGAATAATTAAAAAAAGCCGAGGCACTTGTGATTTGCAAGTGCCTCGATTTTATCAGAAAAATAATTTGATCTGTCCGTCGTCCGAATCCGTCTCGGATGATTTTGGAAATTCCGGGGGAATGGGGGACAAGATGCGGATTTCAATGCCCTTTTCGTGGGCCATGCGGACGGTATTCTTCGTTCCGCCGCTTTTGCCGTCGAAAACGGCAATCAGACGGTCTGCCCGATGGATCATCGCCCTGTTTCTCCGTTCCATGCAATCGGGCAAATATTGGGGCGAAATCACGGTGACGGAATCGCATTGTGATAAAATATTTCGGTATCTTCGGCGGCTTTTCGCGCTCCAGCGGGCGTCCTGCCCGGGGAAGGGGAGATACGCGTGGAGATATACCGGCTTAATTTCCCGCAGCGTTTCCCTGGTTTCCAAAACCATTTCCGCCGCCCAGGTGTCGGTGCCCAGCGCCATGCCGCAGACGAAATCGGTGCAACCCTGCTGGATGGCGTTGTAGATCTCGTCCTTGAGCCGCAATTTCAAAAGGGTACACGCCGGATCCTCTTCCGAGGTGAAGGGCAATTTCGCCGGTCGGTATCCGGAAAAAGCGCAGACCTCTCCCGACGGCTTCCACAAAATATTCTTTTCCATGGCGTTCCCCTTTCCTGCGTTTTCTTTATTGTATCACTAAAAAGGGCGTCTGTCAAGTAAAAAAAGACGAATCTTTTTTGATTTTTCAAATTTTCTCTTGACTTTTTCTCCCTTGTGTGGTATCATAATCAGTAGAATATCATTACCCTCAAGGAGGATTTTATTATGGGTTGTACGCACGATTGTAAAACCTGCGGGCAGAACTGCGGAGGGGCGGAGAGCCTCAAAGCCAAGCCCCATGAAATGAGCAACGTAAAAAAAGTGATTGCCGTCGTCAGCGGTAAGGGCGGAGTCGGGAAATCTTCCGTCAGCGCCATGCTTGCCGTGTTGATGAACCGCAAGGGATATAAAACCGCCATTCTCGACGCGGATATTACCGGTCCTTCCATCCCCAAGCTGTTCGGTCTCAAGGGGCCTTTGCAGGGGGATGAGCTGGGGATGTACCCCGCCAAAACCAAAACCGGGATTTCGGTGGTCTCCACCAACCTGCTGTTGCCCGATGAAACCACCCCCGTCATTTGGCGCGGGGCTGTGATTGCAGGCACGGTCACCCAATTCTGGACCGACGCTATTTGGGGCGACGTGGATTATATGTTCGTCGATATGCCCCCGGGAACCGGCGACGTCCCCCTCACCGTCTTCCAATCCCTGCCGGTGGACGGCATCGTCATCGTCACCTCTCCCCAGGATCTGGTTTCCATGATCGTGGCAAAAGCCGTGAAGATGGCGAACAAAATGAACGTTCCCATTTTGGGATTGATCGAAAACTACAGTTATCTCAACTGTCCCGATTGCGGAAAGCGGATCGAGCTGTTCGGGGAAAGCCACATCGACAAGGTCAGCGAGGAATATTCCCTCCCCGTCCTTGCCAAAATTCCCCTGGATCCGGATTTCGCCCGCCAATGCGACAGCGGCTTGGTCGAATTGTTTGAGGGGGATTCCCTCGATCGCGCGTCGGATCTGTTAGAAAAAATCTGATCGAAGGGGAGCGTTTCGCTCCCCCTTGCATTACGTGTAATAATTCTGCCCGAACACCGTCCCCCTTTTGCCTTCCCCTGTTGCAGGGGAAGGGGTAAACTGTTCGGGAGAGCATCGATTGAAAAAGGAGATTCTATGGCTTGGTATCATGCCTGTATTATGGCGGCGCTGCTTCTCGTCTTTTTTGCCGGGGTAATTTTATCCCTGAAAAACGCGGTAATAAAGCCAAAAATCAAAACCATCCTCCTGGATGCGGACGGCACGCTTTTGGATTTTAACCGTTCCGAGCAGGAGGCTCTGCGGGAAGCCTTTACGGAATTGAATTTCCCCTTTACCGACCAAACCCACGCCGTCTATCACAAGCACAACGACGCCTGCTGGAAGGCGTTGGAGCGCGGCGAAATCACTCGGGACGAGCTGAAGGTGCGCCGGTTTCGTCTGACCTTTGAGGAATTGAATCTTCCCGGCGATCCCGCCCTTGCCACCAAAATCTACGAGGGGAATCTGGGCAAATACGCCTTCCCCTTCGACGGCGCCGAAGCCCTTTGCGCGCGTTTGAGCCGCAAGTACGCCCTTTATATCGTCACCAACGGTCTGAAGCACGTCCAGACCGCCCGAATGTTGAAAACCAAAATTCCCGAAACCGTCAAGGGAATCTACATTTCCGAGGACGTGGGGTTTGCCAAGCCTGCCCCGGAATTTTTCGACCGTATCTTTGCGGATCATCCGGAGATAAAGCGGCGTGAAACTATGATCGTCGGGGATTCCCTGTCGGGGGATATGTTAGGGGGAAACAACGCCGGCATTTTAACCTGCTGGGTCAATCCTGCCGCCGCGCCCCGCCCGGAAAATATCTCCGTTGATTTCGAAATTTCTCACATTACCGAATTGGAAAAGGTGCTTTGATATGAGAACCGTGTTAATTACCGGCGGAAGCCGAGGGATCGGTGCGTCCTGCGTGGATAAATTTACCGCCGCAGGCGACAAGGTCTATTTTTTCTATCGCTCCGACGATGACGCCGCCCAAGCCGTCGCCCAAAAAACCGGGGCAATCGCCGTCAAGTGCGACGTTTCGGACAAAACCGCGGTGGCAAAGGCGTTTTCGTCCCTGCCTTCCTTTGACGTTTTAGTGAACAACGCGGGGATCTCCGAATTTTCTCTTTTCCAGGATATCTCCGAGGATGCCTGGGAGCAAATGATACAAACCCACCTGGGCGGCACGTTCCGTTGTACCAAGGCGGTTCTGCCCGAAATGATTGCCCAAAAAAGCGGTTGTATCGTCAATATTTCATCCATGTGGGGACAGGTGGGCGCTTCCTGTGAGGTGCATTATTCCGCCGCAAAGGCAGGGGTCATCGGTCTGACCAAAGCCTTGGCAAAGGAGGTCGGCCCCTCCGGAATCCGCGTCAACTGCGTCGCCCCCGGGGTGGTTCGTACCGATATGAACCAAGCCCTTTCCCCCGACGCCATTACCTCCCTGACAGAGGAAACACCCCTCGGACGGATGGGTTCCCCCGAGGAGATCGCCCAAATCGTCTATTGGCTCACCACCGATCAAGCCGCCTTCGTCACCGGTCAAACCCTTTCCCCCAACGGCGGGTTGGTGATCTGAACGACAAACGCACCCCATCATAAGCCTCCCCTTACACCGGGGAGGCTTTAACGTTAGCCTTCCCTTAGTAAGGGAAGGGGGACCGCGAAGCGGTTAAGTGAAGTTCTAAAAATTCAAGCCGCAGGTGTAGAATTTTTAGCAAACTGAACTTATGCAGTAGCTGGATGAGATTGTCTAAAGAAAAAAACTTTCGACAGATTCAAATAGTAACATTCTCCACCAAAACAACCTCATCAGTCGCCTGCGGCGCCAGCTTCCCCTACCAGGGGAAGCCAAACGTTAGCTCACCCACGTTAGCCTACCCCTATGGTCTGGGTAGGGCGTACCCCCCCCTTTTTTTTGTACAATGTTAACAAATGTTTTTTTTTTTTTTGTAAAATATGTGAACAATGTTGAAGTCTCCGTAGATTTATGATATAATAACGGTACAATGACGGATCCTTCCGTCAAAAATATTATGAGGAGGTAATCTCATGAAGAAATTCTCAGCAATTTCCCGGATCATCGCATTTGCGTTGGTTTTGTGTCTTTGCTCCGCATTCGTGCCCGTCATGACCTTTGCGGATGAAGTCACACCGGGAACCATCACCATCACCCCCACCGAAGGGGAAGCGGTAATCCTGGACGAGGATATTACCGAAGCCCAAATCGGTGACGGTGTTGCAACCTACGACGTTGCAAACAACAAAGTTACGTTAAACGCCCTTACCGTTGCACAGATCGTCTTTGCAATGAACGGCGATTACACCGTAGAAATCGTCGGTGTAAACAACGTAACCAACAGCGCAGGAGTTGCGGTTCAATCTACTTCGGGGAACATGACCTTAACCGGTACGGGCACCCTGAACGCAACTTATACTGCGGGTACGGCGATTTCGGTCACCGGCAATATTACGATTAACGGTGTTACCGTAAACGCGTATGCGTCCGCGAACGGACTTTCGTGCAGCGGAACCGTCTTGATCGACGGCGCGGACACCAACGTTATGGTGTATTCTTCTAACAACAGAGCCCTTAACGCAAACAAGGTCGTCATTAACGACGGTACCGTGAAAAACTTCTATCTCGACGAAGAAGGTACCGAGGTAATTTCCAAATACGGAATTACCGCAACGACGAACGGTATGTTCATCAGCGGCGGTAACGTCGTTGCGAAGGCGACGGCAAACAGCCCTCTTTTTTCCGCGAAAAACGGTATGTTCATTACCGGCGGTACCGTGGACGTAGAAGCCCCCGGCAACTGTATCCGTATCGATGCCGGCAATCTTGAAATTTCCGGAGAAAATACGGTGGTTACCACCAACGCAGCATCCAGCAACAAGAGCATCAATGTTGCATCCGGCGATTTGAAAATCTCTGACGGTGCTACGGTAACTGCAGAAGGAAACAGTGGTGCAATCATTGTCGTAGGTACCGTTTATATTCAAAACAGTACGGTAAAGTCAACGGGAAGAACCGGTCAGGGTGCTATCACCGGTTCGGTCGGCATTGTGATTGATAATTCTTACGTTGAAGCCTCCAGTACCGGAAACACCGTTTATTCCGCCAGCACCATTACGATTTCCGGGTCTGAATACAACGAGGAAACCGGAGAGGGTACTTACGTTTACGCTTACGGTCGCGAATACGCCTTCTACTCCGGTTCCGGGTTGACGACGGTTAACGGCGGTACCGTCGTAGGCGAAGCGAAGCCCAACGCCGCGAACTACGGTATTATCGGCGGCGCAGGATATACTCAAAACGGCGGGGACGTTACCCTGAACGTTCTTGATGATAACGCCCATCCTGTATTTGATATCAGAAAAAATAACTTTACTTTGAACGGCGGTTCTCTTGCAATCAACGCCGCGTACAGTGAAGTGTTCTATTTCCGTGTTGCCGATTCCGCCATCGTGCTCAACGGCGGTCGTTTGACCGGTACGGTAGATTCTTTCATCACTCAGGCAAAGGCCTCCAATGCCAACTCGGTCACCGTCAGCCCCTACGCTGACGTGGATATGACCATCGCCACCGCTGCATTTACCGGAGCAAACATCACCGTCAATGCAGAAGGCGTTACCTGGGAAGAAGGCAAAGAGCTGACCGCCACCGCAACGGCGATCAAGACCATTCCTCTCGTAACCTTCGACACCACCTTTGATGCAAGCGTTACGCTGAACGGCGCTGCCCAGGCAGGTCAGACCGTTGGTCTTTATCAGGACGGCGAAGAAATTGCAACTGCCGTTACCAATGCAAACGGTATTGCCACCTTCTCCCTCACCGGCGTTTCTGTCGATGACGTTCTTACCTACACCCTGAAGCAAATCGCCACCGATGCGGACGGTTACGTCTATGACGTTGCGGAAAGAGAAATTTCCGTATTGGTCAACGAAGACGGAACCACCACCGTTACCGGCGACAACGTCTTTGAAAACATCTACAAGTTCATCACCGTTACCACCGAAGAAGACGCAGTCACCTTCGGGGATACGGAAGGCGACGCAACCGCCACTACGGTTGAAATCGGCGGCGGTACCGTTTCCTACGATGCAGATACCGGTGCTCTTGTCCTCAACAACGTCACCGCAGTCAGCATCGTCATCAACGTCCGCAAGGACGTCGCCCTCGAAATCGTCGGCGAAAACAACGTTATCAATGCAGAAGGCAACCGAATCTTCCGCGTTTACAACGGTTCCGTAACCGTCGATGGGGAAGGTTCCCTGAACGTTTCCTCCAAGGAATATTCCATCAATATTGATAACGGCTCCTGGACTCAAAACGGTGCAACCGTCAATTCCGTGGCAACGACCGGTCCCACCATCCTGTGGACGAAGGGAGACATCGTTTTCAACGGCGGTACGCTGACCGGATCCTCCGTTAGCTATTACGGAGTTTATGCTACGGGAGGTATTACCATCACCCGCGGTACCATTGACGTTGTTGCGGCTGCAAACGTAATCTGTGCCGGCACCGAAGATCTCGAAATTTCCGGCGGTACCGTAACGGCGGAAACCGTGACGGACAACAGCAGCTACGGCGACTACGCAATTCGTGCAAATGAAAAAGATCTGATCATTACCGGCGGTACGGTTACCGCGAAGGCAATCAAAACCGCCCTGGGCGACAATTCTGCATTTATGACCATCGGACCTGACGTAAAATTGGTAGCAAGCTCCGTAAACGGTAGCGTGTCCAACGCAAGATCCGTGGTTGCGGACGGCGTTCGTTTCGTTACCGGAAAGTCCTTTGATAACAATTCCGGAGAGGTTGAAACCCTCGTCGGCAACGAAACCGACTACAACCTGCCCGGCGAAGGCACCGTCGTCGTCAACGT
Source organism: Clostridia bacterium (assembly GCA_017623475.1). Lineage (GTDB taxonomy): Bacteria > Bacillota > Clostridia > Oscillospirales > UBA644 > RGIG995. The sequence continues at coordinate 92 of JAGAPC010000046.1, read as the reverse complement.
CACCCTGAACGGCGAAGCCGACAACGGCAGAGAAGTTCAGCTGTGGCAGGGCGACACCCTGGTAGAAACCCAAACCGCTTCCGAAGAAGGCG
>JAGAPC010000045.1 GCA_017623475.1 Clostridia bacterium | reverse complement strand
TTGCGACACAAACATCCCTTACAAACAAGTGCATAAGATGAAGGAGCATGTGTTTTTACCGAAAGATAAAAACACACACTTGTTTTCAGGGATATATTTGTTTATGTCGCAATCCTATTATACCACACTTTTTTTAATTTGTAAACCCCCGAAAAGAAAAAAATGAGGCACCGTTTTCGGTGCCTTGGTGTTGTTTAGTTTAAAAGCCAACCGTAATCCTGTCGGCAGTCAAGAACGTAATCGACGAAGACCGTATCGTTTTTTATCTGATAAATCAATAGATATCGCTTTGCAAAGATCAGATAGCGGTACTTGTTTTGGGGAAGGTATTCCCCGGTCAAAAAGGGGTTGCGCAACGGAAGGCGTTCCAAGGACTCGGCGGCGATGCGGAAGTCTTGTGCTAATTTTTTTGCTGCAGATGTGCTGACCTTTGCAAGAAAAGAAACGTGGGAACCCATATCGGACGTGGCACGGGCGGAGATAACGACGTTAAATTGCTTCATGCTTCTTCCCCGGCAACGGCGGAGATGGATTGCTCCAACATCGTTGCGACTTGGTCGATGGAATAACCGGCTGCTCCGTGCAGGCGCTCTTCTTCCACGGCTAACAATTCTTCCCGGAGTTTCAACATTTTTTCCCGGCGGATAAAGGCTTCCAAGTCCATAACGACCAGGTCTCCTTCTCCGTTTTTGGTTAAATAGACCGGCTCTCCGCTTTTTTTACAAAGTTCGGAAATTTCATTATAATTCTGCCGGATTGAGGCAGACGGACGAATGGTCATAAAATCCCTCCATAGCAATATTCTGATTATATTATACCCGAATTCTGCTATTTTGTCAAGAGCTTTATAAAAATTTCTCAAAAAAAAGAGACCTTTTCAGGTCTCTTTTCTTCTATTTGATTAGTCTGCAGAGTAGGGAAGAAGTCCCAGCTGACGGGCGCGTTTGATCGCCTCGGTCAACGCTCTTTGATGATACGCGCAGGTGGCGGTGACGCGGCGGGGCAGAATTTTGCCTCTTTCGCTCATGAACTTGCGCAGTTTTGCAACATCCTTATAGTCGATGGTGCAGTTGGGGTCAGCACAGAACTGGCAGACCTTCTTGCGGGGCTTTCTCTTGAAGTCCCGGGGGGCTCTTTCGGTGCGTTCTGCAGGAGCAGCGGCAGGAGCCTGAACGGGAGCAGTAGTATTATTCTCCATGATGGAAATCTCCTTTCGTAAATTCAAAATCGCTTCGTTCTTTTAATCAGAAGGGCAGTTCTGCATCGTTTCCGTCCACGTCCTTGATGTCAGAGAAGAAGTCGGAATTGGATGCGTTGGAAAAGCCTTCCCGATCCCCGGAAGCGGGTACGGCGGAAGCGGAGCCGGAATCCCGGTTTTTGGATTCGCCGAACTGCAATTCATCGACGATAACCCGGGTGGTGCGCCGATTATGACCTTCCTTGTCCTTCCATTGATCGACCTGGATATTCCCGAAGACGATGATGGAAGAGCCCTTGCGGAAGTATTTGCTCAAAAATTCGGCGTTGCGGTTGAACGCGGTGCAGTCGATAAAATCGACCTGGCGCTCGTTGGATTCTTTGCTCACGTAGCGGCGATTCACGGCAACGGTGAACTGCACGATGGAGACGTTGTTTGCAGAGGTTTTCAGTTCAGGATCTGCGGTGAGTCGGCCCATGAGGATCACTTTGTTAATATTCATGCGGAATCGCTCCTTTCGGAATCATGTGTTTTTCGTGCTTATTTGTCGGTTCTCACAACGAGAGAACGAAGCACGCCTTCGGTAATACGGTAATTACGCTCTAACTCTTTGGGGAAGGTTACGTCTGCGGTGAAGTTGATGAGAACGTAGTAGGCTTCGGTCTCGTAATTTACGGCGTAAGCCATTCTCTTCTTGCCCCAAACGTCCACGTTATCGATGGTAGCGCCGTTGTCGGTCATCAATTTCTTGAATTTCTCCACGGCACCGTTGAGGGCTTCTTCATCAGCGTAGGTTTTGACACTGAGAGCGAATACGGTTTCGTACTTGGCAGTCATTCTTTCATACCTCCTTATGGACTCGGCGAAGATCGCCTGTAAGGCCCGCGGTTTTTCCCGTGGGCAAGGAAACAGACCGACGGACGTATTCCGTCAGTACCGAATATTATACCTTATTTTAACGATGATGTCAAGATATTTCATAAAAAATTCGGAATTTCCGCTTCGGAAGGGGAGAAGGCGAAGAAAAAAGCGCGGTCGATTTTACAATTTCTGCGGTCGAATTTCCCTTGACAAACCCTATGGAATAGGGTATAATGGGAGCATGGCAAGGATTGTTATGAGAGGAAGGATGTTTCCCATGAATTTAACGCCCGTGGTTGTAAATCTGCATCTCGGCTTGGAAAAGCCCCTTCGGATTCTGCACCTGACCGACGCCCACATCGCCCTTGCGGACGACGAAGACAGCGATGCGCTGAAAGAAAAATCCGCCGCCCGCCGCACCGTATTTTTCAACGAGGGCAAAGCGCCCCTTCGGGATCCGGTGGGATTTTTGGAAGAGGCGATGGAATATGCAAAAAGCTTTGATTACACCGTCATTACCGGGGATGTGTTCGACCGAATCTCCCACGGAAGCGTGGACAAGATCCGTTCCGTTTTAGCGGATAAGGAATATTTGTTTTGCCTGGGCAACCACGAGTTTTCGATCGTCACCGGGCACGCTCCCAAGGAGCAGCGAGGGGAAATCCTGGAGTTGCTGAAAACCGTATTTCGGGGAAACCTGTTTTTTGAAAGCAAGGTGGTCGGGGGCGTCAACCTGATTGCCACGGACAATTCCGGGTACTATTGGACGGAGGAGCAATACGAGCTTTTGAAGGCGGAGGTTGCCAAGGGGTATCCGATTTTGCTCTTCACCCACAGTCCTTTGGAGAACGGAATCCGCACCCTGGACCCGAATCACGACGGCAGAACGGCGACCATCCGCAGGCTTATTTTGGAGGACGGCGGCACGGAACAAACCCTTGCAACCACCTGCAAGGTCACCGATTACATCGCCAACGAGCCGTTGATCAAAGCCACCTTCGGCGGACATTTTCACGGGAATATGATCAAAGAGTTCGGAAACAAAAACACCTATATTCTGGGCGGTCTGTTCAAAGGGATCGTCGGGGAAATTCATATCGATTAACGAGGAGGACTTTATGATGAAGCGAATTTTTACGTTGTTCTTGATTGCACTTTTGACCGTGAGCCTTGCGGCGTGCGGCGGAAGCGGAACCACCGACACCTCCGGCACCGAAGGCGGGAATCCGTCCTCCGGCGTGACCGATACGGCGGGCGGAGATCCCGGAAGCACGGACACCGACGAAGTAAAATCGGTGGTTTACGATCCGGAGATGGAGCATAAGATCATCGTTGCCGACGACGGAAATCACCGCGTCGTGGTCTATGATCTGAACGCCGGGGGAGAGGATTTTCAGGATCTGACCGACGAAAGCAAATCGGTCGTTTGGGAATGGGACATGGACGAAGACCCCAACACGGAATACAAAAGCCACGGGGCGGGGCTTTCTTCGGCAAAATACCGCTATTCCCCCTATTATAAGAAGGACGTGGTCATCGCCTGCTCTTCCACGGGCTGGTGCGGGATCATTGATTACGAGGAGCGCTGCGTGCTTTGGGAATACAACGCTGCCCGCGGTCCTCACTCGGTCGAAATGCTTCCCAACGGGGATCTGATCGTTGCCGTTTCCACGCAGGACGCCTCCCGCTTAATCTATTTCCCCGTGTCCTGCGGAATGACTCAGCCTTCCCACGAGGTGGAGATCCTTTACGCCCACGGCGTTTCCTGGGATCCGGAACGGGAATGTCTCTGGGTGCTGGAATATAACGGCGTTTGCTGTGTCAATATCAGTAATATGGGCACGGAAAATGCAAAATTCGTGCAGATTGCCGGCGTCGGCGATACCTTTAAAACAAGCTCTAATGGCGGACACGCCTTTTCTCCCGTCGGCGGTGAGCCGGGCAAGTATTGGGCGTCCAACAACGGATCGTTGGTGGTCTTTGACGCGGAAGAAGAAACCCTGTCCTTCAACTACAGACATCGGGATCTGCTGGATTCCGCCGGAATCAAGGGAATCTGCTCCTTCGCCGACGGCACGGTGGTACGGGTGTATTGGGATTCTACCCTGCACATTCTTACCCGCCGGGAGGTTCAGGGAAAGGTTTCGTCCGTGAAGGCAACCGAGACCGAGGTCTCTTTCCCCACCGGAAGATTTTATAAGGTTCAGCCCTTTACCAAAGATTATCAGTAATTTCTTCATAGATTGCAAAGAGACGCCGTTGTTTGCGTCGTGCTTTCACACAACGCCTCGATATGCGCTTTGCGCGAGAGACGCAGGCGAATATGATATCGAAACCAACCGAACGGGCGGTTATATCGAATTTGACGCAAGGAAAATATATCGAGTTGAGCGTAGCCAAGCATATCGACAAATGGAATAACCGTAGTGTTTCCAAGAAAAAAGGACGAGGAGTTTTCAAAACTCCTCGTCCTTTTTGAATCACACCAAACGATACCCGATCTGTGGGTGGTAAGGTCTGCCCAAGATGTAATTCAGACATTCCAGGGCGATTTCGTCGGTGGAATATTCCACGGTCAGAATGGGGGCGTTGAGGTTCTCCAGCATGGAGATATTGTCAAAGCCGGAAATCTTCACGTCGAGGGGGAAGCCCAAATGCTTCAGCACGGAAACCGCGTAATAATCGGTGGCGCAGACGATAACTCCTGCATTGGACAGATCTTTCAGATCGGTGACGATCCGAAAGCGTCTTCTCCGTTGCTTCATCGCGTCGGTAAAGCCTTGCAGCCGCAGGTTTTGCGCGTTGTCCTTGTTCAGATTTTTCCGCAGGATGGGGGCGTAATAGACCACGTCCTTCTTTGCGGAATTTTTCATCAGACGCAGGGTGACGTCCTTCATCGCCTGTCGATCGTCAATGCCCACGTAAGGCAGGTTGAACAACCGGTTTCCGATGAGGATCAGGGGTTTCGTAACCGAGCGAAGATAGTTTTCGTATTCCGGATTGTCGCTCCCCGCCGAGAACAGAATGATTCCGTCCACGCCGATATAATCAAAATATTCGATGGCGGTGCGTTCCCGATCCAAATCCTTTTCGGAAAACTGAAAGATCAGGGAATACCCCATCTTTTTCGCCTCCCGCACCAGGCTCATGGCAAGCTTTGAGAAAAATTCGTTGTAAAAATCGAAGAGGACCACCCCGATCAGCATGGAATTTTCCGCGTTCTTGCCCTTGACGTGGGGGACGTAATCGTACTCCCGGGCGACCGCAAGGATACGCTCCCGGGTTTTTTCGTTGATCCCGGGGCGGTTATGCAGCGCCCGATCCACCGTCCCCTGGGAAACGCCGCAGATTCGGGCTAATTGGGTGGTGGTGATTTTGGAAAACCGCTTCATGCAAGAATCAACTCTCTTTCGACGGTAACGCCGTCCAGCAAAATTTTGCCTTGTTGTTCGGTGAAGGCAACGGACATTCCGTCGGCGGTCACCGTGGTGATTTTCGACGCAAAGGGAAGGGAAATTTCCTTGAGATTTAAGGGCTTTTCAAAGATCGAAAGGGTCAGGCGGCTTCGGTCGAATTCTGCCTTCCCCCAGCTTTCGCCCACGCTGAACAGGTACGCGCCCCGTTCGTCCTTGGGGGCAAAGCCGATCCGCCCCTCGGTCATGTCAAAGGAAAATCCGCTGTACAGGGGCAGCAGGGCGAAGGACGCCATGGAGCGTGCGTAGTTGCTGCCGCATTCGATCTCGTTGAAGGGGTTGCGCTTTTCTCCGTCGTAGCGGTCGCGGATGGCGTTGACGACGGTTTCTGCTTCTTTCGTAAATCCTTCCGCCAGCAAAAGCCCCGCGAAGGAATATTCAAAGCCGGTCATGGTTTCCTCGCAGTAGGGGACGGGGATCGCCGGCACCGAGACGCCGTCGGGGTAGGAGCAGATGACGGTGCCCGCCTCGTCGCCCAGGGAGAAGAGCCGCCACATATTGACAACGTCCCGCATGGAGGACTTAAAGTTGTTTTTGTAGAGATTTGCAAGGGCGGTTTGCTTCTTTTCTTTGTCAAAAACCGGGGTTGCCCCGATCAGAACCGCGTGCCAATCCGCCAGCATTTGGTCGATGATACAGCCTTCCGCCACCTGATATTTGATCTGCTTTGCCTCGTCGTTCCAATAAACGGCGGCGGCGTCGAAGCGATCCACGGCGGATTTGTCGGTCAGATCGACCTTTTGATGATAATATGCGCCGTTGAACAGATTTTGATTCATCCATTCCTTGCCCTTTTCATACAGGCAGGCGTATTCCTTTGCCCGATCCGTCTGCCCCAGGGCTTGCGCCATTTGTGCGCCGCAATCCAGCGCCAGCAGATAAAAGCCCTGAAGCCAGGAGGACGGTCCGAACAATTCCATATCCAGCGTATGGTGCTGCCGTCCCTCCAGAACGCCGTCCTTGTCCCGATCCCATCCGTCGGGGTTTTCGTCCGACCAGGCGTATTCCAACATTTTGAATATTTTTTCGGCGATCGTTTTCAGCCATTCCGTATCCCCGGAAAGCTTCCATTCCCGATAGGTTTTGATGACCTCTCCCATCTGTCCGTCCACGCAGGCGCGGAAGGTTTCGGGCAATTCCCGACCCAGGGGCAGGGGAACGCGGAAGCAGGAGGCGCCGCTTTCCAACAGGGCGTGCTTGACGGTGTTTTCCCGAATCGACCGTTCCAGCCGGGGGAATAAGTAGGGCAGGGCGTAGGCGTAATTCCACACGTGCTGACAGGTTCCGTGGCAAGAGCCGCGGGTTTCGGAGACCCCCTCCCAGCCCCAGAAGGAGCCGTCCTCCAACCGCAACGCCGTGGGGGATTTCAAGACCGAAAGGTTGGCGCTGACCGCGTCCTTGACCGCTTCGGGCAGGGTGCTTTGCTGCAGGGTATCGGAAAAAAGCTTGGTTTTTTCGTACAGTCGGGAGAAGTCGGAAAGGGCGTAGATCGCCGTGTCCTTTGACGTTTTAAATTGGGTGGCGTAATAATTTTCCCACGTGATCTCCCGATCGTTCTCGTCCTTGCAGGGATTCCAATAACAATGGGCTACAGGCACGTTCCACGCGATAACCACGCGGATTTTCCGCCGTTCGCCCGCGGGGATTTTTACGTAAGAGACCAGCGTTGCGTGGTCGTATTTCCACGCGTCTTCGTATTGGCGCTTCGGCATCCGGGGGTGTTGGGAAAAATCCTTCCAATAGGTGGTAACTCCGTCCTGCCATTTCCCCCGATACCAACATTCCTGCAGGTCGGTGTCCGGGTGATCGGTCAAAAGGCACAGGTCGGAATAGCCGATTTCTTCGTCGGTTTTGTCGGCGGTTTTCAAAAAGATCCCCTGCGCGCCCTCCGTTTCAACCGATTCGTTTTTCGACGACGGCGCCGGATTCTGGACGGTACACCCCAAGGCGTATTCCACCGTCTCGCAGGCGTCGTTCTGGATTTCCCACTCAAAAAAGGCGGCGGGCAGAGACGAATCGAACTCGTTGTGGGGAATCATGGGGTTAAAGGCGCAAAGCCGCACCGTTGCCGGGAAATTTTTATCTTCAAAGGTCAACTTCGCCATGGGGAACGTACCGTCGAAGACCACCGATTCAAAATGGGGATATCCGGCAAAGGTATTTTGATGAGGTCCGTAGCCGAAGCCGTAATGCTCCGTGGACGAGCAGGACGTTCCGATGAAATTTTCGTTGGTATCGCCCTGCAGAATTTTGGTGACGCTTTTGCCCCCGACGGTCGCCTTGACGGCGAAGTGGGAATAGCCGTTGCGGGTGTTTTTGTTGGGACGGTTGAAAATCTCCCAATCCCGCAGCTCGCCGTTCCCCGCAAGCCCGATACACCCGGTGCCGATGCCTCCCAAGGGGAAGGAAATATTTTTCGTTTTTTCTTTTTGGTAAATCATGCCGTTACTCCTTGATAATGCGATAGTTTCCGGTGGTTAATGTTTGGGATTTTTCTCCCGATTCGAAGTGGTAAGAACCGCTTAAAAGTGCCGTGGTTTTCATGGTTTTTGGGATTTGTACCGAAAGACAGATTCCGTCGTCGGTCCGTTCCCAATCCACCGAAATCTTGCCTTCGGGGGAGAGATGGTACGCCGAGGCGCTTTCAAGTGTTTCGATAAAACACGGACGGATTTCGAGGGTGTTTTTCTTGGCATCAAGCCGAATTCCGCCGATGTATTCCATAAACCATGCGCTGATGTCGCCCCAAAAATGGTGGTTCATGGACGCCACGCCGTCGGGTTTGAAGTTTTCCCAAAGGGTAGTCGCACCCCGCTGAATCCAGTTTCCGTAGGACGGAAAGTCGGGGCGGGTGATCATGTGATACGCCAAGTCGGGATATCCGAAATCGGACAATACCCGGAACAAGACCCGACCCCCTAAAACCCCTACGTCCATGTGGTCGTCGGCGGCGTGAACCATGTCCAAAAGCCGTTGAAATGCCGGGGCTTTTTCGTTTTCTTCAAAAATGCCGTAATACAACCCCATGGCTTGGCAGGTCTGACATTCTCCCAAAACGGTCATGGTGGAAAAATCGATGAGATTCGCCCGGACGGCGGTGCGGTATCGTTCCGCTTCTTTTCGGGCAAATTCGGCGTCTGCAGTTCGTCCCACGGCGTCCATCATTTCCGCCGTCTTGCAGGCGATATCCATGGAAATAATGGAGTCGGTGACCAATAGGGGCGCTTTGGGTTTGCCCCCGCCCACCGGACACCAATCTCCAAGTCCGATTTCCAAAAGTCCTTTTTCATCGGTGCGGGTTCTCAAATACCGCAGATATTTCATCATGGAATCGGCGGATTCTTCGATCATTTCCGTTTCCCCACGAAGACGGTAAACGGTGTGGGGAATCCAGGTCAGAACGCTGTCCCATGCAGGTCCGTTGCCCCAATGAAAACCCCATCCGCCGGTGGGAATAATGCCCGGCAGACTGCCGTTTTCTCCTTGGGCTTTGCAGATATTTCGCATCCATTCCCGATAATTTTGTTCCGGATCAAAGTTCAAAAGTGCCGCTTGGCAGGATAATGCCGCGTCGGCGGTCCAACCGTTTTTCTCCCGCTGGGGGCAGTCGGTGGGGAAGTGGTGGAAGTTGGAAGAAATGCTTCTTCTCGTCATGGTCTGCAACTGATTTGCAACTTCGTCGGAACAGGAAAATCCGCCCCGGTCGTGGAATTTGGTGTGATAAACCAAGTAGGTCAACAGGTCTTTCGTCGCCTGTTCTTCCGTAATTCCGCTGACTTTTACGTACCGAAATCCGTGATAAGTAAAGGTGGGTCGATATTCTTCCACCCCATTTCCCTTGCAGATATAAACGTCCCGATGAACGATGTTTTTATCTTCTTCCCAGTTTTTGGAAAACCAAATTTGTCTTAAATACAAATCGCCGTCTTTCAACGAATCGGCGTGACGCAATTCGATCCGTTGTCCTTGGGTTCCTTGAATTTTCAATCGGCAAATTCCGGCGTTGGATTGCCCGAAATCGTACAAATATCCGCCGTCGCATTTTTCGATGCTGACGGGGGCGATTTCAAAATCTTTCACGATGGGGGAAATGTCTGCGATTCGCAATTCCCCTTTGGGTGTCTCTGCCGGAAGGGCAAACGCCCACGCAGAATCGTCAAATCCCTTTTGATTCCAGCCGTCGATTTCAAAATTGGCGTCGTACACCTCCCCAAAGCGGTAATCGTCGGTGCGGATGGGGGAGGGGGCGGTGCGGAAATCGGGTCCGCTTTCCAATAAAACGGTTCCTTCTTGTTCCACCGTCAGGGCAAATTTCGGGGCGCTGCGGAAGGATGCTTTGTCAAAATCCCAGACGTGTCCTCCGGGATTGTTCTGAAATCCGTTGCCCAACAAAATCCCGATGACGTTTTCCCCTTGGTCGGCGGTCACTTCGTATCGGTCGCAGTAAACGTAATCGTCGGGATTGCTGATGTAAGGGGATAACAATCCTTTTGTGATTTTTTCTCCGTTGAACCACAGTTCGTAAAATCCGCAAGTCGCCACCGTAATCTTGACGGTTTTGCCGTTCCCTTGAAAATTTTTGCGGAAATAGGGGGCAGGAACCGGGGCGGTAAAGTCGTTGAATTCTTCGGTGGCTTTAAGAAAGGTTTTCTTGGAAATCATAGGAATTCTCCTTTTCTCCATTCTTCCTTTTATTGTACTACAAAACATTCGCCGTGTCAACTTACACGAAAAAACTTTTTTGAAAAATATGCACAAAAATATGCTTGAATTTTTGGTTAATATTTTTGTAACGGGTGAGACCTTTACGACCGCCGGAAACAAAATTCATCGGACCTCTGTTCCATAGATCTTTTTCGGCAGTCTTACGACTTTTACGATTGTTCCTCTTGTGTCGTCTTGATTTCCGTGTGGTTTTTGTTTATAATTGGGGTGCCGAGGAATTTTTATCCTTCCGACCCGGATGGTTCGCCCAAAACGGTTTTGCTCAACTTGCACAAAAACCGGTGTTGATTTTTGTGCAATATTTTTTACCGTGTAGGTTGACACGATTTTTTTCGTGTATTACAATGAAAGTAGAATGAAAGATTGCCCTTTGGCGCACCTGCATAAAGCAGGTACGCGTCGATCTTCGCCTGCGGCGATTCGATCAAAAGGATTAAAACGGTTTCTTTTACAAAAAAGGAGGTGGTACCCCGTGAAGCAGCTGAAGGCTTCCGTGTGGATCATGGGCTTGTTGGCGTTGATGCTGACTGTGGGGGTGTTGATGTCGTCCTTTGGATTTTGGGACGGTTATTACAAATCTCCCTTTTTCTTATGCACCGTAATCGCATTTTGTATCGTCACTCTTTGGTCGGTCGTCCGATATCCTTTCTCGTGGAAGAAAATCGGATTTTTTCTCTGCCACATCGGAATCGTTCTGGTTGTGGTTTGCGGATTTATCAGTTGGGGATGTTTGAAAGAAACCTCCTTTTCCATTCCCATCAACGAAAAAGCCTTTTACGGAGAGGTTCTCCAGGACGACGGCTCGGAATTGGAGTTCGGCTTTGAAATCTCCCTCAAATCCTTTACGGTGGAAAAATACGAGGCGGATTACCGTCTTTACAAAAATACGGAGATGAACGCCGAAGATGTCCTCATCGAAACGGTCATTCAAAACCGCCGAGGCGTTTACGATTTGGGTGAGTACGGCTCGGTTCCCGCTACCCTGCTGAAGAAGAACGGGGAATACGTCGATACCTACCTATTGAATAACGGCTGTCTGTTGGTCAAGCTTCCCGAGGTGGATAAATCCTACGAGGGGATTTTGCAGATTCGGGACGGGGAGGTAAAGCAGGTTTCCATCGGCGTCAATCAACCTTATACTTATAAGGGCTGGAAATTTTATCTGATGGGCTACGATGAAGAATCTCTGCAATCGGCTCATCTATACGTGAAAAAAGATCCGGCGAACGTCCCCTTCGCCGTGGGAATCTGGATGATTATCCTGGGTACCTTCGGGGAATGTCTTCCCCTGGTCTTCCGAAAGGGGGCGTCGAAATGAATCTGTTGGAATTATTGGCAACGGTCTTGTCCGTGATTGCGGTTTCTTCCTATTTTCTTTCCGGCGCGTGCTTTTGGAAAAACCGAGAGTGGTGGGGCTACGCCCTTGCCATCGTCGGGTGGGTCGCCAACCTGGGCATCTTCGTGAAAAATTGGTACATCAACGGCTATCCCCCCTTTGCAAGTATGTATCAGGTGTTGAGCGACATCTCCCTCTTGTTTGTCCTTTTGATGGCGTTGATCCTGTGGCTTCGACCGGAACACAAGTGGATCGCTCCCTATTTCTGTTTCGGTGCGATGGTTCCCCTGATCGGCACGGTCTTCATGGATCGGAATATGCGGTGGTCGTTGATGCCGGCGCTCCGTTCCCCCTATTTCGTGCCCCACGTGTTTTCTTACGTTTTGTCTTATGCGTTGTGCGCCGTGGCGTTTTTGATCTGCGTCATCGGTCTTTTCCAAAAGCGCAACCGGGAACGGTATGAAGACGCCACCGTTCTGATTTTGCGCATCGCCTTCCCCTTTATGACCCTGGGGCTTTTGCTCGGCGCTTTGTGGGCAGACCAGGTTTGGGGGAATTATTGGATGTGGGATATCAAGGAGGTCTGGTCGCTGATTACTGCGTCGCTGTACCTTTGTTATTTCCACGCCCGCCGGGCGGAGAAGCTGAAAAAATTCGCCCCACTCTTCTGTATTCTGGGCTTTGCCGCCCTGATCTTCACCTTTCTGTGTGTTAACGTCCTGCCCGATTCCGGCGGATCGATGCACACTTACACATAAAGAAAAAAGGAGGTTTTTTCTATGAAAAAGAAAACCGCGCGCAATAAAAAGCTTGGGCTTTTTGCGGTGGCTTGCTCCGCGTTGCTGGTCTTAGGGGTTCTGATTGCCGGAATCGCCGTGATGACCGTGGCAAACTCCGAAGCAGGCACCGACATCGTCTGGGATTTTGAAGACGGCAAGCTGGAACCCTTCGTTTTGGTCAGCGGTTCCTACGGAACCATCATTTCCGATATCCCCCAAGCCCACAACTATCCCTACGATCCTTATCCTCGTCAGGGAAATTACCATCTGTCCACCTTGGAATCCACCGAGTATTACGGGGAGGAGGAATCCCGCTACGACGATCCCTCCACCATGACCAAGGGGAACGAGGCGTATCAATGCGTCATCCGTTCTCCCTTGTTCCGTCTCGACAGTCCGGAAATGAATTTCCTGATCGGTGGCGGCAATACGGGGGTTTATGTTGCACTGTGTGATGTTTACGGACGGGAAATCGTCCGTGCCACCGGCAGCAACCAAGAGACCATGGAACGCATCGTGTGGAATCTGAAATACGAGGACATCCTCGGTCAATACGTATTTATCAAGATCGTTGACGAAACCGCCGGCGGCTGGGGACACATCACCTTTGACGATTTCCACGCCTTCGGCTACGTGGACGAAACGCTGGACGTTCTCCCCGAACCTCCCAACGAAATCCACTGGTCCTTTGAGTCCGGGGCGCTGTCTCCCTTTAAAGTAGTGGATGGCTCTTTCGGTGTTGGCATGATCGCCAACTGGGTTTACGAGCGCAATTCCCCCTACGGACCGATCAACAAGGACGGAAATTACTACCTTTCCACCCTGGAAGGGGACACCCAGACCCGTCCCTATTACATCGGCAATACCGGAACCATCGTTTCCCCCACCTTTGCCATCAAGGATCCGGTGGTCAATCTGAAATTGGGCGGCGGCTCGTTGGAAGATCAAAGTGCAGAGAATCTTTACGTTGCCATTGTCCGTGCTTCGGACGATACCATTCTGACCCGATACACGTTGGAAAAATTGCCTACCTATACATATAATGGCAAAACCGCGGCTTCTGGGCATATGTTCACCGACGTTACCCTGACCATCCCCGACGAATCCTACGTGGATGGGGAAAAGGTCTATTTGAAGATCGTGGATAACGCCACCACCGGCTGGGGCTTTATCACCGTCGATGACATCCGCGCCAAGGGGGATATCGTGAAATCCTCCGAGCCCACCGTCTCCGACGAATACCACGAGGTTGCGTGGGATTTTGAAGACGGCACCGTCGCCCCCTTCCAAATCAACGAAGGGGATGCCTTAAATTCCGCGATGATTATCGACCTGACCTGTAACTGGAACCTGAAAGTAGGGGCTACCATTTACGGACAGGAAAGCAATAAGAACGGAACTTATTGGCTCAATACTTATTTCAACACCTATTCCCACGCCGTTTCCAACGGTACGGTAACGGCGAAATCGGGCAGCGGAAGCGAAAAGCTGACCGGCGCGTTGCGGTCTCCCAATTTCGTTCTTGATCCCAATAATACCGCCATTACCATGCAGTTGGGCGGTAATACGGCAAATACCGTTTCCGTTTACGACGCCGCCACCGGCACGAAGGTCGGGGTTGCCAATTCTGCCGCCAACGGCTGGACGATGACCACCCGTTCTGTGGTGTGGAACGACGGCTTTACCTATACGGAAGGTCAGGAACTGTATCTGCAGATCGAAGATAGCACCACCTCCAACTATGGGTTCGTCTGCGTGGATAACATCCGCTTCCAAGGAAGAACCGTTACCGAATTCCAGGATATTACCTGGGATTTTGAGGACGGAACCGCGGCACCCTTCACCCCCCAAGACGGCTTTACCCTTCCCGCCGCAGGGATTACGGATTTCTCTTACGATATTAACCTGAACACGAGCAACTACAAGGATGCGGGAAACCGCTTCATCGGAAAAAGCGGAACCTATTGGCTGAACACCGCCTTGACCAAAGCCCCCGTGGTTACGGTGGAAAACGGCGTTTGTACTGCCCGCACCTCCGGTCCCGGCTATAACGTGAACCTTACGGGCGCGCTGCGGTCTCCCTTCTTTACGCTGAATCCCGACGATACGGAGATTACCGTGCAGCTGGGCGGCAACCCCCTGGACGGCGTTTACGTTTATGATTACGCCACCGGGGAATTGGTCGGGGAAGCCCATCCTACCACCCATCCCAACAACGGCAACGGCGTTTCCTGGATGATGCAGACCCGTTCGGTGGTTTGGGCGGAAGGATTTGAATACGAAGACGGTCAGATCCTTTACATGGAAATCGTGGATAATACCACCAATTCCTCCAACGGCGGCTACGGGTATCCCTGCGTTTGCGTCGATGCCGTCCGCTTCTCCGGGAATCTGGTGGAATTCGATTACGCCGACGTGATCTGGAGCTTTGAAAACGGCACCTATCAGCCCTTCAAGACCGACCATTCCTTCGGGGCAGGGCTGATCAACACCTACGTTCAAAACGGAACCGTTCCCCACGGGAAATATTATCTGAACACCGTTTTGACCGCCGTCGGAAGCGGTTCTTACGACAACAATATGACCGGGGAATTGGTTTCTCCCGAATTTTTCCTGAATCCCGACGATCCCATCATCACCCTTTCGGTCATGGGCGGCGGCGATAATTCCAGCAGCTACGTTGGAGTGTTTAGTCTGGAAACCGGAGAACTGCTGGCAAGAGCTAACGGTGCCGATTCTTGGACGGTTTGCGAGCGCACCCTTGATCTGACCGGCAAGTTCCAAGAAGGGGAACGGCTGATCATGAAGATCGTGGACGGCACCGCAAGCTCCTGGACCTGGATCGGCGTGGATAACATCCGCGGAAGCTTTGCCTTCCCCGAAGCGTCGATGCTGACCACCCTCGGTCAGGTCATGGAAGCCACCGGCTGGGATGAAGAAGCCTACGACGGTTTGTTGGAAATCATCGAAGGCAATCAAGAGACCTACGGCGACGAATATACCGCCGCCCAAACCCTGCTGGAAGAGCTGACCACCCTGCAGACCAAGCAAGCCCGCCTTGCCTCCAACGGCGTGAAGGAAGGCTCTGCCGAGCTGAAGGCTTGGGTGGAAGAAATGGAAACCCTCGCCTTTAAGATCCGCACTACTACCCCCGCCCTGGGAAGCGGACTTGTGATCTTCACCGTTCACCATCAGTACGCGGTGGATCATCAGAATACCCACAATATGTTCCCCTCGTATAACGGAGAAATTTCCGATAAGGCGAAATACACCCCCGGCGGCGCGGTCAAGATGCTGAATATCAGCACCGGCGAGGTCACCACCCTGCTGGAGGATGCGGACGGACTGTTCCGCGATCTGGACGTTTCTTACGATTCCGATAAGATTCTCCTTTCCTACCGTAACGATCGGGACGATACCTATAATATTTACGAATACACCTTAAACGACGACCTGACGGCGGTGGTGGAAACCAAGCAGCTGACTTCTCTTTCCACCGCAGACGACATGGATCCCATGTATCTGCCCAGCGGAGATATCGTCTTTACCTCCACCCGCGATCCGAAATACGTCATGTGTAACCGTCAGATCTCCGCAAACATTTACCGCATGGAATCCGACGGAGCAAACATCGTTAAAATTACCTCCAGCACCCTGTACGAGCGTCCCACCGACGTATTGCCCGACGGACGGATCCTCTACGACCGCTGGGAATACAACGACCGTGACTTCGCCAGCGCCCAAGGACTTTGGACGGTGTACGAGGACGGCACCAAGCAGGACGCTTACTACGGCAACAACTCCCCCACCGGGGCTACCATTGAAGGAAAGGTCGTTCCCGGAACGACGCTGGTCATGGCAACCCTGTCTTCTTGCCACGACGTTTCCTGGGGCGCCGTTGCCATCATTGACCGTTCCAAGGGCGTGGATGGAAGCGATCCGGTTCTCATGACCTGGCCTGCTTCCGTGAAGGATAAGATCGGCGATCCCAACGAGGACAGCAACAACATCGACGCCTACAAATCCCTCACCGTCAAATACGAAGATCCCAATCCCTTGAGCGAGGAATACTTCCTGGTTTCCCGCACCCTGCCCGGAACGTCCAAGATGGGCGTGTATCTGCTGGATATCTACGGCAACGAAACCTTGCTTTACGAGGATTCCTCCTCCATGAGCTGCTTCGACGCCACCATCATTCAGCCCAGAGAAAAGGAAATCGACACCTCCGATCGCCGCAATTACAACGACGACGTCGGTACCTTCTTCATTCAGGACGTTTACGAAGGCACCCACATGGAAGGGGTAGAACGGGGCACCGTCAAGACCCTGCGCATCGTGGAATCGGTCGATAAGAAATATATCTCCGAATCCCAGGCAACCTCCTGGGCCGGAGAAGGGGCGCAGGCGCCTGCCATGAATTGGCACAGCTTTGAAGCCAAGCGCGTCATCGGGGAGGTTCCCGTCTATGAGGACGGCTCTGCCTACTTCGAAGTACCTCAAGACGTGTTCGTCTATTTCCAACTGTTGGACGAGGACGGTAAGATGATCCAATCCATGCGCTCCGGCACGCTGGTTCAGTCGGGGGAACAGACCGGCTGTATCGGTTGCCACGAGGATCGGCGCACCGCACCCTCCACCGCCACCGGGCAGGAAACGCCCATGGCGCTGAAGGCAAACGTGGAAGTGGTTCCGAATCCCGATTACGTGGAAGGATCGGATCTGCCCAAGACCATCGCCGTCAATACTCCCGACGTTCCCCAAAAGCGGATCCTCGACGTCGAGACGGGCACGGATATTTTGGTGGATTACAACGATCCGGAATATTTTGAAGAATATACCGATCTGCCCACCATGAATTTCCTGACCGAGGTTCAGCCCATCTTTACCAAGAACTGTCTGACCTGCCACGGCTACGAAAATCCCGAAGCAGACCTGACCTTGGTTCCCGACCGCGATATCGTGTTCAACGCCGCCTACATCAACCTGTGGGTTGACCGCAACAAGACCGGCGTTCCCTTCGAAAATCTCGTTGGCTCCGTCGGCGGCGGAGATTCCCGATTCTATTCCGCAAAGACCTGGGGCTCTTACGTCAGCCCGCTGATCGCCAAGATCTACGAGGACGAAAGCCACGCAAGTCTGCTGACCGACGCGGAAAAACGGAAGATCGCCGAATGGGTTGACCTGAACGGAACCTATTACGGAGATTACTCCACCAACTACGGCTACAATCAGGCAGGGCGCTCGCCCCTGACTGCGGCGGAACGCACCGCCTTGGGCGACACCCGCGCTTACCGTTGGAGCAGCCTCCAGCTGAACACCTTCAGCATGGCGATCTATTTCGACAATCCGGAAAAGAGTCCCATCCTGCAAGGAAAGACCGGCACGGAATACGAGGAAGCTCTGGCGATCATTCAAACGGGGCTGGAGCGCCTGCGCACCAATCCCGACGTGGATTGGAAGGGCTTGACCACCGTTCCCGGTAACACCGATTTGTCGATCAATCCCTATAAGATGAACGCCATTGATACCTGGCGCACCGAAAAGGTCGCCCTGTACGACGCCATGGAAGCGGCTAACCGCCAGGCCATCGTCAACGGAGAAAAGAAGTACGACGGCGATTACGAAGCGGTCATGGCCGCCAAGAACGCCGAGTGGCCCGGCTGGCCGACGGCTTCCAACCCCGGAACCTATTACACCAACCTTCCCGAATAACCCATAGCAAAGGAGATGATTGAATGAAAAGATATAAGAATCTACTTGCAATCTTGCTTGCTCTTTTGACCTTATGCGGTTTTGTCGTTTCCGGTTTTGCCAACGAGACCGACGCCTCTCAACCCGAGGGGCATCGGGTGTTGGTCAGTGGGAGCAGTCTGGATAAAATTGCCATCATGGACTACGACGGCAGTATCCTTTGGCAGGTTCCTCAATCGGAATTAGGCTGGACGGAAGTGAACGACGCGGATCTTCTGCCCAACGGCAATCTGGTCTTTGCCGTCCGCGCCTCCTCCGGCTCTACCGTCTATATGATCCGACCCGATTATCCCAACTCTGCCGGATATGAAACCCTGTGGACCTATCAGATTCCTGCCGGCGGAGAAAACCACACCTGTCAGTATCTTCCCGACGGCGGCATCCTCGTGGGCGAAGCCTACGCAAGCTACGTGCGGATCGTGGAATTGGACGCCCAGGGGAACATCCGCAAAACCCTGGGAAGCGCGGATGCGCCCTTGACCGACCTTCCCGTCGGCACCAGCTCCCACGGTCAGATCCGTCAGGTTCATAAAACGGCGGAGGGGACCTATCTGGTTGCCTCCCAGGCTGCAGAAATTACCGTCGAATATTCCGCGGACGGCGAAAAGCTGGCGGAATATCCTGCCGGGGGCTTCGTTGCCGTCAAGGACAAGGACGGAAACGTTATCGTCAGCGGCGGCGCGTCTTTGAAGATCACCTGCTTTGCGCCCGACGGGACGCAGCTGTGGCAGATCGGACAGGACGATCTTCCCGACGTGTCCCTTGCCTGGCTTGCGGCGGTGGAACCTCTTGACAACGGCAACATCGTTTTCGCCAATTGGGGCGGACACGAGGGCAGTGTGGTGGGAGACGCGGTGATTGAGGTTACCGTGCCTACCGCCGACAATCCCTGCCAGATCGTCTGGAGCTTGGACAGCGGAAAGAATACCTCCAACGTGCAGATCCTGGATCATATTTCCGATTCGATTTTCGACGGAACCCAGGACGCTGAATTTGAAAGTACCTCGCAAAATTACCGTTCCCCCCTGGATCTGGTCGGTTCGCTTCTGAACGACAAGATCTTCGTGGCGGACGAAACCAATAACACCGTGGACGTGATCCGTCATTCTACGGGGAAACTCATCGGCGAAATCCAATTAAATCAGAAACCCAACACCTTGCTGTTGTCTGCCGACGGCAGATATCTGTACGTTGCCACCGGCGGCTCCAAGGGGAAGGTGGAAGCCTATAACGCCGAAACCTACGCCTACGCCGGAAGCGTTTCCGTGGGGCACACCCCCTCTGCCTTGGCGTTGAGCAGCGACGGAAGCACCCTGTACGTGGCAAACCGCTTTAACGGTACGGTTCAGACCGTGGCGTTGACCGACGGCATCATCGCCGCCGAAACCGAAGCCACCGAAGGGGTTTTCGTCACCCGCGAACCCATGAGTATGGCAATCACCGACGGAAAACTGTACGTTGGCGGTCATCTGCCCACGGGTAGCATGAACGACGGCACCGTTTCTTCGGAAATCGTTGTTGTCAACACCGCAACCATGAAAGTTGCCAAGACCGTTACCATGGTCAGCGGCTCTACCAATCTGAAAGATTTGGCATTGTCTCCCGATGGAGAATACCTCTACGCTTCCCATGCGCTGGGGCGCTACAACGTAGCCACCACCCACGTGGATCGGGGTTGGATCTACACCAACGCTATTACCGAAATCCGCACCTCCGACGATACCGTCCGTGCCACCATGCTGGTGGACGATCTGGATCTGGGTGCCGCCAATCCCTGGGGCATTGACGTCAGCAACGACACCATCGTCCTTTCTATTTCGGGTACGCGGGAACTGATGATTCTCGACCGGGCGGGGCTTCGGGAAAAGATTGAAGCCGTCCACGCGGGAACCATCGGCGGCAACGGATTTTTGGAAAACGCCGAGGATATTTCCGTGGATCTGACCTTCACCACCGAATTCAAGACCCGTGTCAATCTTGGAGAAGACGGACCTCGGGGGATTGAACTGTTGGGAGACAAGGTTTATACCGCAAACTACTATGGCGGAAGCATCAGCATCTATAATATGGATTCTGAAAAACTGACCGCCGTGGAACTTCCCACCGAAAAGGCGGAAGACGCCGTTCGTGGCGGGGAACGTCTCTGGAACGATGCCACCATTTGTATGGGTCAATGGCAATCCTGTGCCTCCTGTCACCCCGATGCCCGCACCGACGCCTTGAATTGGGATAACATGAACGACGGTATCGGAACTCCCAAACAAGCAAGAAGCATGGTTGGGTCCTGGGACCGCGGCAGAGTTATGGCAACGGGGATTCGTCCCAACACCATGGCTGCCAATCGGGCAGGGTTGAAGTACATCTGCTTCAACGAAGGCTTCCCCGAAAACGAAATGCTGAAGATCGACGCCTTTACCCAAAGCCTGAAGGCGGAAGAAAGCCCCTATTTGGTCGATGGCAAGCTGACCGAAAGCGCTCTGCGCGGAAAGGTCTTATTTGAAGGAAAAGCAAACTGCGCCTCCTGCCACGCGGGCGATCTGTACGGTGCAGATATTCTGATCTACGATAATTACGTTCAGTCCGAAACCGAAACCCGCGGACTTCTGGTTCCTCCCTTGGTAGAAGCATGGCGTACGGCTCCTTATCTCCATGACGGTAGCGCCGCCACCATTCTCGACGTTCTGACCACCCGCAACGTTACGGGTACCCACGGCAACGTGGAGGGGCTGACCGAAACGGAATTGGACGATCTGTGCAATTACGTTCTCTCTCTCGGTTCCGACCCCATCGTGGTCGAAATCGTTCCTACTCAAGTGTCTCTTGACGCCGTCGTTAAATTGGGCGGCAAGACCTTGGAAGCCGATCAATTCTCCGTCGAGCTGTTCGAAGGGGAAACGCTGATCGCCTCCAAGACCAACGCTGCCGACGGTACGGTTCTTTTCGACGCCATCGTTTACGATGAAATCGGAACCCACACCTACACCTTGAAGCAGACGGTTGGGGATCTCTCCGGCGTTACCTACGATACCCAGGAATACACCGTTACGGTCTCGGTCAACCATAAGGGCGACGGCAAGCTGATCGCCGAAATCACCGGGGACGATCCGATCATCTTCCACAACCTGTATAAGGTTCCCACCGTCGCAGGCACGATCCAAGACGTCAACGGCGTTTTGACCTACGTTTCCGACGAAACCGGCAAGGGCGTGGAGCAAGGTCTGATCAAGATCGGCGACGATTATTACTACGTTGGACCCAACGGCGTTCTGGTCTCCGGTAAGTACTACG
The DNA here is from genome assembly GCA_017623475.1 of Clostridia bacterium. Taxonomy (GTDB): domain Bacteria; phylum Bacillota; class Clostridia; order Oscillospirales; family UBA644; genus RGIG995. Next base: position 141 of record JAGAPC010000045.1, on the reverse strand, counting down.
CTTGGAGACTCAACGAAAACTGCGACATCACCACCGGCTGGTACACCTTCGCCGAAGACGGCAGAATGATTACCGACGGCATCTTCGACGGCTACTATTACGTCGATGGCAAGCCCACGGAAATGGGTTTGTTCCAACACA
>JAGAPC010000044.1 GCA_017623475.1 Clostridia bacterium | reverse complement strand
TAACGCAAAGTTGCCAGCAACTACGCCATTTATTCGAATGAAACACAAAAAATCCCACCTACAAACACACAGTTTGCAGGTGGGATTTTGTACATCACACAGTTCGTTTGCTTGTTCATAAAAAATTGGTTTTTGTTAAAATCACATTTTCCCTCAAATTTTCCCTTATGCGCCCTCGACACGCCGTATTTTTCGGTTAAAATAATGATTTTTTTATTGAGCGTTTGTTTTTTAGAAAAAGCCCGTTTTTCGCGGTAATTAAAGGCTTTTTCGGCTTTTCCCAGTCACCTAAGGAATCTCACGGAAAATTATTTCTAAAAAAATTTTCTTCTTTATTATGTAAACATTCCTGTAAGCCGGGTTCTGTGTTATGCGATCATCTATCTCGAATCTGCGTTACCGCAGATCTCCAGCTGCCTCTGTACCCCGGACGGGAGACCTGTGGGGTCGCGTCACGGCATTGCTCCGGATAAGGTTTACACAGCGGACGGTGTTACCATCGTCCCGGTGAGCTCTTACCTCGCCTTTTCACCCTTGCCTTGCGGCGGTTTTTTTCTGTTGCACTATCTCGGAAGTCACCTTCGGCGGACGTTATCCGTTATCCTTTCCCGTAGGAGCCCGGACTTTCCTCAGACATCGCCTTTCGTTTGATGCCCGCGATCGCTCGGAATGTTTACATAATAAAAAAGAAAAACTTTAGTAAATGCAAAATGCAAAGTGCAAAATGCAAAATGATTTTTTCGTACTTTTCAATCATCAAACCTGTGGTTGGGGTTCCAGGTTTTTTTCTGCTCCGGTGTTTCTTTGCCGGTGCGGATGCGATGCTCTTTGATTTTGCCCCGGATCCAATTTTTCAGGTTGGGAAGGCAGAGAAGCACGCCGACGGCAAACACCATCGGTCCGACGGCAAACAGGATGGGAGCGTCCAGCGTTGCGCCGATCAAAATGCACACGCCCATAATGATTGCGGTGAAGGTCAGCACGATGACCGAGCCGGAGGTCAGGTCGCTTCCGTGCAGGTCTTCTTGGGGGAGCTTTGCCATGAAAAATTCCTGCCTTTCTGTCCGTAAAAATCGGCTTTTGTTCACAACGGAGAATTTCTCTTGTTAAAATATGGGTTAAATGAGCACTTTTCACAAAAATGGATTTTGGGCGCGAAAAAACGGCTCAAGACCTTGACAAACCCTTGAAATTGTGATAAAATTGTATATTGCCATAATAGGAAAATGGGAGTATGCCCTCTTTTGGGGGTGCGATTGGAAAAAACCCGATAACCATGCGGTTTTGACCGATGTGTCAGCCCCCGTTTCGACGGAACACACAACGTCGGTTCGGTTTTCTACCGACGCCTATTATAGCACAAAATCGAGAAAAAATCAAGAGTCAAAATTCTGGAATGGAGATGATCGTTGATGTTGGACCCCAAAGAAGTCGGCGCATTCTACGAAAATTTCGGGAAAAGCGAACGCGTGAACTTCGGCAAGCCCAGTCAGAAGTACGAGCTTCCCAACCTGATTGACGTACAGTTGGATTCTTACCGCTGGTTCGTCAAAGAAGGGATGAAGTCGGTTCTGAAAGATTCTTCGAACATTATAGATCACACCGGGGTAATCCGTCTGGATTACGTGGACTATAAGATCGACGAAAAGCCCAAGTACACCATCGAGGAGTGCCGGGAACGGGACGTTACCTACGCCGCCCCCCTGCACGTGACCTGCCGCCTGACCAACAACCAAACGGGAGAAATTCAGGAGCAGAGCATTTTCTTCGGTGATTTCCCCCTCATGACCGAAACCGGTACTTTCGTAATCAACGGTGCGGAGCGCGTCGTCGTTTCCCAGTTGGTTCGTTCTCCGGGGATTTACTATACCCTGGAAACCGACAAGATCGGTCACAAGCTGTTTGCCGGTACCGTTATGCCCAACCGCGGACCCTGGGTGGAATACGAAACCGACGCCAATAACGTGCTTTACGTCCGCGTGGATAAGGGTAAGAAATTCCCCGTCACCACGCTGATCCGTGCCTTCGGCATCGAAACCGACGAGCAGATCAAGGAAACCTTCGGGGAAGACGCCAGCATTCTGGCAACCCTGGACAAGGACGTTTCCCACAATCGGGCTACCGCCTTGGTGGAGCTGTATAAAAAGCTTCGTCCCGGCGAGCCTGCCACCGTCGAATCCGCCATCGCACACATCGACAATCTCTTCTTCAACGAACGTACCTACGACCTGACCCGTGTCGGTCGCTACAAATATAATAAAAAGGTTGCTCTTTCCGGCAGAATCGTCGGACACGAGTTATCCCGTCCCGTGGTTGCTCCTCTTACCGGTGAGGTCATCGCGGACATCGGCACCGTCGTTTCCTCCGATCTGGCAAAGGCTATCGAAAACGCCGGTGTTTACGAGGTCTATCTGAAGCTGGCCGACGAGACCGAATTGCGCGTCTTCTCCAACGGCATGGTGGATATGAAGAATTTCGTCTCCTTCGATCCCTTGAAGGCAGGGGTTAACGAATGGGTCAAATTCTCCGTTCTCCAGGAAATTCTGGAAAAATGCGGCGACGACGAAGCGGCTTTGATCGAAGAATGCCGCGCCCGTCTCCCCGAATTGATTCCTCTGACCATCTGCAACGAGGATATCTTTGCCTCGGTCAACTATTTCGTCGGCCTGCAGCACGGCGTGGGCTCCATTGACGATATCGACCATCTGGGCAACCGTCGGATCCGTTCCGTGGGTGAGTTGTTGCAGAATCAGATGCGCATCGGCTTTGCCCGTATGGAGCGCTCCGTTCGGGAAAAGATGAATATGCAGAACACGGAAGTGGTCACGCCCCAAAACCTGCTGAACACCCGTCCCGTTTCTGCGGCGATCCGGGAATTCTTCGGATCTTCTCCCCTGTCTCAATTCATGGATCAGACCAACCCCCTTGCAGAATTGACCCATAAGCGCCGTCTTTCTGCCCTCGGCCCCGGCGGCTTGACCCGCGACCGCGCCGGCATGGAGGTCCGTGACGTTCACTACACCCACTACGGCCGTATGTGTCCCGTGGAAACCCCCGAAGGACCCAACATCGGTCTGATTTCCTACCTTTCCACCTACGCGCGGATCAACGAATACGGCTTTATCGAAGCCCCCTACCGCCCGGTCAATAAGGAAACCGGCGTGGTAGAAGACGAAATCGTTTATATGACCGCCGATTTCGAAGACGGATTCATCGTCGCCCAGGCAAACGAGCCTCTGGACGAGGAAGGCCGCTTCGTCAACAAGCGGGTTGCCGCCCGTCTGCGGGACGCTATTTTGGAAGTGGAACGGGAAAAGGTTGACTACATGGACGTTACCCCCCGGATGTTGGTTTCCATCGCTACGGCGATGATCCCCTTCCTGGAGCACGACGACGCCGTCCGTGCCCTGATGGGTGCGAACATGCAGCGCCAGGCCGTTCCTCTGATCCGTACCGAGGCTCCCTTCGTGGGCACCGGTATGGAACACCGCGCCGCCGTTGACTCCGGCGTTTGCGTGGTTGCCCGCCAATCCGGCGTGGTCACCAAGGTGGACGCCAACGAGATCTATATTCTCGGCGACGACGGAATTTCCCACCGCTATCCCACCGTCAAATATCTCCGTTCCAACCACGGGACCTGCTTCAATCAGCGGGTTATCGTCAGCGAAGGGGATCGGGTTGAAGCCGGCGACGTGATTGCCGACGGTCCTTCCACCCAAAACGGCGAGCTTGCCCTGGGACGCAATATGCTCATCGGCTTTATGACCTGGGAGGGGTATAACTACGAAGACGCCGTCCTGTTGAACGAACGTCTGGTAAAAGAAGATATTTATACCTCCATTCATATTGAAGAATACGAAATCGACGCCAAGGAGACCAAGCTTGGGCCCGAAGAAATCACCGCGGATATTCCCGGTGTTTCCAAGGATCTTTTGGCAGATCTGGACGAGCGCGGAATCATCCGCATCGGTGCGGAGGTTCACTCCGGCGATATTCTGGTCGGCCGGGTTTCTCCCAAGGGCGACGCGGAGCAAACCGCAGAAGAACGCCTGTTGCGCGCCATCTTCGGGGAAAAATCCCGCGAAGTACGGGATACCTCTCTGAAGGTTCCCCACGGCGAATACGGCACCGTCGTTGACGTCAAGGTATTCACCCGGGAAAATTCCAACGAATTGTCTCCCTCGACCAACATGGTCGTCCGCGTCTATATCGCCCAGCGCCGTAAGATCAGCGTCGGCGATAAGATGGCAGGCCGTCACGGTAACAAGGGTGTTATTTCCCGCATCCTGCCCGAAGAAGATATGCCTTACCTGCCCGACGGCACGCCCCTGGATATCGTTCTGAACCCCCTGGGCGTTCCCTCCCGTATGAACATCGGTCAGGTTTTGGAGGTTCACCTGGGTATGGCTGCCCGCAAGCTGGGCTGGAAGATCATGACCCCCGTCTTCGACGGCGTTCAGGAAGAAGATATCATCAAGTGTCTGGATAAAGCCGGCTACAATCACGACGGTAAGACCGTTCTGTACGACGGACGTACCGGTCAGCCCTTTGAAGGAAACGTCACCGTCGGCGTCATGTATTACCTCAAGCTGGCGCACCTGGTTGACGATAAGATCCACGCTCGCTCCACCGGTCCTTACTCGCTGGTTACCCAGCAGCCCTTGGGCGGTAAAGCCCAATTCGGCGGTCAGCGCTTCGGGGAAATGGAAGTTTGGGCGTTGGAAGCATACGGTGCGGCGTACACCCTTCAGGAAATGCTCACCGTCAAGTCCGACGATACCGTGGGCCGCGTGAAGACCTTCGAATCCATCGTCAAGGGTTACAACATTCCCAAGCCCGGAATTCCCGAATCCTTCAAGGTTTTGGTGAAGGAATTGCAGGCGCTCTGCCTCGACGTGAAGATCCTTGCCAAGGACGGCGAAGAGGTGGATATCACCACCAATTACGACGAGGATATGGGCGACGCCCGGATGTCCTTGCCCGCCCCGGAGGATCTGCCTGCCGTAGGCACGAATACCGGGAACTATTTCAACGAGTTTGAAGACGAAATCAACGGCGACAACGGCGACGACGGCACCTCCATTCTGGACGCGCTGGACGTTCCCGAAATCACCGGTGACGCCGAACTGCTCTACGACGGAACCCTTTCCGGCGAAGAGACCGAAATTCAAGAATAAGGAGGACGGAACAGTATGAACGAATTTGAATCCATGAACGAGATCCTCGACCTGGATGATCTGACCAACGTTTCCGCCCCTGAGACCGACCTTTTGGCTCAGGTGATGGAGGATGCCAGCCACCCCCGTCCCCACGATCCCAATAACGAGAGCGATTTCAGCGCCATCAAAATCGCCCTCGCCTCCCCCGAAAAGATCCGTTCCTGGTCTCACGGGGAAGTGAAAAAACCGGAAACCATCAACTACCGTACCCTGAAGCCGGAACGGGACGGCTTGTTCTGCGAACGCATCTTTGGGCCGATGAAGGACTGGGAATGTCACTGCGGAAAATACAAGCGTTTCCGTTATAAGGGCAAGGTTTGTGAACGCTGCGGCGTGGAAATCACCCGCGCCAAAGTTCGCCGGGAACGGATGGGTCATATCGAATTGGCTTCTCCTGTTTCTCACATTTGGTATTTTAAGGGGATCCCCTCCCGCATCGGTCAGATGCTGGACATCCAGCCCAAGCAGCTGGAGCAGGTTCTTTACTTCGGCGCGTACATCGTTACCGACGTCAACGAAAAGGTCGTTAACGGCGCCATCAAGAAGAAGGACATCCTGACCGAAAAGGAATACGCCGATTGGAAAGAAAAATACTACGGCAAGAACGACTTCGTCGCCGAAATGGGCGCGGAAGCCGTCAAGAAATTGCTTGCGGAGATTGACCTGGACGTTCTGTCCGATGAGATCCGCAACGAATTGGAGGACGCCACCGGTCAGAAGCGTGTGAAGCTGGTCAAGCGTCTGGAAATCGTCGAAGCCTTCCGTCTTTCCGGCAACCGTCCGGAATGGATGATCCTCGACGTTCTTCCCGTTTGTCCCCCGGATATCCGTCCGATGGTTCAGCTGGACGGCGGCAGATTTGCCACCTCCGACCTGAACGATCTGTACCGCCGGGTCATCAACCGCAACAACCGTCTGCGCAAGCTGATCGAGCTGAACGCACCTCAAATTATTATCCGTAATGAAAAGAGAATGTTGCAGGAAGCCGTTGACGCTTTGATCGATAACGGTCGCCGCGGCAAGCCGGTCAACGGACCGAAGGACCGTGCGCTGAAATCCCTGTCCGACGTTCTGAAAGGAAAGCAAGGTCGCTTCCGTCAGAACCTTCTTGGAAAACGCGTGGACTATTCCGGCCGTTCGGTTATCGTCGTCGGCCCCGAGCTGAAGCTGTATCAGTGCGGTCTTCCCAAGGAAATGGCGCTGGAGCTGTTCAAGCCCTTCGTTATGAAGCGTTTGACCGAGCTGGGCGTCGTCAACAACATCAAATCTGCCAAAAAGGCGGTCGAACGCAGTGAAACTGCCGTTTGGGACGCCTTGGAAACGGTCATCAAAGAATATCCCGTTATGCTGAACCGCGCTCCGACCCTGCACCGCTTGGGTATCCAGGCGTTTGAGCCGGTGTTGGTCGAAGGTCGTGCATTAAAGCTGCACCCCCTGGTTTGTACCGCGTTCAACGCAGACTTCGACGGTGACCAGATGGCGGTTCACGTTCCTCTGTCTGCCGAAGCCCAGGCAGAAGCACGCTTCCTGATGCTTTCCGCCAACAACCTCCTCCGTCCCCAGGACGGAAACCCGGTTACCGTTCCCACCCAGGACATGATCCTCGGCTCGTACTATCTGACCATCGTGAACGAAAACGAGCTGGGTGCCGGGAAGTGCTTCATGAATCCGGAAGAAGCCCGCCGCGCTTACGACGCCGGTGCGATTCAGCTGCACGCTCCCATTAAGGTTCGGGTTACCAAGGAGATCAACGGCGAGGTCCGTACCGGTCTGATCGACTGCACCATGGGTCAGCTGCTCTTCAACGAAACCATTCCCCAGGATCTCCGTTTCGTTGACCGGAACGATCCCGATCACGCCCTCGACCTGGAGGTTACCTTCCTCGTCACCAAGAAGGAATTGGGCAAGATCATCAACCGCTGCATCCGGGTCCACGGCATTACCGAGACGGCAGTGGTTCTCGACAAGATCAAATCTTACGGTTACAAATATTCCACCGTCGGCGCCATTACCATTTCCGTCGCCGATATGAAGGTTCCCCCCGCCAAGTACGAATTGGTTGCCGAAGCCGACAAGACCGTTGAAGGCATCACCCGGAACTTCAAGCGCGGCTTGATTTCCGAGGACGAACGGTACGAACAGGTGGTCTCCGTCTGGAGTGACACCACCGCCAAGGTTACGGAAGTCCTTTCCGGCTACCTCGACAAGTTCAACCCCGTCAAGATGATGCAGCACTCCGGTGCCCGCGGTAACATCGACCAGATCAAGCAGCTGTGCGGTATGCGCGGTCTGATGGCGAATACCTCCGGTAAGACCATCGACATTCCTATTCGCGCCAACTTCCGGGAAGGCTTGAACGTATTGGACTACTTCATTTCCTCCAGAGGTGCCCGTAAGGGACAGGCGGATACGGCGTTGAAGACCGCCGACTCCGGATACCTGACCCGCCGTCTGGTTGACGTTTCCCAGGATATCATTATCCGCGAGGACGATTGCGGCTCGGACGAAGGAATCTGGGTGACCGAAATCGCCGAAGGGGATGAAAGAATCGAATCCCTGCAGTCCCGTCTGATGGGACGCTTCCCCGTGGATGACATCGTTCATCCCGAAACCGGCGAGGTTCTCGTCAGCAAGGATCGTTATATCAACGAGTTCGACGCGGAAGCCATCGTTAAGGCAGGCATTACCAAGGTAAAACTCCGTTCCGTTCTGACCTGTAATTGCCGTTACGGCGTCTGCGCGAAGTGCTACGGCATGAACCTGGCAACCAGCGACGTGGTCAACGTCGGGGAAGCCGTCGGGATCATCGCCGCTCAGTCCATCGGCGAACCCGGTACTCAGTTGACCATGCGTACCTTCCACACCGGCGGTGTTGCTTCGACTGCCGATATTACCCAGGGTCTTCCCCGCGTTCAGGAACTGTTTGAAGCACGTCATCCCAAGGTTTTGGCAATTCTGTCCGAAATCGACGGGGAGTTGCGCTTCCAGGAAATCCGCAACGCCCGGTATGCCATCATTATGAATGCCGAAACCGGCGAAGAACGATCCTATCTCATTCCTTACGGCTCTACTCTCCGGGTTCACGAAGGGGAT
>JAGAPC010000004.1 GCA_017623475.1 Clostridia bacterium | reverse complement strand
GTGGGAAGATTGGAACGGTCTTCTCCGTCCAAATGCAGACGAACGGCAGAAAAGGATTTTTCATGATCGCGACAATGGTCTTCGTACATCTTGTCGTAATCGGCAAGGGTAAGACCGTTCAACCGATCGGAAAGGGTTTTGCGGTAGTCCTTCGTTTCGTCGATGGTAAAGGTGGAAACGTCGTAATTTGTGGCAAAGGTGCTGTAAAGAAGGACGAACGTGGCGTCCTTGACGGAAAGGGCAGAATGCTCCGGGGTCGATTCCCCGTCGGTCAGCAGCTTCAGCTTGCCGCCAAAGGACATTCCCTCCGCACCTTTTCCGTGCAACGGATTGTCGCAATAGGTAATCCGTCCGTTCAGAATCAGCGTATCCGAGGACAGGGCGGCGGAATAAGCGTCCTGCGCCCGATCCATCCGCACCTTGCATGAAAAGGGCTTGTCGGAGGACACCCTGTAAACGAAAACGTCACGGTCCTCGCTGACGAAGCTTTCGCTTTGAAAGGACGCGTCCTCTTTTTTCCAAGAGACGGAAGCAACGCCCCTTTGCAGATCCAATTCCTTATAATAATCGGTATAAGGCGTTTTATCGGAAAAATCAACGTAGATCCGCCCAAAGGTTTCATAATGCCGAATGCGAAGGGGATCGGAGGTAAAAGCCTGCGCGAACAATTCCGACGCTTCCTTCAGCCGTTCCTCGGCAATTAATTGCCGAAGTTTGGTTAAATCCTCCGGGGTGGTGGCGTATTTTTCCGGAGCCGTAGTTCCACTCCACAGGGATTCCTCGTTGATGCCTATAATTTCCCGATCCGGATCTCCGAATACCAGCGCTCCGATCCGCCCGTTTCCGAGAGGAAGCGCGTGCATCCAATCCTTTACGTAACGATCATACCATAATTTATCGTGCATATCGTATTCCTCAATTCTTCAGCCGCAAATCTCGCTGACGTCGTACTCTCGGTTGAATTCCATAATAAAACCTCCGCTGACCCGGTCGGTAAACCGACGGGGGTCTTCGGTGTTAGATGCAAACATTCCGTAATGATTCGGGATGTTTCGGGGAGCTCCGATGCCCTGTGCCACGGCAACTGCCTCGTCCACGTTCATGTTTCCCAATTTTCCGTTGATGCAAAGAAAGGTAACGTCAGGATGAAATTCCCGAATCTGATACAGCCTTTCATCAAACAGCGTATCTCCGCTGAAATATAGGGTTTTTCCTTCGACCTGAAGAATTACGCCGAAGGCTTCTACCGTATGCTTTGCATAAACGGCGGTTAATTTCAAGTCTCCTATGGTTACTAAATCCCCCTCGGTCAACACGTCAACGTGGGAAAATCCCATGTCCATCAATGTTTTTCGTCCTTCGCCCGTGGTAATGAATCTGGTGTTTCGGCTCATTTCCGCTGCTGCGTCAACGTCCAGATGATCCAAATGATCGTGGGTACAGATCACTGCGTCTGCCGAAATTTCCGAGGGAGAAAGGGGCGCATCGACGAGTCGGGGGCGGTTTGCCACCCGGTTTACCGCGTCCGAAAGATAGGGATCGAGAAGAATCTCTGCGTTTTCCGTGCGGATCAAATATCCGCTTTGTCCGATCCAGCGAATTGTCATTGAATCCCCTTGCCTCCGTCCACGAAAATACTCTGCCCCGTAATGTACCGTCCGCCTTCGGAACAAAGAAGAGAGACGAGCCCCGCGCAGTCCTCCGGCTCTCCGTAATATCCCATAGGAATACTGTCGGTAACCTTTTTGGCGTATGCAGGATCAGAAAGGGCTTCCTTGTTGCGGTCGGTATAGATTACTCCGGGGGCGACGTTGTTGACCGTGATCCCGAAGGGAGCAAGCTGAAGGGAAAGAGATTGCATCATGTTGGTTTGTGCCGCTTTGGATGCAGAATAAACCACCATATCGGGGTGGGGCTTACGCTCCTGCACCGAACCGATGGTAATGATCCTTCCGCCTCCTGCAGATTTCATGTAGGGGACGACGCTTTGAATCAGAAGCAAGGACGAAACGAAATTGCAGTTCAGTTGCTCGTAGCACGCCCTTTCGGAAATCTCCTGCCAGGGAGTTTTATACTGAATGGAAGCATTCAGGATCAGTACGTCCACGTTTCCGACCGAAGCCGCCAGCTTTTTGGTCTGCTCCAAATCGGAAAGATCCGCAATCATAATTTCGGCAATTCCGCCGTTTTCTTCAATGATTTTCTTCGTTTCCAGCGCCTTTTCTGTAGTGCCCGCGCCGTGGACGATGATTCGATATCCGTCCTTTGCCAATCGGATCGCAACGGCACGGCCGATCCCGCGGGAAGAGCCGGTAATAAACGCAGTTTTCATGGCAACCTCCGATTAAAGGGCAGTTTGGGTGTCGTTTGGATCTCCGTTTCTTGCAAGATCGTATTCCTTCGACCAATCAAGATGACGGTATTCTTCTCCCCGGGGATCGGTCTTGATCCAATCCAGGAGCATATCCAGCATTTCTTCCGTCCAGGTATTTCGGTCGATCTGCGCCGTGGTAAATTTCCCTTGACCGATCATTTCAAATCCGAAATCGTCCTTTACGTGGGTCTTTGCCGCGCCTTCAACCACGTCGGCGACCAGGTGAGAGGGAATGAAGAGGACGCCTCCGCCGGCGCCGAATACGATATCGCCGGGAAGACAGACTGCACCGCCGAAATTGGTAATGCCGTTCCAATCCTTCATAACGAATTCCCGAATGGGGGTGGGGTCAATACCGCGGTAATAAACCTGAACGTCAGGCACTTGCTTCATCTGTTCCACGTCACGCACGCCGCCCCAGATCACGGCGCCGCCGTTTTTGGTACGCTTGTGGATGGCGGTCGTCAGGTTTCCGCCAAGAAACGTACCTTTATAGATTTTATCGTACATATCGCAAACGACCACGTCGCGCTCGTACAGATTGTCGATGACCCATTGGTTATAGTTTCCGCTTCTTCCGTCTTCCGCGCCACGGGCGAATTGAAGCTCGTGCAGATCGGGGCGGGTGGGGCAGAAGCCACAGGTAACGGCGCGTCCCACTAATTTTCTTCCATCGTCGTGAAGGGCGTGCATCGGCGCCAATCCCCCTCCGACGAACTGATTTTCGTATCCCAAAACGAAAATGGGCTTCCAGACCTCCTCCAGCGTCATGCCGTAAAGGGCGTCCAGATATTTGTCCGCAACCTTGGGTCTTCCGTCGGGAAGCCGTTCTCCCTTCCAGCAGGGAGTCAGCGCGATGACCGCGTCTCTATCGTTAAAATGCATCGTTCCGTCCTCCTTTAGCTCCAAAGTCTGTCGTTGGAAAATTCTTTATTCCACGCATCGGTGGGCTCGAAATATCCGGGAATATTGGGATTGATATGCTGACGAAGAACCTCTTCGTTGAGGTCGTCAAAGCCGAGACCCGGCTTTTCGGGTACTTTGATAAAGCCGTTCTTGAAGATCGGATTGTCGATCCCCGTCACCATGTCTGCCCACCAGGGCACGTCCACCGAGTGGAATTCCAGCGCCAATACGTTGTGCATGGCGGCCGCCGTATGTACCGCCGCAAGGCAGGCAACGGGGCTTTCCGCCATGTGGATCGCCGTCGCGACGCCGTATTCGTCCGCGATATCGCCGATCTTTTTCAGCTCCATCGCGCCGCCGCAGGTCAGAATGTCGGGGTGAATTACCGAAACACCGCCCGCCTTGATCAGAGTTTCAAAGCCTTCCTTGAGGTAAATATCTTCTCCGGTGCAAACGGGAATGGTGGTGCTGTTCTTCAATCTTACGTATTGATCGGTGTACATCCAGGGAATCATATCTTCGATCCAGGCAAGGTTGTATTTTTCCATTCTGCGGGCAAAACGGATGCAGTCTTCTACGCAGATATGACCGAAGTGGTCAATGGCAAGGGGAACCTCGTAGCCGATAACCTCACGCACTTCTTTGACGTAATTCTCCAGAAAATCAAGCCCCTTTTCGGTCAGATGAATACCCGTGTGGGGGTGCGCGGTGGTTACGATGGCGTAGCTCTTTTGATGCTTTACCATATCCGCCGTAACGCTTCCGCCCTGGACGTTGAGAATGTGCGACGCATATTTTTTTATATCGTCGATAAAGCCGAGGGGCGCGTTGATCGTTCCGGGCTCGTCAAGAAGCAGACCGATGCCCAGATCCATCTTCAAAAACGTAAAGCCCATGTCCATACGTTTTTTTAGCGCAAGTCCCATATCGTGTCCCGTGTGCTTTCCGTCCACGTCGGTATCACAGTAAACGCGGATTTCATCACGGAATTTCCCGCCCAAAAGCTGGTACAAGGGAACTCCGTAGGCTTTGCCTGCCAGATCCCACAGGGCGATTTCCACGCCGGAAACGCCGCCGCCTTGACGGGAATGGCCGCCGAATTGCTTGATCTTCCGAAAAATTTTGTCCACGTTGCAGGGATTTTCGCCCAAGATACGGCTCTTCAACATCAGGGCGTAGGTTTTGGAGGAAGCGTCACGGACTTCACCGTAACCGCAAATGCCCTGGTTGGTATCGATTCGCAAAATGGTACAACGCTTGGGCGCACCGTCAATATCGACGAAGCGCATATCGGTTATTTTCAGGTCGGTGGGATTTGAGTAAGTGTTCAACATTTTGATTCTCCTTTATCATTCAAAAATAAAACGGAATTGGTTTTCCTCTTTCGAAGAAAGGGTTGCCGTTTTGGTTACGGTTTTTCCGTCCTTTGTAATGCTGATTTCATAATCTCCGTAAAATCCGCGGAAGTCGGCGCTTCCGTCGGCTCCGGTGGAGAGGGCCTCTTCGGTGTGCCACGTATTTTGAATCAGGTCCCGAAGCTTGCAATACGCGGGCTTGGGCGTCATATCGTAACGGATAAGCCCACCGTAATAGTAGTTTTCTCCTACGGACATATCGCCCTTCGTGGCGGCAATTTCCGTCGGATCGGGCGTTGATACGTACGCGTATCCGTCGATGAGATTCCAATAAACGATTTGCTCCACCTTGGGATGGGAAAACCAAATGGTGTAAAGATTTTCCAAAATCTCTGCCTGGAGCTCTTCGTCCTCGGGGGCGTTGGAATAGGCGGGAACCGTGACCTCGGTAACCTGCAGAGGTCTGTTCAGATTGGAATACAGATCCAGGTGCGCGTAAAGGTTTTTCGGATCGTAATAGGGGCGCGTTTCTTCGTATTCCTCTTCCGCCTTGTAGAACATATGATACTGCATCCCGATGGCGTCAATCTTGACACCCTTCAGAAGATTTGCTTCCACGTAGGCGTAGTATTTATCGGTAACGCGGCAGGTGTCGTCCCAGCAGAGAGGCGTGGTCTCGTTGATGACCAGCTGATTTTCGGGGAAATATTTTTCCGCTGTGCGGAAGCACCATTCCACGTAGTCGGGCTCATCGAAAAACTTGGTTTTTCCCGTTTTCCAAAACATTTCGTTGGTCACTTCAATGGTGTGGATTTTATCTGCATACCGCGTGGAAATCTCCGCGTAGCGCCGTTCCAGCTCTTTCTTGATTTGGTCGGGTTCCATATCGTAGAGCCACTCCGGGAAGAAATGCTCGTAAGCCAGCGCGTGCTCCCTGGGTTCAATCCCAAGGCGATCGCAAAATTCCATACAGGTATCGATGGCGGGACGGCGGTAACAGTAGGGACTGTCCTTTTCATAGCGCGGCTTGCCCTTTTCCGGCTCCAGCGTCTTCCAATAGAAGGGAAGAGTTCCCATATTAAAGGCGTCGCGAATCAAGGAGTCGTGCCGTTGCGATTTTTCAGGAGTATCCATTTCATCCAAGAGCAACAGGTTAATCCCGAAGCGGAACTCGTGGGATTTTTGCTTCACCGTGATTTTCGCGTCGGTCAGGGGATTTCCCTTTGCGTCCGTCACGGTCAGCGTTGCATCGCCCTTCCGATGGGTTTCAATCCCATGGGTAGCCCGCGCCTTCCACTCCGCCTTCTGCGCTTCGAAGAGGTCTAAAACTTTTCTGCGGTCACTCATAAATATACACCTCAATAACTTTTTCTTCCATATAGTGCTTTACTTTACGTAAACGACGATTTGTTGAATCATTTTGAAATCCGAAACAGAGTGATCTTCTCCCCGGGAACGGTTTCGAGGTTTGTAATCAGGTCGGTAAGGGGTATCGTTTCTCCTCGGTAAAGAACGCCGTAGTCCTCGCCGGGACGCTCCAACCGAAGCAAAACGCCCTGTTCACTGCGGATTTCTGCCCGAATTTCCCCGTTTTTCACCGATCCGTCCACCACGAAGGCGCCGTAGGCACGAAGCCCGTGGAAGGACGCGTCACGGGTTCTGTCCCAACAGGGGAAGAATCTCAAAATATGCTCGTTGCTCTGCAGGAGCATTTCGTTGACCGTGCCCGGAATGGCGGCGCAGTTTTCGATTCCGCCTCCAACGAAAGCAAACAATCCGTTGGGCATCTGGTGCTTTTCAATGTTTTCCCGAATCCGATCAATTAGCTTTTTGGGATCGTATTCCAACCGAGCCGCAGCGTGGTAATATTCGCAAAACTGATTTCCGTGCTCCCAGGCACCGATCATTTCCAAGGTGTTTTTTGCCGTCTGATACAACTCCGGTGTAGAATACTTTCCGATCTGTTCGGCAGGATATACGTAACGAAGAGACAAGGGGTCCAGCTTCAATTCCTCGTATTCTGCTTCGAGCAACACGGGAACTCCGTCCTTTTCCACGGTTTTAACTTCACTCAAACGGTCGAGGATGTGCTGCCGCTTTTCCCGGCGACCTTCGTCGATTCCCAAAGCCTCGGACATATCCAAGAGTAATTTCATCACGGCACGTACCAAACCCAGGGAAAGGATCGGGTTGACTTGATCAAACGTCCCTTGGGGAGGAACGAAATCGGGATCCGACCAGAATTCCGCCTCGTGAAGATAATCGTTGTAAATGACGTATCGTCCGTCTTCAAAGGTCAGATAATCCTCCCAAAAATCTCCCACCTCACACAAGTATGGGTAAACAGACTTCGCGTATTCCTTGTCATAGGTGGAATACCAACGCATCATGGGGATGACTGCCGTATAAGCGCCGTTGCTCTTTTGCCCTAAAAAGGAATGTCCGTGTTCCTTCGTCCAGGATCTGAGACCAGATTCCATTCCTAAAGGACCGATGGCTACGGGGAAATAGGCTCCGCGACAGCCGAGAAAGTGCTTTGCATAACTTTTTGCCTTGGGCAGAAAATCTAAAAGGGGAGAAAGATAACAATCGGTCAGCTCCGGATGATTGGAAGAGAATAGGGCGTAAAAGGGAGCCTGAAAATTGTAGTTTAGGTGATAGTCTCCGGACCAGGCCTGTCCGTCTGCAGTTCCAAAGTTTCCCCATAGTCCCGGAGGAAATTTTTTATTGCGGGCGCAGCACGCCATGGCGTAAATTCCCATGCACCAATGATTTTCCAGATCTTTATCGGGCAGAGAAACTCCGCTTTTTGCCCAAAAATCCTGCCACCACCGGTCATGGGCGTTTAATCTTTCTTCAAACCCTTTGTTATCGATAACGGAAAGTCGGAGAGGTGTTTGCTTTCGGTAGGCTGCAGTATCGTGATTCGTTCCGACACAAACTGCCCAACGAATCCGTTCTCTGCCGTTTTCGCAGATGCGGCTTATTTCCCGGCATGCACACATCCCGAAGGTGGGAAAGTCGGTATTCTCCGTATCAAACCCACGGAGAGAATAGTGCATATCACCCATTTCTCCGGTTTCCACGGCAGCCTCGTTTCCTTCCAACGGTAATAGGTTCAGAGAGGCTGAAAGTCCGGGGAAGGTACGATCCAGCTCAAGCAATACCGTATTTTCACACGCGCAGACCGTGACTGTCAGCGTCGCATCAAAGTGTTTGTATTGATAATATCCGGTCAGTCGGGCATGGTCCATATCCTGCTCTACCCGATAGGGAGCGTGTGGGAACTGCGGCAAAAGAATCTCGATGATTCCCAACGGTTCTACCCCTCCCCGGATCGGTTGGAGGGCGTTTCCGTCAGCCTTCCAGAAATCGCACTTTCCCAAATACAGTCGGACTCGATCCGTGGTTCCGCCCCAAACAACAGACAAATCCCCGTTTCCGCTGATGGCACCGTCGGGAAACACCTTTCCCGGGACTTTTTCTGAAGGAGAATTTATCGTAAACTGATGTTTCATGTCGTTAGCCCCCTTTTTTCTCATTATATCATAGAATTTAGGATGAATAAACTAAAAAAACGGTAAAGTAGGTTGACTTTTCGAAACAAATGTGTTATAATACTGCAAAAGAGGAGGTGTATTTTGATGTTTTTCGAAAAAGAGTCCATTTCCTTTCATATTTTGGACGTATTGCAGGTTCAAACGAAGGATATTCATTGGGTAAATCTTGAACGGAACTACGCCGCGCTGTCCTTCCGCTTTCGGGCGGATACGGTATTGAAAACAAAAACGGAGGAGTACGTTCTGGGGGACAACACCATCGCGTTCGTTCCTTCCCGTCTGGATTATACCCGAATTTCAAAATACGACGACTTGATTTGTATTCATTTCGAAACGCCGGACGCGCCTTCCGGAAAATTGGAATTTTTCGTCACGCAACGCCCCGAAGTCTTTGCGCCGTTGTTTCAGAGTATTCTGGAATGTTGGAACGGAAAAAAAGCGGGATACCGATACCGATGCTCCGCCATTTTTTACGAAATTTTAGCGGAATGTTACTCCGAAAACAGTCCGCAGGCGAAAGCCCCCTCTAAAATTACATCGTCGGTTGAGTATATGAACGATAATTTTCGGGATCCCAATCTCACTATCCCGCTTCTGGCAGAAAAGTCTTATATCAGCGAGGTCTATTTTCGCAAGCTTTTCCGGGAGCAATACGGGATTTCTCCGCAAAAATACTTAATCCAACTGCGGATTCGATACGCCGCAGACCTGATTTCCTCCGGATACTATTCCTTAAAGGAGGTCGCCGTTCTTTCCGGATATCGGGACTACAAATACTTTTCTGTGGAATTCAAGCGGCAGATGGGCATTTCCCCCTCCGATTACGTTTACAATTTTTCAAACGATTTTCCCCATGACAGCTCCATCCGAACAAAATAAAAGAAAAAAATACCTTCATAAGACATCAAAAACCGACAGGATGAAACCTGTCGGTTTTTACGTAGAGACAATGAAAGATGAAATCTTTGTTTTGTGTATGAATTCGCACTCTCGCAGTTTTTAGTGAAGCATCGGCTGATGCCGATGTGACGTTATGCCTTGCGGCATAGTGAAGTTTTGTGCTGTCGCACAAAGTGAAGTTAAGTGCGCTACTCACTTCCGCAGAAACTTCACTGTCCGCAGGACAACTTCACTTGCAAAGCAACTTCACACGCCGAAAGGCGCACTTAGTTGAAAACGACAGATTCCTGTCGGAATCTGTCGTTTTCTGGTGCGGGTGACAGGGGTCGAACCTGCACGTCGGGGACACCAGATCCTAAGTCTGGCGCGTCTGCCAATTCCGCCACACCCGCGAAAATTACTTATGTATTGTATCATAAATCAGGGTGTTTGTCAAGCGTTTCCCGTTGAATTAAAATAATTTTTTGGTTTATATGCAAGTTTGGGGTTGATTTTTCCCTGCAAATATGTTATTATAAAAATGAGAGGTGGTAATGATGGGAAACAAAGAGACGGTAATTGCCTATATTTTGAATCGAAATGAATCCATGCTCGTGGATTTTAAACGGGATTTTTATAAAAATTTACGTGATACGGATTTTTCAAAGGATATTGCCGCGTTTGCAAACTTGGATTCCGGGGAAGACCGGTATATTATTTTCGGTGTGGACGATAAATCCCGAAAAATCGTCGGAATTCGTCGGGACACCTATATATCGTTAGATTCCATGGACAATTACCTGGAACGTACGGTAGAGCCCTTCATACAAATCGAATCGGAGATATTTCGTTATCTTGGCAAAAGTATTGCGTACATCAAAATCTGTAAGGAAAATACCGATCGCCCCTACGTGATCAAGGAGAATTGCGGAAAGAACAATCAAATCGAAAAGGGAGACGTTTATATCCGGAAAGGAACGTGTAACCAAAAGGCAGTCCGCATGGATCTGGATGAAATGTATCGAAAATAAATGGAACGACCCACCGTTTTGGCGGGTCGTTTTTGCTTAATCCGGCCTCCCGGTAAGTTGTCCTTGATCGGTAAGGTCGGGGTAATCCATCTGCCGTAACGCCTCGTACACCACGACGGCAACGGAATTTGAAAGGTTCAGACTGCGGACGAATCCCCGCATGGGAATCCGAATACAACGGTCATAATTGTCCTTTAACAGCGGTTCGGGAAGTCCGTGGCTTTCCTTGCCGAATACGAAATAGATATCCTTTTCCGCAGGATATTTCACGTCACTGTGGCATTTTTGTCCTTTGGTGGAGCAGTAATAAAATTCTCCGTCGTTTTTTGCTTTAAAATCTTCCCAATTCGGATAGGTATGGACGGTCAGATACTGCCAATAGTCCAGCCCGGCGCGGCGGATGCTTCTTTCGCTTAATTCAAATCCCAGGGGTTCGATCAGATGCAGGTGACATCCGGTTACGGCGCAGGTGCGGGAGATGTTCCCGGTGTTTTGCGGAATTTCCGGTTCGTAAAGAACGATATGGATCATGATTAAAACTCCTAAATTACGGTTGATAAAAAGGGAATCCCGAATGCGGTTGCATCCGGGATTCTGGTGCGACGCAAGGGACTCGAACCCCTGACCTACTGGTTCGTAGCCAGTCACTCTATCCAGCTGAGCTAGCATCGCATTTTTTTCAGCCCAATAATAATACCACATTTCCAAAAGAAAATCAAGTCATTTATGCTAAAGTTTACATTTTGTTCAAAAAGCAAATCCATTACACGAAAATATTTCCGTAAAATGCTTGACGGAACCGTATAAATATGATATAATATATTTTCAAAAACTTTAAGTTGCGAATTTTTTTGATTTTCCGGAAAGGATGAATCTTTTATGATAACGCTTGGAATTGACGTCGGAGGAAGCAACACGAAAATTATCGGACTGCGGGACGGAATCCCCATGGAGCCGATCCACGTTCGGGCTACCGATCCGATCACGTCGGTGTTCGGCGCGTTGGGCAAATATATCAGCGCAAATAATCTGACGCTCAAGGACGTCTCTAAAATCATGATCACGGGCGTCGGAAGCTCCTATCTGAACGAGGATATTTACGGAATTCCTACGCAAAAGGTTGAAGAGTTGGTTTCGGTAGGGAAGGGCGGACTGTATCTTTCCAATCTCGAAAAAGCCGTGGTCGTCAGCCTTGGCACGGGGACAGCCTTCGTTAATGCGTCGAAGGACTGCGTTTCCCATATGGGCGGAACCGGCGTCGGGGGAGGTACGGTTCTGGGGCTTTCCTCAAAGCTTTTGAACGTCCGCAGCTTTGACAGTATTATCGATCTTGCGGATCAGGGAGATTTGTCTCAGGTGGATTTGACGATCGGAGATATCAGCAAATCGGACGTTTCCAATATGTCTGCGGCAACGACTGCGTCCAACTTTGGGAAAATTTCCGACTCTACCTCAACTGCCGATATTGCCGCCGGAATTCTGAACATGGTGTTTCAGACGGTCGGCTTGATGGCGGTATTTAACGCGAGAATTGCAAATACCAACGACGTCGTCGTTTGCGGTCGCTTGGCGCAAGCGCCCCATTGTCGGGAGACGTTGGAAGGAATTCGTGCGTTGCACGGTGTAAACTTTATCATCCCGAAAAATGCGGAATTTGCTACCGCGTTAGGTGCGGCACTTGCGGCTTCGGATAATATCTGAAGACGGGTTATCATAAAATAGAGCAGACTGCAGTAAGGAGTTTGCTCTATGAAACGACTCTCGGTTTCTTTTTTGCTATTTCTTTCGATTGCATTATTTCTCTTGTTTCTTTGTTCTCCCGATACGGTACAGCGCACCGCCCATGAAAGTATTTTGTTTTGTGCCTCCGTGCTGATTCCGTCGTTGTTCCCCGGGTTCGTTTTGTCGGATCTGATTATCGGATTGTCCTCCGGGAAACACAGAAATTCTGCCGGCTTTTTTTATAAACTGTTTCGCCTTCCGTCTGCTTGTATTCGTTGCTGGCTCATTGGTCTGCTTGCGGGATTCCCTGCGGCGGCGGCCTGTGCGTCGCAGATGGTTTTATCCGGTGAAATTTCCAAAAATGAAGGGGAGCGATGCCTGGCGTTTACCAATAATCCGGGGATCGTTTTCGTGGTTTGTGCCGTTGGCGGCGGATTGTTCGGAAGCTTTTCCGTTGGGATTTTTTTATGGATTATTCAGACGATTTCTGCCGTTTTTATCGGAATTTTGTTCGCTGATCCGGGGAAACGATATTCAACCGAAAATGCCGTTCCACGCGCTCCGATCGCTTTAAATCGAATCTTTCCGAAAGCGGTAGTATCTTCCGTTTCTGCCGTTTTGAATATTTGCGGATTCGTCGTGTTTTTCCGTGTTTTGATTTCCGTATTGACGTCTGCCGTGCCGTTGGATTCCTTTCAAACGGTGTTGTCGGGGCTTTTGGAGGTCACCTGCGGAATATCCTTTTTAAAGGATTTTTCCTTTCAGTCCGCCATTTTTGCATCTCTCATGTTAGGCTGGTCCGGGTTTTCGGTTCATTTTCAGATCTTGAACGTGATTTCTGTCGCGGACCTATCGCCCAAATATTATTTCCCGGGAAAAGTTTTGCAAGCCTGCGTTTCCCCCGTAATTACCGCGTTGGTATATCCGCTTTTTTCTAACACCGAGTCCAAGATCAACCTTGGATTTTCCTTGACCTTATTTCTCTTTTTATTGTTCACCGTGATTGCGATCCGCGTCCGGAAGGAGTATCTTTATGGAAAACAAAAATTACGAGCAGGAAAAACAACGTCTTGATTACGTAATTGACTATATCGACCGCACGTTATTTTCGGAAGGCCCCAACGAGGCGAATCTTCGTCAGTATATTATTGAGGAGCGCCGCCGCATTTGGGACGATTACAGCATCAATCCGGATAACGTGGAATGGATGCAGGCGAATCAGACCTTGGAAATGGATACGGAGCAGTATTTCCGTATCAAGGACAAGCTTCATTTCCTGCAGCAAATGCGATCTTCTCCCTATTTTGCGCGAATTGATTTTAAAGAAGAGGGATTTGACGAGCCGGAATCCTTTTATATCGGCTCGTTGTCTTTGATCGACAATCGGACGTACGACGTTCTGATTTGCGATTGGCGTGCAGATATTGCGTCCTTGTTTTACGATGCTACCATAGGTCCTGCACAGTACAAGTGCCAGGAAGGAACGATTCGGGGAGATATTTCTCTTCGCCGACAAATTAAAATCGAAGACGCAGAGTTGAAATACGTATTTGATAACGGAATTAACATTACCGACCCGATTTTGATGGCGGAATTGGGAAGATCCTCCGACGCAAAATTAAAAACCGTAATCAACACCATTCAACGGGAGCAAAACCAAGTAATCCGTGATTTAAATGCGGATTTATTGCTGGTGCAGGGCTCTGCCGGCAGCGGGAAAACGTCGGTTGCGTTGCATCGAATTGCATTTTTGCTTTACCGTTTCAGGGATTCCATGTCCTCCCAAGATATTATCATTTTTTCTCCCAGCGAGGTGTTTTCCGCTTATATTGCTCAAGTCCTTCCGGAATTGGGGGAAGAAAATGCAGTTCGCTCCGATTTTTACCACTTTTTTGCAGATATGGAATCGGAATTGCATTATGCCGACCGTTCCGAGCAGATTGAAGCCCTTTTAAAAAGCAACGATCCTTTTCTGCGTGAAATGATCGCAAAAAAAGGATCGAAGACCTTTGCGGAGGAATTGGCGGAATACTATCGAAAACGCTCGGAATCCTTCCGTATTACCCAAGACGTTACCTGCTTTGACGAGGTTCTTGCAACCCCGGAGGAAATCAACCGTTGGTTTTTTGAGGATTACTTCGATTACGCTCCGGCGCAACGGGTTGGAAAAATTATTACCAGATTGCAGGATGCCGCAGAGGATTTGAAAACCGAAATTTGCCATACCTTTTTGGACGAGGCAACACAACACGGGATTATCGCTTATACGGAAGAAGAGAAAGCGGAACAATGCCGTGAAATGTGGGAATCCTGCATGGCGGAAATTTCCCATAAGGCGACTGATCTGCTGTTGCTTTCGGAAAAGCGGGTTTATTTGGATTTTCTTAAAGAAAATTATCCGGAATATTATAATTATTCCAATGGATTATTTGAGCAAAATATCGTTCCTTACGAGGATCTGTTCTGCCTTTCCTGGTTAAAATTTCTTGCCGGAACGATTCCTCCGATGCGCACCGTGAAACAGGTCGTGGTGGACGAAGCGCAAGAATATCCGGAAATCGTTTATCTGTTGCTTTCGGGCATTTTCCCGACGGCGCGGTTCACGATCCTTGGGGATATTGCGCAGCAGGTGGATCAAAAAGTTCCGTCTGTTCACTCCATCGGTGCGTGTTTCTCGGATAAAAAATCGGTTTCGAGCTTCGTTCTCAATAAAAGCTATCGGTCCACCCACGAAATAAACGCCTTCGCAGATAAATTCCGCAGGGGAGAGGCAGACGTCCGTATGATGGAACGCCACGGTACTCAACCCCAAATCCTGCCCTTTACCGATCCCGTTGCGCAGATCAAAGAAACGATTGCCGGGTATCACGCACAGGGACATAAGACGAACATGATCCTTTGCCGCACCCAAAGGGAATGTGACGAGCTCTATAAGAAATTGTTGCATGAAATTCCCGTGATCCGAATGCGTTCCTTCGATTCCTTCCTCCCCGGGACGACGGTTATTCTGCCGATTTACCTCTCCAAAGGGTTGGAGGCGGACGGCGTTATCGTTGCCGGCGTTTCCGACGATTGGAACACCGAAGAGGACCGCAATTTAATGTACGTTGCGGCAACCCGCGCTTTGCACGAATTGACGGTATTCACAACCGGAGAGCCGAAATTACTCAAGTAAACGTTTAATGATTTTCATATTCTCCCAGAGCGTCCTTCAGCTTCAGAAGGGCGCTTTTTTCTATGCGGGAAACGTAGGATCGGGAAATTCCCAGAACCACCGCCGTTTCCTTTTGCGTTTTCGGAGGTTCGCTAAGACCGTAACGCAGGCGAACGACCGTTTTTTCCCTGGGATCCAGAACCGTTTCGATGGCTGTCATCAGATTCGTCGCGCGGATATTACGATATACGTCATCCAAAATCGTATCTTCTTCCGCAACCACGTCCATGTACGAGAGGGAATTTCCATCCTTATCCGTATCAAGCTCCTCATGGATAGAAACTTCATTGGCAGACTTCTTTAAACTTCGGAAATGCATTAAAATTTCATTTTCGATGCATCGGGAGACGTAGGTTGCCAGGCGTATTTTCTTTTCATCGCGAAAGCTGTCGATTCCCTTAATCAGCCCCACCGTACCGATGGAAATCAGATCGTCCTGTTCGTCTGCGGAAGCATAATATTTTTTCACGATGTGCGCCACCAGACGCATATTCCGTTCAATCAAAATCTCCCGCGCCTGCAAATCACCGTTTTTCATTTTTTTCAGATATTCCGCTTCCTTCTCTTTAGTCAAAGGCTGTTGAAACGACCCGGTATTTCGAATGTGTAAAATCAGACAGAACAGTTGAAAGGGTAAATGAAGCATAAAAAACCTCCCGACGATATACTTAAAACAAGTATATGTTTCGGGAGGTTGTCAGAATGATAAATTTTAACGTTTAAATGCCGTTTTTTAGTCTGCGTAATTTTTCTTCCCGTGCCGTTTTCGTGGTGGGGGTATAGCAAGGAATCGGTAAGAGCTTTTCGTGAATTACGTCCAAAACGCCGTCTGCGCTGGGGAAGAAATTTTTGCTGATGTCGGTGGTGGGCGCAATCCAATTGCGGCAAGCGGTAACGACGGGGGCACAATGGAGATAATCAAATGCAAATTCCGTCACGTTTTGAGCAATATCCTTTAAAAACGCCCCGCGCTCGACCTCGTTTCCGATCAAGAGCAATCTGCCGGTTTTTCGGACGGATTGAATCAGAGGCTCGTAATCGAAGGGAACGAGAGACCGTGCATCAATAATTTCGGCAGAAATCCCGTATTCCTCCAATTTGTCCGCGGCTTCCACGGCAGTATAGAGTGAAGCGCCTACGGTCAAAATCGTAAGATCCTTTCCTTCCCGCTTGATATCGGGAACTCCGATGGGTAATTCGTAAGAATCTTTAGGAACACCGTCGGAATGGAATTGTTCTCCGATGCCATAGAGATTTTGTGATTCAAACATAATGACCGGATCGGTGCCGTTTAAGGCGGTCGTTAACAATCCCTTGGCGTCGTAAGGCGTTGCGGGGAAAATAACCTTCAATCCGGGTACGTGGGCCGCCATCGCCGTGAAATCCTGTGCGTGCTGCGTTCCGTACAGGGATCCGATTGCGATTCGAAGAACCACCGGCATCTTTAAGTGCCCCGCGCTCATAAACTGCCATTTGGAAAGCTGATTGAAAATTTCATCCCCAGCGCAACCGAGAAAATCGCAGAAGGGAAGCTCCACAACGGCTCTTCCGCCTGCCATCGCGTAGCCGACGGCGGTTGCAACGATGGCGGATTCCGAAATGGGAGAATTGAAGAATCGATGATAGGGAAGAGCTTCCGTCAACCCCTCGTAAACCCCGTAAGGACCGCCCCAATCCCGCACCTCTTCGCCGTAAGCAATCAGGGAGGAATCCTCATAAAACTTGTCTAAAATGGTCTCAAAAATGGCGTCTCTTATCGTGATTCCGCTTTCGTTTTCCGTTTGCTTGCGTTGCTTCTTTGCAATCAACTGAATCCGGGGATTTTGTGCTTTTTCCATCAAAACGTCACAGACAGAATCGCCGAACGCGGAAACATTACCGTTGGAATAAATATACTCTTCGATTTTTTGATCGGAATCCGCAGTTTGCCGCGGCGTGATCGCAGGATCGGCGCACAGGGCAAAAATGCGATCGATTTTTTCATCGACGGATTCAATGATTTGGCGGATCTTTTCTTCCGTTGCAACGCCTGCTTCCACGAGCTGACGGTGATATGCGGTAATCGGATCTTGTTCGATCCAGGTCAACACCTCTTCCTTCGTCCGATAGGATTCGTGATCCGACGCGGAATGGGGGAAAATACGGTAGGTAACTACGTCCAAAAGGGCAGGGCCTTTTCCGGCTTTTAAAAGCTCGATTTTACGTTTCATCGCATCGATGACGGCGAGGGGATTGCTTCCGTCAACGCGTTCTGCATGAAGAGACGTGGGGGAAATGCCGGCGCCGATCCGCGCCAGATGTTGATACGCCATGGTTTCCCCGACGGTTTGACCGCCCATGCCGTAAAAATTATTGAAGAAATTGAAAATGATCGGAAGCCCACCCTGATAGGAATCCTCCCACAGGGTATTGAACTGATCCATCGCGGCAAAATTCATCGCTTCCCATACGGGTCCGCGTCCCAAGGCGCCGTCTCCGACGTTGGAAAGAACGATGCCTGGCTTTTGGTTGGTTTTCTTGTAAAGAGCCGCCCCCACCGCAATCGGCGCAGAAGCCCCGACGATGGCGTTGTTGGGGTACATTCCGAAGGGCGGAAAAAACGCGTGCATCGAACCGGAAAGACCTTGTTGGAATCCGGTGGGGCAGGCAAGAATTTCGGCAAGCGCTCCGTATATCAAAAAATCTTCCGCAAGAGTTTTCGTATCGGAAGAATCAAGAAAAACGATGTTTTTGATTTTTCCGTCATCATATTCTTCCATCACTTGATTCAGGTCTTCCTCTGAAAGCTTGCGGATGGCAGAAAATCCTTTTGCAAGAACCTCCCCGTGGCTTCTGTGAGACCCGAAAACCAAGTCGTCTGCCGAAAGTAGAAACGCCTGTCCGACGGCGGCGGCCTCCTGACCGAGAGAAAGATGAAGCGGTCCGTCGTATTGGAAAGAAATATCTTTGTATTTCCCGTATTTTTTGACGTCGAACAACAACGATTCGAACACCCGAATCAAATACATATCACGAAAGATCCCAAGCATCTCTTCGTCGGTAAACCGACCTCTGGATTCTTGGAGTGTTTCGGAATATTGATTCATGGGGATATCGTCAATGTGAAGAGTACCTTTTTTTCGTACCTCTTTCGGATCGACGAAAATGCTTTTCGGCATATCGCGGCGCTCCTTTGCAGTTATTGTTCTAAATTATTATACTATAAATTAACATCTATGTCAAGTACAAAATTCAACGCGCACCAACAAAATCCGAATAATTTCCATTCCTTCGGAAAAACTGTTAAAACGAATTTTTGTTTGTACGGAGGAAGCGATGAGAAAATATAACGGAAATAAACTGACGAAAGACGTACGTAGATTATATCGTTCGATTCTTGCAACAAAAAATGAGAAGCACGACGTCAATTTATCTGTGAAAAAAGACGTCGTTCAAAACGGTCATTTAATTCGTAGCTGTTGCCTCAATATTTTGAATGTTAAAAAGGAATTTTCGGAATGTCCGCTTTCCGAAATCGGTTCTCCTGTCATTCTGGAAGAAACGCAGAGTTTTTGTGAAATTTCAAGTTATTCATTGACCGAGGAATCCGTTACTGCTTTTCTTGAAAAGACGGCACAACGCAAAAATTTGTCTTACGCGGAAATATGCTGTCTTATCCCGATGTTGGAATTTTCCTGTCTTTCTTTTTTGGAAAATGAAATAAGAAAAGGCCGTCATTCGGTATCGGAACTTCTGAATTCGTTGTATGTTTTAAATTCTTACGATTGCTCCCGCCTGGCGGAAACCCTTTCCAAAGCCGAGGACGTTTTGAATCGGGATGAAATATATCCCATTTTAGACGAACCATCAAAGAATTTATATCGCATGAAGCTGCGAAAACTTGCAAAAAAGCGAGGAGAGTCCGAGCGAGAAACTGCGGTAACACTCTTAAAGAAGGCAAGAAAAGCTAACGAAAACAGAGAGAAACACGTTGGTCGTTATTTGCTTTCAACGAAGGGGAATAAGTTTTATTTTCCCGTTTTAACTCTTTTGTGCATTTTATTTTTTACGTTATATTCCGTTATCACAGATCATGCGGTTCTGATCTTTCTTTCGTTCATTCCGATTATCATTTCCGCAAAACTGTTTTGTGATACGTTGTTTTCAAGAATCGTTAAGCCGGAGTTGTTGCCTAAAATTAAAATCAACCGGGAAAATTGCCCCGGTTCTTTAGTAACGATCGTATCCATGATTTCCAATCGAACGGAAGGGGAAAAGCTTTTGCATCGCTTGGACGTCCTTGCACATAGAATTCCCTTATCGTCCATTCGGATCGGATTGCTGTTGGATTTTCCCGCGTCCAAGGAATTGCTGTCGGAGGAAGAAAACGAACTGCTTTCTTTCTTGCAATCGGAAATTCATCGCCGAAACCATAAAGGCGACCGATTTTTCTGCGCCGTTCGAGGACGGAAATGGGAAGCAGGAAATTTCCGTTATGAGGCGTTCGGCCGCAAGCAGGGGGCACTGATGGATTTTTGTGAGATGATCCGGGGGAATTCCAAGTCCTTTTGCCTGTCCGTCGGAACCGTGTCCGACGCGGAATATCTGATACTTCTGGATGAAGATACGGAGCCGACCCCCGGTGCCGTGGAGAGTCTCATCGGCTTTATGGAGCATCCAAATCATGCTCCGGAGATTGCAGAAGAATCCAACGGTTGTTTTCGCGTCGTTCGGGGGTACGGTGCGGCAGCTCCCCGCGTGGAAGCAAATCCCGAAACGTCCTTTCGCACCCCATTTTCCTCAATCATGGCAGGAAACGTCGGAACGGAATTTTATAAAAATCCCCATTTCAATTTATATCAGGATCTGTTTTCCGAAGGAATCTTTTGCGGAAAAGGAATCTTACGAATTTCTTTGTATCAAAAATTGATTTCCGACCGATTTCAGGGCGATCCGCTTTTGAGTCATGATCTGCCGGAGGGGGAATTTTTGCGCTGCGCAAATTTAACGGACGTCGTATTTTTCGATGAAATTCCGGAAACCGTTCTATCGGACGAAAAACGAACCCATCGGTGGATTCGGGGGGATTTTCAAAACGGTACTTTTTTATTTTCAAAGCAGCATAAATCAAAGTTATTTCGCTTTAAGGTATTTCATAATTTACTCCGGGCATTGCTTCCCGTATCTTGCTTTTTATTGATTGCTTCCACGGTGTTTTTTGGAGTTTCGGGCTTGTTTTCCGGACTTTTTTGGATCGCGTTTCCTCTATTTCTTCGGCTTCCTCACTTGTATTCCGCCCTGTGCGGACGGGTTCGCCGCCATTATCCCTTCCGAGAATTTTTTGACGCCTTTAAAGAAACGATCCTCAATATTTTTTTGTTGCCGAACAGAGCGTTTAGCGGACTTGACGCCGCAATTCGGGGAACGCTTCGGCAAATACGGGGAAAAAATAAATTAGAATGGACGACGGCGGCTAATTCTTCTAATTCAGGTGTGGAAATCAGCGACTATTTTTATCAGTTGCGCTGGCAGTTATCGGGATTTTTGTTTCTGTTTTTCCCGAAAACCGTATTAATCGGCGCTCTGTGGCTCATCGGACCGGTAATTGCTCGGCAGATTTCTCTCCCTTATCCGAAGGAACGGGTCAACACCGACGAGCTGCGGGAAGAATTAAAGCAAATGTGGCAATATTACGCAGAGCTGATGAATGAAAAAAATCATTGGCTTCCGCCGGATAATTATCAGAAGGAACCGTTGAACGTAGCGGCTCCGCGCACCTCTCCCACGAATATCGGGCTTGCCCTGCTTTCGGTTTTAGGTGCGTATGATTTAGGATATATTTCCGAAGATGAATTATATTATCGTTTGGAAAATTCCTTGGAAACGATTGAATTGCTACCGAAATGGAAGGGACATCTATATAATTGGTACGACACGGAGTCCTTAAAAATATTATCTCCGAAATTTATTTCGACCGTCGATTGCGGAAATTTTGCGGCATCCCTATACACCTTAAAGAATGGGCTTTCAAAATTACAAACCGCCCGTTCTGCAGAAATCGAAAAAAGAATTTCAGCCCTGCTTGACGCCGGGAATTTTGTTGCGTTATACGATGAAAAGAAAAAATTGTTTCCCATTGGATATAACGTTGAAGAGGATCAATATTCCTCTTCTTACTACGATCTGTATGCAAGTGAAGCCCGATTGACCTCTTTTTACGCAATTATGAAACATCAAATACCAATCGATCATTGGGTTCAGCTGGCACGTCACACGCGAAACGATCACGGAAGCTTGATCCTTACCTCGTGGTCGGGCACGATGTTTGAGTATTTTATGCCTCATCTGTTTCTCCCGGCATACCGAAGAACCTTAAGCGGCGAGGCGTTGCGGGGGATCGTTGCGGCTCAGGTGCGATACGTTGATAAACGAATTCCCTGGGGAATATCGGAAAGCTGTTATTATCATTTTGACTCTATGCTGAATTATCAGTACCGTGCATTTGGAATTCCGTCCGCCGCATTGCGCCGTGATTTATCCTTTCCGCAAGTAATTTCTCCTTATTCTACGTTTTTGGTTTACCCCTGGTTTCCCTCTCTTGCGGAAAAAAATAAAAGGATGCTTCCAAAGGGAAAGTACGGATATTACGAAGCCGTTGATTACCGTTCCGGCGTGGATAATCCAAGAGTGGTGCAAAGTTATATGGCGCACCACGTAGGGATGAGTTTTTTATCCGGCGTTAACATTTTGAAGGATCGTGTGATGCAAAAGCGGTTCATGTCCGAAGAGGCAGAGGCCTACGTAAGCCTGTTGACCGAAGGAATTCCGGCGTACTCCAAAAATTTTTTCTCAAATCAAAATCAGGATCGGGAGCGTTGGCATTCCGAGGAGGTCTGCATCGACCGTCCCGATCCGGAGCATCCAAAGGTTCAAGTACTGTCGAACGGAAAGCTGACGGAGATTATTACGGACAGCGGTTCGGGGGTCTTGCGGGTGAAGGATTGTGATATTACGAAATTTTCGTCCGATCCTCAATCACCCACGGGAATTTTTCTTTTCGTAAAAAACAAGGGGACGCTTTACGGTACGACCTACGCTCCTTTATATCAGGAAAAAAATTACCGAATGTATTTTGACGGAACCGGCGTTTCCTGTTACGGATCTTTTTCTGATTTCGATACCAGAATGACTGTATCGATGGCTCCGGATTCGCCCGTGTCCGTGCGGGAATTGACGGTAAAAAACAACCAAATGACGGAAAGCACCTTCGAATTTTATCTCTTTGCGGAACCGGTGCTTTGCAACCGTCGTGAATACGAGGCGCACCCGGAATATAAAGATCTATTTTTGTCGGCGGAATATAATCCCTCGCACCGAACGGTATCCTTTTCCCGGACGGATTCGGGGTTGTGGTTTTCCGTTACCGCTTCGGAATCCTTTCAGTTTGACGTTTGCCGCGATCATTTTCGGGATTTTCCCGACCTCGGCGGATGCCGAATGGAAGGATGTGTTTCTTACCCGATTTTTCCTGCATTAATCTTACGGGGCGTTTTAAACGTGCGGGGGCGGGGAACGGGTACGGTTCGCTTTTATTTTTCTGCGGGAAAAACGAAGCAGGAATCGATTGACCGAATTCGAGACGTGGTTTCTCAAAATTTTGATACCCTTCGCAGGAGATATGAGCAAGCCTTCGACGCCCTATGTCATTCTACGGATATCCGTGCTGCAGATCGGATGATTTTTGAACGGGTCGCATCTCGGATCACTGTCCCGACCGTGAAAAACGCGGCGGAAGAAAAGGCAACAAATACACTGCCTCTGCAAACCCTTTGGAAATACGGAATTTCCGGGGATCATCCCATTCTTTCGGTTCGTATCGGAAAAGAAAGCGTTTCACGGGCATTTCCGTTTATCAAGGCAGTATTTTTAATGACTTACGCCGGAATTCCGGTAGATCTGATTTTGCTTTACCGAGAAGAAGACGGATATCAAACTCCGATAAAGACCGCGTTGGATGCCCTTTGTTCCGAAATAGAGGATTCGGTTCGAGTTCGCATTTTTCCCTTAAACGTCCGTACCGTTGACGAATATCTCCTGATTCAAAAATGCAGTCGGCTGTTTATCAATTTGGAACGAGGGTGGAAGTTGCGGAATCCCAGCCGTACCTTTCGGCCGATTCAGTCGGAAGGAATTCCGACAGCCCCCGAAAAAATTCACCTTAAATTAGGTCGCGGCGGCTTTGGAAAGAACCGATCCTATCTGATTCCGAAATCGGAAAAAGAATTTCTTCGACCCTGGTGCCTGGTTCTTGCAAACAATCGGTTTGGGACGGTTCTGACGGAACGGAGTCTTGGTTATACCTTTGGTCCAAACGCCTCGGAGAATCGGATTACGCCGCGAACTGCCGGATTCGGATATGCGCTTTCCCGTGAGCGCTTTTACGCAGTAATTCGAGGGAAAAAGTACGATCTTTTAAAAAATTCAGCGGTGGAATTTCAGACAGACCGCGTAATTTACCGGATAGAACTGCTTGGTCATAAAATTTCCACGGAGGTTTTCGTTCCGAAAAATTATCCTGCAAAAATCATTACCGTTTCTCTTGAAACGGATCTTCCCACCATGCCCGAAATTTTGTATGAGCCTTACGTGATTCTCGGAAAAGAAGAGAAGGGCACCGTTACCCGCTTTACGGAGGATCAAAAAATCTATTTTAACAACGCCGCAAACGATTCTCACGGAAAAGCCCACGCCGTCCTGTTCGGTGTGGGGGTATCCGCGGAAGGAAACCTGCTTCGTTTTCGTCCCGAGAAAGAAAGGAAATCCGCCGTTTTCATTTTAGGTTACGGTTTTGGAGTTAAAAGTGCAGGAAAAATGGCAGAGCTTCTGTCAGAACCTCAGCGTCTGCAGAAAGAATTGAAAAAACCGGGAATCGGTGCAACGCAATATCTGAAAGTTGAAACCCCCGATAAGGAGTTTAACGCTTTTTGCAACGGATTTTTAACGCAACAAATTCTCTCGTCCAGAATTTTTGGTCGCACCGGCTCCTGTCAACCGGGCGGAGCTTACGGTTTTCGTGATCAGCTGCAGGACGCACTCTGTCTTGCCGTTTTTCAATCCTCGTATTTAAAGCGTCAGATCCTTCGGTGCTGTGCGCATCAATTTGAAGAGGGCGACGTTCTTCATTGGTGGCATCCCCGAAGAGGTCATAATGACGATGGGATCCGCACCCGATTTTCGGACGATCCCTTCTGGTTGGCGTATGCCTGCGCCGAATATTTCAAAATTACCGAAGATTTGGAATTTTTCCGCAAAAAAGTACCGTATTTAAAGGCTTCTCCGCTGAATGATTCGGAGCAGGATCGGTATTTTACCCCGGAAAAATCCGAGCTTCGTCATTCCATTTACAAGCACGCGATCAATGCAATCCGTTACGGAATGAAACTCGGTCAGCACGGGTTGATTTTAATGGGCGCCGGGGATTGGAACGACGGAATGAATCGGGTCGAAAGGGGTGGAGAAACGGTCTGGGGTACCATGTTTGCGTTATCGTGTATTGAAAAAATTCTTCCCTTGTTCGAATCTTTGGGAACAAACGAGGAGGTTTGTGAACTGAATTCTTACGCAGAATCCCTTCGTTCTGCCCTGGAAAAGCACTCCTTCGCAAAGGACAAATATCTGCGGGGATTCCGAAATAGCGGAGATCCTTTTGGGGGAGACGAGACCATTGATTTAATTCCCCAGGCATTTTCCGTATTTGCAAGATTGGATAAGAAGAATTCGGACCTTGCATTGGATTCTGCGTACCGCCGCTTGTGGGATCCGAATCTGAAACTGATCAAGCTTTTATCCCCGCCTTACCGTCCGCAAAAAGACGGATTTCCCGGCTCGATTGCGGATTATCCTCCCGGAGTTCGAGAAAACGGCGGACAATATACCCATGCGGGGATTTGGTTTGCAAGGGCGTTGATTCAATCGGGGAGCGTAGAGCGCGGATGGGAGATTCTGTCGGGGATCAACCCGGCGGCACGCTGTAAAACCCCGGCGGACGTCCGCACTTACGGAGCAGAGCCCTACGTTCTTGCCGCTGACGTCTATACGCTTCCCGGACGCGAAGGGTTCGGCGGTTGGACCCATTACACCGGCGCTGCCGGATGGTATTTGAAAACGGTCACCGAGGATCTTTTGGGACTGCATCGAATCGGAAACCGCGTCTTTATTCGACCGAATCTTCCGAAGGATTGGAACGGCTATTACGGGGAATTCCGCGTAGAATCGGATCTTTTGAAGATTCGCGTAGAACGAGGCACGGAGGTTGGAATCTTTGAGAACGGCGTCAAAACGGATTGCGTTGTCCTAAGCGGAATATCTCATGAAATCAGCGTAATTATATGATTTTATCCCACCGGGAGGCATTTTGCGTGTCTCCCGATAATTTTGATGCTTTGAAATTGACGATAATTCTTGACAAATCTCCGGTTTAGTGGTATAATATCAAAAGTATATTGACATCAACGATTGTGAGGTTTCTATGAAAAACGAGATCTGCTTTGAGGAGCTGGGGATTTCTTTCTCGATGGATCGAATTGCATTTTCCATCGGCAATTTTGACATTTATTGGTATGCCGTTATTATTACCTTTGGCTTAATTCTTGCCGTAGGGTTCTGTATGTGGAACGCCCCGAAATTCGGGTTGACCATCGACAACGTTCTCGACGTTCTTTTGTGCGGTTTGCCCGTTGCCGTAATCTGCGCAAGGGTGTACTACGTTCTGTTTAAATTGGATCAGTATGATTCCTTTGGGGAAATGATAAACATTCGCGACGGCGGTCTTGCCATATACGGCGGTGTGATCGGCGCGTTCGTTACCGGCTTTGTTTATTGCAGGATCAAAAAGGTAAATTTGTTAGCCCTATTTGATCTTGGTTCTTTTGGATTTTTAATCGGTCAGGCAATCGGTCGCTGGGGGAATTTCGTAAATGCGGAAGCCTACGGCGAAATTACGGATCTTCCTTGGGGGATGACCATCAACGGTCACGGTCCGTATCATCCCACGTTTTTGTACGAATCCCTCTGGAATATCTTCGGTTTCGTCTTACTGTTGATTTTTGCAAAGAAGTGGATGAAGCATCACGGTGAAGTATTTTCCCTCTATTTTGCCTGGTACGGATTGGGCAGATTCTTCATTGAAGGCCTTCGCACCGATAGCTTGTATCTTGGCTCAATTCGTGTTTCCCAACTGCTTGCGGCACTGTTCTTCGTAGCAGGTATCATGTTTTTCATTGGTTTAAGAACGAAAATTTTCGACAAAATACAAAAGAAAACTAAAAAAGAGAAAACATATCAATCCCTTTTTACAACGCCTGAAACGGAATTAAAGGAAGATTCTTCCGAGGAATCGGAATCTGAAATTATGGATATTTCCCGGGAAATTACGGAGGAGAACGAAAATGGCTGAAATCTTAAGCGGAACGAATTTAGCGCAAACCATTCGCGCCGAATTAAAAGAAAAAACCGAAGAAATGAAAAAGCAAGGAACCGTCCCCGGTCTTGCGGTTATTTTGGTTGGGGAAGACCCGGCGTCCAAGGTTTACGTTCGCAATAAAACGAAGGCGTGTGAGGAGATCGGCTTTTATCACGAGCAATACAATCTTCCCGCAAGTATTTCCGAAGCGGAAATTTTAGATCTCGTGGATACCCTGAATCATTCGGAAAAAATCCATGGAATTCTGATCCAGGCACCGCTTCCCAAGGGACTTGATTTTAAAAACATTATCAATCATATTGACCCCGATAAGGACGTTGACGCGTTTCATCCTTACAACGTGGGGCAGATCATGATCGGCGATTTTGAATTTTTGCCCTGCACTCCTGCCGGCGTAATGGAGCTGATTCATTCCTCCGGCGTGTCCGTGGAAGGGAAGAACTGCGTTGTGGTCGGTCGGAGTAATATCGTCGGTAAGCCCCAAGCGATGCTTTTATTGAAGGAAAACGGAACGGTTACCGTTTGCCATTCGAGAACCCCGAACCTTGCAGATTATACCAGAAATGCGGATATTTTGGTTTCCGCCGTCGGAAAGGCGGAGCTGATTACCGGCGATATGATCAAGCCGGGGGCGGTCGTGATCGACGTGGGAATGAATCGCAACGAAGAGGGGAAATTAGTCGGCGACGTTGACTTCGCCACCGCAGAGCCCGTTGTCGGTTATATCACTCCCGTTCCGGGCGGAGTCGGACCTATGACGATAACGATGTTGATGAAAAATACCCTGCGCGCAGCGCAAAAATGGGCGAAGAAAAAAAACTTGTGACGGAATTGCAACAATTCTCAAATTGCTCTTGACAAGGGGGAGAATTTTTGCTATAATAGGCAAGTAATCGCTGATGTAGCTCAGTCGGTAGAGTGCGTCCTTGGTAAGGACGAGGTCGTCGGTTCGATCCCGATCATCAGCTCCAAAAAACCCTTGATTTTCAAGGGTTTTTTTGTTATCCAAAGAATAGGGGAGATCAGAATGAATCAGCAGCAAAAATCGAAAATTGAACTGTTTTTCGGTGGATTTTCGGAACGGTACCGTACCGCAAGCGAATACTTCGCAGAGGTAACCTTTGATTTTGTTTCCGGACGAAAAACCTACTCCGGAAAGATCCTTCGCATCGAAGACGGATTTGAATATCGTTTTTCGGGAAAACGGAACGCTGCCGATCTTCCGCAAGCGCTTCAGTTTCTGTTGGACGACCTGCTGAAATATGATTCTGCCATCGTTCGTTACAAGGAGCGCGGACTTACGACCGAGCTTCATGCAGACGGTCGTAACGTCAAAATCGTGAAGAGGGAAGAGGCAAACGAGGTTGTCTCCGTGCCCTCCGCAAAAGGCGAATATCAGATTGATTTACGGAAAGCGTCCAAGCTGATGACGGCGCTGGGATATTGCGATAAAGACGGAAAATTACGGAATGACATGATTCGCAAATACAATCAGACGAATCACATCCTGGAGCTGATTTCCGACTTATTTGAAGGCAAGAACGATATTACCGTAGTCGATTGCGCCTGCGGGAAATCTTATCTCTCCTTCGTTCTCAATTACTATTTGTGGGAAGAAAAGCGGATCCGCGCTCACTTCGTGGGGATTGATATTTCACCCAAAGTAATTGAGGCAAGTAAAAAAATCGCACAAGAGCTTGGATACACGAATATGGAGTTTATTTGTGAAGATCTTCGCACCTATGAAAGTGATTTTCATCCCGACGTGGTCGTTTCTCTGCACGCCTGCGATACCGCAACCGATATGGCGCTGGGCTATGCGTTACGCCATCACGCCGAGAGTATCGTCTGCGTTCCCTGTTGCCATAAAGAACTGTTGAAACAGTATAAAATCGAATCCTTTGAGCCACTGACCAAGCACGGCGTTTTTCGGGCAAGACTGAACGATCTGATCACCGACGGCTTGCGATCTATGAAATTAGAGTCGGAAGGGTACGAGGTCCGATGCGTTGAATTTTGTTCGCCGATCGATACCCCGAAGAATCTCTTGATTTCGGCAAAAAAGGTGGCAAAGGAAAACCGTTCCGTGAAGGAGCAATATTATGATTTGCTTTCTCAATGGAAGGTTAGACCGTCTATGGAATATTATTCCGCTATTCCCACCGACTTGGAATAATCGAACAAATTGTAAATTATATTTGTCTTATTTTTGCTATATTTGTAAAGTTTAAGGGTTTCGATAGTTTTTCTTTTCTTTGCAGTTACATTCATGACACAGATAAATCAAAAGAATATTGTATAATACTTGCGTTAAGTTAAAATAGTGCAAATATCGACGAAAGGATGAATTCTTTTGATAACCGTACAGGATTTTATCAGCAGCTTTAACTCTCTGATTTTCATCGTTTTCATGTTGCTGTATGCTTATCAGATGTTTTACATTTTAGTAGCGTTTTTCCGTAAACATAAAGGAAAGAACCCCAAAAACATCAAGCAGCATAAATACGGATTTATTATTGCAGCTCGAAACGAAGCCAACGTAATCGCCCATTTAATCGACAGTATTCATCAGCAGGACTATCCTTCGGAATTGGTTCGGATCTTTGTTATTGCGGATAACTGTACGGACGATACGGCAAAGGTCGCCCGCGATGCCGGTGCCGTTGTCTATGAGCGTTTCAATCAGGATCAGGTAGGGAAGGGGTACGCCCTTGATTTTGGTCTCAAATGTATTGAACGTGACTTTGGCACGGAAAACATTGAAGGCTTCTTTATTTTCGATGCAGACAATCTTCTTTCCAAGAATTACATTTCAAAGATGAATACCATTTTTGATGAAGGTTATTCCGTCGTTACAAGCTACCGTAACAGTAAAAATTTCAGTACGAATTGGCTTACTGCCGGTTACAGTCTTTGGTTCCTGCGGGAAAGTAAATACCTGAACAATTCCCGGATGCTGATGGATACCAACTGCGCCGTTTCGGGGACCGGATTCCTCGTAAATGCAGAGGTATTCAAGGAAAACGACGGCTGGCACTATACGTTGTTGACGGAAGATATTGAATTCTCCGTTGACTGTGCCGTTACCGGTCGAAAAATCGGGTATGCGGATGCTGAATTTTATGACGAGCAGCCGACGACCTTCGCCCAATCCTGGAGTCAGCGTATGCGTTGGGCAAAAGGATTTTACCAGGTTTTCGGACAGTACGGAAAGAAGCTGGTTGGAAATTGGCTGATAAATTTCAGTTTTTCCTGTTACGATCTTACGATGACGATTTTTCCTGCGTTGTTTATTACGCTGGCGTGTTGTCTGACCAATTTGTGCATATTGATTTACGCACTCTTCCTGGGTTCAGCCGGAGGAGATCTGATCGGCATTACGTTGTCGTCTCTGGGAACAACCGTTTCTAATTTCTACATTACCGTATTTCTTGTAGGATTGTTAACCACGATCACCGAATGGAAGCGAATCGATTGCCCCAAAGGAAAGAAAATTCTCTATCTGTTTACGTTCCCGTTGTTTATGTTTACGTACGTTCCCATCGCCATCGCAGCGCTGTTCAAAAAAGTTAAATGGGATCCGATTGCTCACAACGTTACGAAGAAAATTGAAGATATCGAAAATCAATAAGATTAAAGTGCCGACGCGAATTGTCGGCACTTTTTCAATGCAGGGCAGGGGTTTTTGGGAAATACATAATTGCGCAAAATAGATATTTTGCGCAATAAGGAGGATGGGTAAAATTGTGGATTCCATGATATTGATTCAAACGACGCCTTTAATCGGTTTCTTTTAATCAAAGTATTTAAATAACTGATCTATAGCGAGTTTACTTATTTATTAGATTCCGCGATCTGGCGATCAAATATTAAACCGAATGATTTTAAAATATTTAATAATAAAACGATATATTGTGAAAAAGTTTTGCTTCATTTTTTTTGTTTATGTTACCATTTTTATTTAGGTGCTAATGTTTAGCTTTCAATCTTCAGGTTTTACTCAAATTAAAATCGTTTTATTTTATTTCGGCAATACAAAGTATTGTTTCGGGAAAAATAAAACGAAAATGTTTTATTATTTTTTTCCATTTAATCGATTATTGACCAAGAAATTGTTTTAATCTACAATTATTCTTTTTGAGTGTATTATTTTATGATTGATGATTATTTATTCATAATAATCGATTTGCGGTACGTAACCTTCCCCGGATTGAAACATATCCTATGTTTCCCTAAAATGTTTCAGCAAATGCTAAAATCCCCCTTTTGGTTTAAAATTAGAATCAAAAATGGAATTCACAATTTTGTCACAATATAATTGCGCAAAATATTTGACATTTGACGATAAATATGTTACAATTAGGTAAAGATCGCGAGGTGTTTGATGTGAAATCGGAATATATGAAAATGTCTGATATGACGGACGTTCCCGAATATTGCGTTCGTTATTTGCTTGATTTGCAGGTGGTTCGAGCCCTCTCCCCTTTAACTGTGCGGGAGTATTATTTGGATTTAAAGACCTTTTTCCGCTATTTGAAGACCGGTGGCAACGTCAAGATCGACGACTTCGACAAAATTGATGCCTCAGATTATTCGATCGAAGAATTGAAGTCCGTTACGTTGGCAAAGCTCCACGAATATTTAGCGTTCCGACAAGGAGAAATGGGAAATTCAGCCCGATCCCGGATGCGCAAAATTTCCAGCCTTCGGGGGTTATATCGTTATCTTGCCACGCAAAAGCTGATTTCCGAAAATCCTACGTTAGATTTGCGTTCTCCAAAGGTTGATAAAAAACTCCCCTATTATTTGACGTTTAAGGAAAGCTTTAATCTCTTGAACTCCATTGACGGAAGATTTAAGTGCCGAAATCTTGCGATTATTACGCTGTTTTTGAATTGCGGTATTCGACTTTCCGAATTGGTTGGATTGAATTATACCAGCATTTCCGAGCGCCATATGAAGGTTCTCGGAAAAGGCAACAAAGAACGAGTTTTGTATTTGAATGACGCTTGCATGGCTGCGCTTCAGGCGTATTATGACGAGCGAAAAACCTACCAATTTCGAATTCAAGATCCGGAAGCGTTGTTTATCAGCCAAAAAGGAAATCGAATCTCCCAACGGATGGTTCAGACGATGGTGCACGACTTTATGAGGCGGTGCGGCATCGATACGAAGGTTTATTCTGTCCACAAGCTGAGACATACGGCTGCTTCCTTGATGTATCAAAGCGGTGTTGACGTTCGCGCTTTGCAAGAAATTTTAGGACATTCGAACCTCGGAACGACACAGATTTATACCCATTTAAAGAATTCCCAAATTGATCACGCGATGAACTCTATTTCAATCTCCGAAAAGGACGCAGGACCAACGGAATAAAAAAAACTGCACATCATGACGGTGTGCAGTTTATTGCATCTGTTTTAATTTTTGTAGAAGAGCCGTAAAATAGGGTGGTAAGGAGGAATCGAATTCCATATATTTCCCGGAGATCGGGT
Organism: Clostridia bacterium; assembly: GCA_017623475.1. Classification (GTDB taxonomy): domain Bacteria; phylum Bacillota; class Clostridia; order Oscillospirales; family UBA644; genus RGIG995. The sequence goes on along the minus strand of JAGAPC010000004.1, from coordinate 44,724 downwards.
GGACGAAACCAATCTTTTTTGCGTGGAGACACTGACCGGAAAGCCCAAGGGAATCGGCATTTTTCGGCGCATATACGGGATCGCCCGCAATGGCGTGTCCCTTTGACGACATATGAACCCGGATTTGATGGGTGCGTCCCGTTTCCAGGCGGAAGCGGACGTGTGAATAGCCCCTAAATTCTTCCAGAACCTGATAATGTGTAATGGCGTTTTTTGAATTGACCGGAGTGATTGCCATTTTCTTTCGGTCTTTTGGATCACGACCGATCGGCGCATCGATGGTTCCTGAGGATTCCTTGAGACATCCGATAACAACCGCTTCGTATTCCCGAAGAAACGAATGTTCTTTAATTTGCTCGGCAAGTCCGAGATGTGCGTCGTTCGTTTTGGCAACGATCAAAAGCCCTGAGGTGTCCTTGTCAATTCGATGTACGATACCGGGGCGTAAAACGCCGTTGATTCCGGATAATTCTCCTTGACAGTGGAACAAAAGGGCGTTGACCAAAGTTCCGTCGGGATTCCCCGCTGCCGGATGAACGACCATTCCTTGCTGCTTGTTTACAACTAAAAGATGACGATCCTCATAAACAATATTTAACGGAATTGCTTGCGGAATAGCCTCTAACGGTTTCGGATCGGGAATTTCGACGATAATAACGTCTCCCCCCTTCACCTTAACGCTCTTCCCTGCCGGAGCGCTGTTTAAAATTACGTTACCCTGCTCCAATAAAACCGAAACAGCCGAGCGAGAAAAAATCTGCTCGGCATCGTTATTCAGAACAACGGAAAGATATTTATCAATCCGTTCCGGTTTCGTATCCGCAGGTACGGATATTGTACGCCTGGTCATCAGTCAAGAATCTCTCCTTTTGAAGAAAGGAACAGAAGAATAAATAAGGCAGAGCCGCAACATACGAAAATGTCTGCGACGTTAAAAACCGCAAAGTTAATCAAATAAAAATCAAACATATCCACGACGAATCCGCGGAAAACGCGGTCGATCAGATTGCCGATTCCTCCGGAAACAACGCAAACCAACGCGATGCGGGCGGCGGCAGAATGGATGGAACCTCGCAGCAAAAGGAATATGATAACGGAGCAAAACAGTACGGTCAAAAGAATGAAAAACCACGTTTGTCCGGCAAGGATACTAAACGCCGCGCCGGTGTTTTCGCAATATTGCAAGCGAAAAACACCGGGCAGCAGTTCATAGGTCGAAATTGGCTGAAGATATTGAAAAGCCAAGATTTTTACCAACTGATCCAAGCCGACGATAGACGTGAAAATCAGCAAATAACCGAACCATTCTGCATGGGCAGAACGCTTCATTCTAATCAATCTTCGTCGTCATCGAAGAAGTCGTCGTCGTCATCGTCTTCGTCGCGGAAGAACAATTTCAACTTCTTTTTCGGCTCTTTCTTTTTGGGTTCTTCATCGTCAAACAGATCTTCCAAGCCTTTGGCAGTCCGCTTTTCGGAGGTGCGTTTCGCAGATTTTTCGAAAAGATCTTCGTCGAAATCAACTTCATCGGAAATCACACCGGAAGCGTCAATGGAATCATCGGTGGAAATCTCAGCGACTACTTCCGCGGTGGAATCATCGTTGAAGGATTGATTCAGGATTTCCAAGGTCTCTGAGCCGACTTTGATATCTTCAAATTTCATGTTGGGGATTTCTTCTACCATTTTAACGTGGTTAGCGTAGGTGTCCAACAGGGATTTTTTGAAGGCTTCGATTTCGCCGGTCAGCTTTTGGGTGACGGCGTTTTGGCGATTCGCTTCGTACTGTGCGGTTTCGATCAACTTTTTAGCGTAATCTTCCGCATCGGCAACCAAACGATCCGCCTTTTTACGGGCTTCATCCAGAACTTCCGAAGGCTCTTGAGGAACTACTACGGGAGCCGTAACCGATTCAACCACAACGGGTTCCGCGGCGGGAATCTTTGCCACCTCGTTCAATTTTTCAGTCAAAAGATTGACTTTGTTTTTCAGCGCGTTGCGCTCTTCTAAAAGGCGGGTATAATCAACGAGAATTTCATCGAGGAATTGATCGACCTCATCCCCTCTGTAGCCACCGCCTTTCGTGGTGGTAAATTCTTTCGTTTCGATTTCTTTCGGTGTAATCATAACAATTCTCCTTATATAACTTTTTTTCTTTTAAAACTTCAGTTCCAGATCGAGGCTTGCGGCGATATCGCCCGTAACCTCAATTCCGCCGGGGGTAATAAGAAACGTGTTGGATGCGATTTTTTTCGTGTTTCCCTGCATCGCGTAGGCAACGCCGCTTAAGAAATCAATGAAATGACGGGCATCCTTTGCAATCAGCTCTAAATTCAGAATAACGGATTCATGATTGAGCAAATGATCGGCGATCGTCAATAACTGATCGTTCGACGGATCGTTGGGGCGAAAGAGTACGAATTGCTTTTTTGCTTTTCCGGGAACGGCAGAAGCAGGAGCTTCCCTCTTGTCCGATAAAGCAACCTCTTCTTCTAATTCCAGATCTTCTTCCTCTTCCTTAAGGGAAAAACGGTCAAACAGTCCCATAGCATATGTCCTTTCTCTTTTTTTATAAGTACAACGCTGTTCCGACACGAATCATGTTCGAGCCGTAACGAACGGCTGTTTCATAATCATTACTCATACCCATAGACAAGATATCCATAGATACATTATACAGTTTATTTTCCGAATATTTTCGATATAAATCGTACATTTTACCGTAATATTCGTCCTTTGTTTCAATGGGCATGATTGCCATCAAACCGCGGATCCGAAGGTTTGGCAGGCTTGCGACGTTTTGAAGCAGATCGTCTAAATCCTCTTCATAAACACCGAATTTTTGCGGTTCTTTTGCAATATTGACTTGAATTAAAATATCGGTGACCTGATTTGCAATCCCGGAACAACGGCTGATTTCCCGGGCCAGATGGAGAGAATCCACCGAATGGATCAAGTCCGCGCAGGAAATTGCTTTTTTCACCTTGTTCGTTTGCAGATGCCCAATCAGATGTCGCGTACCGTTCATCAAGGGGGCACGCTCCAAGAGTGCCGAAACGCGGTTTTCTGCAAAATCAGAAACCCCGAGAGACGCAAGCTCCGGAATTACCGCTTCCGGCTGATTTTTCGTAACGGCAACGATCGTGACCTTTTGTCCGATGCCGTTTTCCGCAGTAATACGGGAAATTTCTTCTTGAATACGCAGATAATTATCTCGAATCATCAGTTGATATTTACTACCTTTCCGTCATAAACCTCTTTCCCGCCGACGACTACGGAATCGTTGAGGATCAGCGTTCTGGAGGGGGAATTCGTGTTCGGCGTGACCACTGCAAAATCACGAATCTCGTCACGATAAAGTATCGTCAAGGGCTTAAATACTAATTTCGCACCGGAAAGAACGTACACGCCGGTCTCCCCTTCGTGAACTCGAATCGCGTTTTTATTGATCTTATAGCCGGAATAAGAACGCAAAACGATTTGTGCGTTACAAATTCGGAGAGAAAACAACGCTTCGTTAAACGAAGAACATTCAAAGGCGATGGATACCTGTCCATCCAGCGGATCGGAAACGCTTTTTACCGTCATGGTAACGGTTTGCGTGCCGTAAGCAACGGTATCAAATCGGAAGGTCCATACGGTATCTATCTCAAAGCGGGACGCCTCGCTTTCCGGAACGGTGCAAAGATACGTCCAATAAGAGAAATGCTGTAATTTGCCCACGTAATCCTCCGGTCTTGCGCCCGGCGTTTTTGCGAGTAAGTCCCGGACGGTATCGGGAGTGCAATTTTTGTAGTCCGAAGCCTTTAACGACTCATATCCGTCAAACTGTGAAGAGAAATAACCGGCTTGGGAAGCGTAAACCCCGGTCTGCTGCGTGTTGGTTCCGGTTAAAAGGGTGGAACGGGTCGATTCGCAATTTTCAAGGATATTTTTGTAATAAGACTTGTCCCCGGATACCTTCATGTCTCGTTTTATGAAGCAGGAAGAAACCTGAACCGACGCATCCAACGCCTTTGAGATATCCTGACCCTGCGCCGTGGAAAGATACGATTCAATCGCATCTTTCGTTTTTGAATCCAGCGTTTTTAAGTCGTATTGGGTCGTAGAGGAAACGCATTCTTTTAAAAGAGCGATTTTCCGGTCGATGACTTCTACTGCAAGACGATCCTTGACCGGCGCTTGAACGGTGCTGTAGGTAGCAACGGCGTCGCCGATTGAAACCCGATCCCCATCCGAAACCTTGTAATCAATGGACGTAGGCGTTCCGTTGGCGGATACGAGGATTTCGTCGCGAAGGGCAATCCCGGTAACGGTCAAAACGTCGTCATAGACGATGGATAACGCGGGAGAAACGGTAATCTCTTCGGAAGAAAACATGGAAGGAATAATGCTTGCCGCAAGATATACGAAAACGACGGCAACCAGAATCCAGAAAAAAACAATGCTGACCTTACTTTTCATAAAGCATCAGATCGGAGAAACGGTGGAAATTGCGTGCTTATAAATCATGCTTTCTTTTCCATCCGATTCCAGCAAAATAACGAAATTATCAAAGCTTTTTATGATGCCGCGCATCTGAAAACCGCTGATAAGATAAACGATAATGGGCGTTTTGTTCTTTCGGGCATAGTTCAAAAAGGTCTCTTGAATATTCCCGTGATTCGCGCGTTCAGACGTTTTGATTTCTTCGGACATAAGCAGGTACCTCGTTGAGATAATTGTTTGTATGTGTTGGTTTACGTGTCTTGAAAAGGCAAACAGAAAAATGTTACAGTTACCTTATTTATTATTATACCATACTTCTATGTGTTTGGCTATACGTTCGCAACAAGAGTTCAGAATATTGTCAAAATTCAAAAGATCGACCGAGAACCATTGAATCCGCTTTTCTCTCCGAAACCAAGTTAATTGTCTTTTCGCGTAATTTCGACTTTCTTTCTTGATCTGATCAACGACCTCTTCCAAAGAGGTCTCCCCTGCAAAATAGGAGTCAAACTGTCGATATCCGATGGCTTGCCGTGCGGTTCGGGAGCAAGGAATATCTTGCAATAAACGAACTTCCTCCAATAGACCGGCTTCCATCATTGTTTCGACGCGCTGATCAATCCGTTGATATAAAACCGCACGGTCCTCTGCAGTTAAGCCAAAACAGAGAAACTGGTAGGGACTTTCCTGCTCCATCGCTCGACGGTTTTGCTCCGATTGGGTAATTCCCGTGTTGTGAAAAACCTCTAATCCGCGCAGAATACGTTTTTTATCCTTTGGAAACAAGCGTGCTGCAAGCTCCGGATCGATTTCGGAAAGACGGGAAAGCATTACTTCTCCCCCAAGCTTCTCGTAATCATTCTCCAACGCCGCGCGGTACGATTCGTCCACGGGCTCTTCCGATAAGGTTAAATTATTCAGAAAGGAAGAAACGTAAAGTCCCGTGCCTCCGACGAGGATCGGGAGTTTATTGCGGGAAAGAATATCCTGAACGCAACGGTTTGCATCTTCCAAATACTGTTTTAAGGTATATTCCTCCGTCGGTTCTAAAAAATCCATCAAATGATGGGGAATTCCGAACGTTTCTTCTTCCGTCGGCTTTGCCGTACCAATATTCATGCGACGGTAAATCTGCATAGAATCGGCTGAAATAATCTCTCCGTCGAATCGCTTTGCAAGCTCAATGGACAGCTTCGTTTTTCCGGAGGCGGTCGGACCGACGATGACAACAACAAGGGGCTTCATAAGTCAACTCATTTCAATCGTTTAAACTGTTTTTCGATGGATTTTTTCGTCAGAGAAAAGACGATCGGGCGTCCGTGCGGACAGTATTGCAGTTCCTTTTCTCTGCGGAAATATTCTGCCACCAAGCCCTCCAATTCGGGACGGGTGGATTTACTGCCGGAGCGAATGGACGCTTTACAGGCGAGATCGTAATAGAACCGATCCATAAGCGCCTCGTCACGACCGACGGACAAGGAATCCGCAAATTGCTGCAACAAGGATTCCGCCTGCTCCGGATCGATCAAGGCGGGAATTTCCCGAATTAAAAGATCGTCTCCGAAGGACTCTAAAATAAATCCGAAGCGGGAAAGAAAATCCGCATTTTCGGATAAAATCCGGTTTTCATCGATCCCGATATGCAGTACGATCGGATTCAGCAGTGCTTGCGCCGGGATATCACTCTTTCGCAACCGTTCGAAATTCATGCGCTCGTGCAGTGCGTGTTTGTCGATAAAGAGAATTTCTTCTCCTTTTTCCACTAAAATATAGCAATCAAAGCTCTCCCCGATCATTCGGAACGGTTGTTCTGTCTGAAACAGCACCGGTTCTTCTTTCGCGGGAGACAATATCGGAGAAATTACCTCAACCTTCGTCGATTCCGGAATCGACTTATTTTCCTTTTCTACGTTCGGAATAACGGAAATTTGAGGGATATTCTTTTCCGGATTTGAGGTGCGGACCTGGGACGCCACGTCTCTTAAAATCAGTTGATCTGCAGGCTTTTGCGTCTCCGGAACGGTAATCACCCAGCCGGACTTTTCGACGGTTGCTTTTTGAGGTTCCGGTTTTGCGATTTTTTTCGGTGATGAAACAGGCTTTTCAATTTTAACAGGTGTTTCCAACGGTTTTGCAACGTTGGGAACTTTTTTATACGGCTCGCTTTTTAAGGGAGATGGGGGAACAGCAGCAGGGCGTGTCGGCTCGGCGAATTTCATTTCCACGATGCCTGTATCGGACGCAAGAGCATTTTCCGTAGCCTTTCGCACGGCGTAGGATACGGCATTTTCATCTGCAAATTTAACTTCCAATTTGCTGGGGTGAACGTTGACGTCCACTTGGTGCGCCGGCATTTCAATGAATAAGACGCATACGGGAACGCGGCTGATCATCATTTTGTTGTTGTACGCACCTTCAAAGCCGGAAATCAAGATGGGGGAACGCACGTAGCGTCCGTTCAGGAAAAAGATCTGACGGCTCCGGTTTGCCTTCGAATAGATGGGTTTTCCCACCAGCCCTTTCACTTGAACGCTTCCGGTGGTCAAATCCGCAGGCAAGGACATTTCTGCAAATTCTTTTCCAAAAACAGAAAAGACCGTTTGCTTTAAATCACCGTTTCCCGGAGTGTGCAAGCGCTCCACACCGTTGACCGAAAAACGGAACGAAATTTGGGGATGGGATAACGCAAGCTTTTCCATCACGGATTGAACCGCCCCTGCCTCTGCAGGCTCGGATTTCATGAATTTCAGCCGCGCAGGGGTATTGAAAAACAAATTCTGAACGGTGAAACAGGACCCTTCCGGGCAACCGCATTCTTCTTCCGATAAAATATCCCCTTCGGAAACCTCAAGACGAATTCCCGAGGTCTTCCCCGTTTCTTTGGTGGCCAAGGTGATTTTGGAAACGGCGGAAATCGCCGCCAACGCCTCGCCGCGAAATCCAAGGGTAGAAATTTGATTTAAATCTTCTCCGGAAGAAATTTTGCTGGTCGCGTGTTTCAGAAATGCTTTTCGGGCATTTTCCGCAGACATACCGCATCCGTCGTCAACGATCCGAATTTGCTCCAGACCGCCGCGGCGAATTTCTACGGTAATATGCTTTGCGCCGGCATCAATGGCGTTTTCAACCATTTCCTTTACTGCAGAAGCAGGTCGGTCCACGACCTCCCCTGCCGCAATCAAATTGATTACCGAAGAATCAAGAAGGCGAATTTCCGGCATAGGTCATTCCTTTCTTTTATGATCAAATGTCTTTTGCTTGCTTTGCAAGGCGATAAAGCTCGTTCATCGCTTCGATGGGAGTAAGAAGCGTTGCGTCGGTCTTTTTTAAGGTTTCAATAATTTCATCCGCGTAACCGGAGGTCATGGAAATTTGTAAATCCTCTTCCTGAACGGAGGCAACCGGTCGAGACGCGGGGGCAGCTTCCAATTCGGAAAGGATTACCTCCGCCCGATGGATAATTTCCTCCGGAACTCCTGCAAGGCGGGCAACCTCAACGCCGTAGCTGTCGTCGGTTCCGCCCTCCACGATCTTGCGGAGGAACAAAATATCCTTCCCCTTTTTCTTTGCCGCTATATTGTAATTTCGGACGCCGGACATTTCCTGCTCCAAGGCAATCAATTCATGATAGTGGGTTGCGAACAGGGATTTTCCGCCGATTTTTTGTGTGACGAATTCCACCACGGCACGGGCGATGCTCATGCCGTCAAAGGTCGAAGTTCCCCGACCGATTTCATCAAAGATCATCAAGGATCTCTTCGTTGCATTCTTCACGATATAGGCAACCTCGGTCATTTCCACCATAAAGGTTGACTGTCCCATCGCAAGATCGTCGGAGGCGCCAACGCGGGTAAAGATCTTATCGCAAACGCCGATGGTTGCGCTTGAGGCAGGCACGAAGGAACCGATCTGCGCCATGAGAATAATAATGGCTACCTGACGCATATAGGTCGATTTTCCTGCCATATTCGGACCGGTAATGATCGCGGTGCGGTTGTCCTTTCGATCCAGGTACGTATCGTTGGGGACGAACATATCGTCCCGAAGCATCGATTCTACCACCGGATGGCGGCCGTTTTTGATGTCAATCACGTCCCCCTCGTTGACGAAGGGGCAGCTATAATTGTTTTTCAACGCAACGTGAGCCAAGGATAGCAGCGCATCCAACAACGCGATGGCGTCTGCGGAGCGACGGATCCGGTCGAGAGCGTCCGCCAATCGCTTTTTTAACGCCGTATAGAGGTCGTATTCGATTTGAACGATCTGATCGTTTGCCGTTGCAAGCTGCAGCTCAATTTCCTTTAATTCGGGGGTTATGTATCGCTCCGCGTTGACGAGCGTGCCCTTCCGGATGTAATAATCTGGAACGAGGTGCGTATTCAATTTTGTAACCTCAAGGAAATAGCCGATAATTTTGTTATAGCCGATCTTGAGATTTTTGATCCCGGTCTTTTCCTTTTCCGCCGTTTCGATATTGGCAAGAACCTGCTTGCTGTTTTTCAAAAGCTCACGCAATTCGTCTAATTTTTCGTTGTATCCGGAACGGATCATTTTCCCTTCCCGAATCAGCATCGGCGGATCTTCCACGATTGCTTCTTCAATCATTGAAGTAATGTCTTCCAACGGATCTAAATCCGCATAGATCTTCTTCAGAAGGCTCGGTTCCATCGAGCTTAAAATCCGTTTGATCTGCGGGAAAACGGAAAAACTGACGCAAAGCGCACGCATATCTCTTGGGTTCAGCGTGTCGTAAACGATTTTCGTCATCAACCGTTGCACGTCGCGGACGTGATTCAAAAGATCCCGAAGCTCGGTACGCTCCAAGTGGGAATCGTAAAGAATTCGAACCGCGTCTTGCCGCGCCATAATCGAAGGAATATCCAAAAGGGGTTTTTCCAAAAATTTACGCAGCTGACGGGCACCCATAGCAGTTCTGGTTTTATCCAATACGCCGAGAAGAGAGCCGTGCCGTTCCTTCGTCCGCAGAGTCTCGACGATTTCGAGGTTCCGCCACGTGGAGTAATCGATTTCCATGGAATCGCCGTCGGTCAGATAACGGAGATTTTTCATGTGAGAAAGGTCGCATAATTGCGTTTTTTGCAGATAGTCCAGCAATCCGCCGGCTGCCTTCAGGAGCAATTCTCCTTCGGGAAGATCCAGATCGCGGATCGCCTTTCCGGTTTGCTGTTCGATACGGCGCATACAGTCTTTGAGACGGAAGCTTTCCGCATCGCCCTCTTTTACGGTACAATGCCCTAATTTTGCAAAGTATTCCCGAATCAACGTGGAATCCTTCGCAGACTTGTTCAGGTACGCCTCTCGGGGAGAATAACGGCACAAATGAGATAACAATGACGGATCGGACAATTTGAACACGTCGGTTAAAAAGAAATCACCGGTGGTAATATCTGCGTAACAAAAGGCGACTTTTCCCTCGTCGGCGCAAATACCGACGATATAATTGTTTTTCTTCTCATCGAGCATCGTGGGCTCCGTGACCGTTCCCGGAGTGATCACACGGGTTACCTCGCGCCCCAAAACTTCGTTGGAATTTTCCGCCTTGTTCTGTTCGCAAATCGTAACGCTGAAGCCTCTGGAAACCAACCGAGATATATAGTTATCAACGCTGTGAAAAGGCACACCGCACATGGGTGCCCGATCCTCCAGACCGCAGTCCCGCCCGGTCAGCGTCAGATCCAATTCCCGGCTGACGGTACGGGCATCGTCAAAGAACATCTCGTAAAAATCGCCGAGACGGTACATGAGAATGCAGTCTTTATATTGTTGCTTCAGTTCAAGATACTGACGCATCATAGGAGAAAGTTTATTTACGGGAATCACTTCTCCCTGTGCGGTGATAATATCCGTCATTTGTGTTTACGTCCTTGTCTAAATTTTTTAGTGGCAGCCGGAGCATCCGGAGCAATTTCCTCCGCAAGAATGAGGCTCTTCGCCGGTAACGTGGAAATTGATGATTTGATAAACGCCGTTTACCAATTCCTGCAGTGCTTCGGAGCTTTCGGAGAATTGCTTCATCACGGGATGAGAAATTACCTTGTCGTACGCGGTATTCATCATTTCGCGCATACTGTTGAGCATTTCTTCGTCCTGATCCTTGGTTTCCTTTTGCAATTCGTTCATCAGCTGCATCCGACGGAGATTGTATTCTCCGATTACCATCTGCAGTTCGGAATCCGTCTCCTGAAGAGCTTTTGCTTCCGCATATTTTTTGAATTCTTCGCTGGCTTCGATTGCTTCGCCCAGCTCGTGGGCAAGTTTGGTAAGATCTGTCATCTTATTTTCCTCTTTCTTCATATAGATATTTTATTGAAAATTAAAAACAAATCAGTCCGCGAGCGTCCCGTACATTCCCCAATTCAACGCTCGATCGATGCGGACGTTCACTTTAGTTCCCGCCTGAAAATTCCCCGGGAAATGCACCAACTTATTCTCGTCGGTTCGTCCGTTGCAAAGGGATGGATCCTTTTCATTTTGTCCCGTCACCAAAACGGTCACCACTTGTCCCACTAATTTTTGGTTTGCCTGTGCGGACAACTCGCTTTGTAATGCGGAAAGACGGCGGTAACGGTCACCCTTTACGTCGTCCGGAATCTGTCCGTCCATAGTAGCCGCAGGCGTGCCGTTACGGGGGGAATAAATGAAAGTAAACAATCCGTCAAACCCAACCTCACGGATCAGCGACATGGTATCTTGGAAATCTTCTTCCGTCTCGGTAGGAAATCCAACGATTACGTCCGAGGTAAAAACGACGCCCGGAATTTCCTTTTTGGCAAGAGAAATCAAATTAAGATAATCTTCCCGGGTATATTTTCGGTTCATCAGCTTTAAAATCCGATTGCTACCCGATTGAAACGGAAGATGAATATGACGGGAAACGTGAGGACACGCGGCAATGGTACGAATCAGCTTTTCCGACGCATCCTTCGGATGAGAGGTCATAAACCGAACGGTAAAGTCGCCTTCCATTTGGTCAATTTCCCGAAGAAGATCCGAAAAATCATAATCCACGTCAAGATCGTTGCAGTAGGAATTTACGTTTTGTCCCAGCAGCGTAATTTCCTTATATCCTTGCTTGATCAGGCTTTGAACTTCTTTCAAGACCAATTCCGGAGAACGGCTCCGTTCCCTTCCGCGGACGTGGGGAACGATGCAGTAGGTGCAAAAGTTATTACACCCGGACATGATCGAAACCCACGCACGGGTTTTATCCGACCGTAATACCGGAATCCCCTCCGCAATATTGCCATCGGAAGGGGCATTGTCAAAGATTCTGCCTTTTTGTGTAAGGACGTTATAAAAATTCTCCGGAAATCGGTACAGGGCGTGAGGTCCGAACAATAAATCTACGTGACGGTATTTTTTGCGAATCTCATCAGACACCGCAGATTGTTGCATCATGCACCCGCAAAGGGCGATGACCGTATCGGGCTTTTCTTTCTTCAAAGGAGCGAGAGATCCCACCGTACCGTACACCTTTTGTTCCGCATGATCCCGAACCGCACAGGTGTTAAAAAGGATAAAATCCGCTGCGCTCGGAGTATCCGTAAAGACGAATCCCATTTCGGACAACATTCCGTTGATTCGCTCCGTATCGTTTTCATTCTGTTGACAGCCGAAGGTTTTCGTATAAGCAAAAGCCGGAAGACCGGTCTTTGCCTGCTTTTCTGTCAAAAGCTCTCGGATCGATTCGATATAACCGCGTTGCCGCAGAATTTCCGCTTCCGAGATATATTTTAAATCCGACATGAAGTCACTCTTTCTATTATCAACTTTATATCTATTATAATACAAAAACTGACGTTTGTAAATAAAGTTTTAATAAAAGTAAAATTTTATTTAAAAATTGAACACATATCTTGCTTGCAATCTTTGCCAATCTGTGATATAATTGTTAAAAAGAAAGGAGTGTCCGTATGTTTCGCAAAAACATCGAGCCAAGCTGTGAATATTGTAAAAACGGAACGGTTCTCACGGATGGAAACGTCTTGTGCAAACGGTACGGGCTCATCCAACCGAAGGCCGATTGTAAAAAATTCCTGTACTGTTCCCTGAAACGGATTCCCCATCGTCCTGCGACCTTGCCGGAATTCGACAGTTCGGATTTTTCGATCGACTGATTATTTCGAAATCTACAGATTGGAGAATATAGTTATGGTATTAAAGGTAAACAAGCAGTACCTGAACGGTTTTATCGGGGAAAAGGAATACGAGGGACTGAAGCCCTACGTTGCCGCCGCAGATAAAATGCTCAAGGACAAAAACGGTGCCGGAAACGATTTTCTCGGCTGGGTCAACCTTCCCGTCGATTACGATAAGGAAGAATTTGCAAGAATTAAGGTCGCCGCGGAGAAAATCAAAAAGGACACGGACGTTCTTTTGGTTATCGGAATCGGCGGATCTTACTTAGGTGCCCGCGCCGCCATTGAATTTGTAAAATCCCCCATGTACAACAACCTGAAGCGCGAAGGGACTCCGGAAATTTATTTCATCGGCAATTCCATTTCCTCGACCCATTTGCAGGAGGTTTTGTCGATCTGTGAAGGAAAAGACGTCAGCGTTAACATTATTTCCAAGTCCGGGACGACGACGGAGCCTGCCCTTGCCTTCCGGATTCTGAAGGAATATTTAGAGAAGAAATACGGAAAAGAAGGCGCGAAAGAACGCATTTACGCCACTACCGACAAGGCTCGCGGAACACTGAAATCCCTGGCGGATCGGGAAGGATACGAATGCTTCGTTATTCCCGACGACGTTGGCGGACGTTTTTCCGTTCTCACCCCCGTCGGACTTCTGCCCATCGCCGCTGCCGGCATTGACATCGACGCTTTGATGACCGGTGCCGCCGACGCAATGAAAGACTTTGACGATCCTGATTTGAGCAAGAATCCCTGCTATGAATTTGCCGCAATTCGCAACATTCTTCTGCGGAAAGGTCGTTCCATCGAGGTTACCGTTGGTTACGAGCCCTATCTGTGGTGATTGGGCGAATGGATCAAGCAGCTTTACGGCGAAAGTGAAGGCAAAGACGGAAAGGGGCTCTTCCCCACCAGCATGATCTTCTCTACCGATCTCCACTCCCTGGGACAGTATCTCCAGGAGGGGATGCGGACGATGTACGAAACGGTTTTATGGGTCAATAAATCCAAGCAGGATCTGGTGGTAGGCGTCGATCCCGAAAATCTCGACGGTTTGAATTTTCTTGCAGGAAAATCCATGCAGGACGTCAACATGAAAGCCTTCCAGGCAACGGCATTGGCACACATGGACGGCGGAGTTCCTTCCATCGTTCTTGAATTGGAGGATGCGTCTGCTTATTCTCTGGGTTACCTGATTTATTTCTACGAAAAGGCCTGCGCGATTTCCGGCTATCTTTTGGGTGTAAATCCCTTTGACCAACCCGGCGTGGAAGCATACAAAAAGAATATGTTTGCACTGCTCGGAAAACCCGGATACGAAAATATGAAAGCAGAACTTGAGGCAAAATTGAAATAATTTGTGTATTTTGACAAAAAATTTTCTTTTTCCTCTTGCAATCTGTAAAAAAATATGATATAATGTAATTAGCAAAAAGAAAGAGGAGGATATTCCCCCATGATTAAACTTATCGTTGGACTCAAAGGAACCGGTAAAACCAAAACCCTCATCGCGGAAGCAAACGCTGCCATCGCTACCGAACGCGGTTGCGTCGTCTGCGTGGAAAAAGGCAGAAAACTGATTTACGACATCAGCCATAAGGTTCGTCTTATCAGTTCTGATGAGTACGATATCAATACTTACGACCGTTTCTTCGGTTTCCTGTGCGGATTGATGTCTGCAAACTACGACATTACCGATATCTTCGTTGATTCCATCACGAAAATCTGCGGCGATGATTTGGCTTTGCTGGAAGAATTCCTCGCAGAAGTTAACAAGGTAATCCGTAATATTGATATTACCATTACCCTCAGCAAGGATGTTAACGAACTTTCCGACGAGCTGAAAAAATATCTTTAATTGATCGATTTCCAAAAATGTTGGGAGGCTTTTCCGTCGGAGAGGCCTCCCGATTTTAATGAAAGGACGTGTGGTTGTATGTCTCGTCATCAAGAATACGTTCGTATCGTTCCCGAAGCAAATACCGCAATCCTCTTCATTCACGGAATCGTCGGAACTCCGGATCATTTTCGAAAATTCATTCCGTTGATCCCGGAGAATTATTCCATCATCAATCTTCTTTTGGACGGACACGGGAAAACCACCGATGATTTTGCAAAAACGTCGATGAAGCGTTGGAAATCACAGGTAAACGGCGCGCTTACGACGTTACGACAACAGCATCGGGAAATTATCATCGTTGCCCATTCCATGGGAACTCTTTTCGCAATCAACGCCGCAATCGAAAATCCCTCTGACATTTCTCAACTGTTTTTAATGGCGTCTCCCCTTCGGGTTCATCCGAAACCGAGCGCGCTGACTACCTCGTTGAAGGTTTTATTTCAAAGGGTTTCGCCAATGGACCTGCGAACGCTCGGCGCCACTCTTGCGTACGGAATCAAGCCGGATCCCCGCCTGTGGAAATATCTGCCCTGGATTCCGCGGTACGTGGAATTGCTGAAGGAAATTTATCATACGAGAGGCGTTATTCAAAAACTGTCAACGCCCTGTACCGTGTATCAGTCCAAGAAGGATGAGTTGGTTGCGTATTCTTCCGTAGAAATATTAAAAAAGAACCCTAAGATACGGATCCATACCCTGCCGCAATCAAGTCATTTTTATCTTACGCAGGAAGAAGAAGCCTTGGTATTGAACGATTTTTTAAGCTTATGTAAATTGTAAACCGGCAACGCGCTATAAATACGCATTGCCGGTTTTCGTTATTTATAAATAATGTGATGCAATCGCTTCATCAACGCCGTTGCGTTTTCTTCGGATACTGCGGCTTGGAAGACGTTTGAGCCAAACTTCAAAGAACAAGGAAATTCAGAAAAAACATTCAAAATTTCAGTCCAAAGACCGCCCTGTGGGATCGATGAAAGAACACCGGAAATCACAACGGTATGATCTCCGGGATTTGACGCAGTAACTCCCGTTCTGCGCGGTGCATCGACCGAAATCACCGTTCCTGCCTGATCCGAAAATGAAGTTAACACTTCCGTAGGAACTTGATACTGCTTTGCCAGAGCCGCGGCGCGGGGGTGCAGAACCTTTGCGCCGTGAAGGGCAAGATCCAACATCGTATCTTCATGAAGGGAGTCAAATCTTACGGCATCCTCGATTCTTCGTGGGTCGGCAGAATAAACGCCGTCAACGTCGGTAAATATCATGCAACGATCCGCCTTCAATGCGGCGGCCAATGCAACGGCGGAGGTGTCCGATCCACCGCGACCGAGAGTAATAAAATCCCCTTCGTCGGTTATCCCTTGAAACCCGGTAACGACAACGATTCGACCTTGCTTCCACTCCTTTCGGATTCTGGCAGTACAGATCTCTTTGATCCGTCCGTCTCCTTGTTTCCCGGAGGCTCGGATCGGAATTTGCGCACCGTTTAAGGATACGGCATCCACACCGTACCTGCGCAGTGTTGCCGCAAGTAACGCCGCGGAACTTTGTTCTCCGGAAATCAACAGGGCGTCTGACTCCCGGCTGGGGAATTCATCGGATAACTCAAGATATTTTTTCGTCAGCGCGTCGGTGGTTTTTCCCTGTGCCGACACGACGACCAACATCTGATTATTTTTTGCATCAACTAATATCCTTTGAGCAACGCGGCGAACACATTCGGCATCGGCAAGTGAGGATCCGCCGTATTTTTGAACTATTTTCATGTACAATAAAACTCCTTCCGCAGGGGCTATTCCAATATATTACGGAAGGAGTTATTTTGTGCTTATTTTTCGTTGCGATGACCGTCAAGGTATCCCTGCAGTAGCACCGCGGCGGCGGCGGCGTCAATATTTTGCCTCTGCTCCTTTGCCTTCGTACCACCTGCATGAAGCATTTGCGATGCAATTACGGTCGTATATTTTTCATCGACCAATTCGGCATCGACGTTGAACCGTTGCTTTAATTCGTCTTTAAAACGCTCCACACGCTCGCACATTTCGCTTTTTGTGCCGTCGGTTCGTCCGGGAAAACCAAGAATAACTTTGTCCGGAGCAATGGTTGAAATGATTTCGCCGATGGCGATCAGAAGCTTTTCATAATTTCGGGACGGGACTACCCGGTAGGGAGTGGCAATCAAGCCGGTAGGATCGGAAAGTGCCACACCGGTACGAGCCATTCCGTAGTCAATCGCAAGAATCCGCATAAAATATCCTTTCAAAAGAAACCCGCCGGAGAAGGATTCCGGCGGAAATTTTCAAGCATTTTCCTGAAGCTTTTTCTGAATTGCAAGAACCGTTTCTTCGGGAATGTTTTGATCCATAAAGGACGCAATATCGCCGAGGGTTTTCAATTCCTGGGCAACCTCGTCGGGAACGGTAACCGCGAATTCTTCTTCAATATACATTAACAATTCCAAAACTTCCAAAGAATCGGTACAAACGTCAGCAATCAAGCTTGATTCACTCAATTCAGAAACGGAAACATCATAGCGTTGGGAAAAAATCAATTTTACGGTATCAAGTGACATAGAATACACCTCGTAATGAATTTATATCAACATTATAACCCATTCCCAAAGGAATGTCAATACTTTTCATAATAATTTCAAATATCGTGATTATGCTTCTCCGGATAGTTTGAAGTCAACGCTTCCACCGTCCGTTCGATGGCATCCTTACTGTTTTTCCAATCTTCCTTTGCGAAGCGGTAATCGAATTTTTTACAGAACCAATCAATATCTCCGCTTAAACCCTTCAAGGATTGTTCCGTCACACTACCCAACGCTTCGCAAAAGGCGGCTCGATCCTTTCTCCCCAATTCCTTCGACGCAGCAAGAAGCGCCTGATAATGAGGCAGACAAAACCGAGGCTGTTGCGAAAAGAGCTTTTTGAAATTTTCATCATTCTTCCATAAATAAACGATATTGGAATAAAGATTTTTCATTTTTTCTTCAAGCTTTGAACAGACGTAGCAGGAATTTTTGAGATTGTTAAGATACTTTTCCGTTCCGTCGGGTCTGGAAGAATTGATTCGCGCCCGAATTTCCTCCAAATGAGATTGCAAAATCAACGCCACAGGCAACCGTTTTCCGTTGGTTATCATTTTATTGAAATGCTTTTCGCAAAACCCCAGGCGGTTCGTCTCAATTCGAATGGAAGGCTCCATCATCGCGGCGCCGGTAATCGTGTCAATCTCATTTTTTTCGAGCATTTCATACAACGAACAGACGGGACAACCGCATTTCTTCCCGAAATGCTCGTTGATTTCGATCGTGTAAATATGTTCTGACATTTCACAAACTCCTTTTCGGTAAAACACCGGTCAAATCAAAGATCGGCGTCATGGAAAAATTGTCGCAGCCTCTCCCCTGCGTATATCCCCTGATTCCTAATTCGTCCGCGTAACGAAGCACGGAGGAATACTCCGCAGACAGCAATTTCCGATTTATTTCCGGACAGGATGTCAGATCTCCCCGGGGAGTATATTGCCGCATCAAACTGACACGAATTGATTCTGCAGGGAAATTTTCGGAAATCCAACGAAGCAGTTTTTTGGAATCCTCTTTTGCCCCCGGCAAAACCAAATGACGGATCAACAGACCTTTTTGCAACATTCCTTCCGAAGAAAAAACACACGCACCGGTCTGACGAAACATCTCACGTAATGCGGAAGATGCGATTTCGAAATAATCTTTGGCATTGGAATACCGTTTCGACAGTTCCGAGGAATAATACTTTAAATCAGGAAGATACACATCTACGAGTCCGTCAAAATACCGTAAGATCTCCGGAGATTCATAGCCACCGCAATTACATACTACCGGAATTTTAAGTTCTGATTTTACCGTTTTTAACGCATTTGCAACCATCGGCGCATAGTGGGAGGGGGTTACCAAATTGATATTTTCCGCCCCTTGATCCTGAAGCTCTAAAAATATTTCCGAAAGGCGCTTCTCCGTAATATCTTCCCCGAATCGTTTTTGACTGATAGAATCGTTCTGACAAAATTTACAACCAAGGGCACAACCGCTGAAAAAGACTGTGCCGGAACCGTTCTTTCCGGTAATGCAGGGCTCTTCTCCGAAATGCAAGGCGGCGCGAGCGATCCGGATATACTCTCCTGCACCGCACATCCCGAAGGATGACGTTCGGTCTGCTCCGCATCGTCTCGGACATAAGGTACAATGACGTAAATCCATATCGTGTCCCACCTAAAATCAAATAGGAAAAGCGGGCAGCAACGGCTGCTGCCCGCACTTGTAACAATTAACCGACTTGAGACAAGCCTTTTTCGTTGAAGTTAACCGGATATTTTTCTTCAAGAGTTTTGAGGAGTTCTTCGTAATCCTCAGACTTTAAGGTGTTGACGATATCGGAATTCCACTTTTCATCGCCGTATTCCACGAAGTAAACGATGTGGTAGCCGTAATCGGTTTTTACGATTTCGCAATCGCCAGCCTTACGACCTTCCGCCCAAATCCAATCGGTAATTTCATCGACCATGGTGTTTTTGTCGAAATCTTCATACAGACCGCCGTCTTCCACGCTGCCCGTATCATCGGAATTGTCTTTTACCAATGCGGCGAAGGATTCGGCAGTAGCGGCGCCGTCCTTCCATTCCTTCAGAATCTTTTCAGCTTCGGCTTTCTGTTCGGCGTCGTTGGTTTTTGCATTTCCTTCTTCATCTTCAATGACGTTTCCATCGTCATCGGTCAAATCTTCCACGGAGAAAAGGATGTGGCGCATCGTGGCAAGATTGTAGGTCTCACGACCCCGTTCCACAAAGCAAATAACCGTATAGGTGTCCGTGGACGAAGAAGAGGTAGCAGCCTTCTTAATTACCGTTACGTCGCCTGCTTTACGCTCGTCGTTGAACAGCCATTCGGACGTTTCGTCGTCCTTGGTGTAGGTAGCGCCTTCCTTCAGATAAGTCTCTTCTTTGAAGGTGTCTTCCCCGACGATAGCCTTCAAGGCATCCAAATAGGTTTGAACGTCGGTAGAAGCGGACTTAATTCCGTCTGCAACGTCCTGCGCCGTTTTGTTATTTTCAGTATCAGCCTTTGCCGTGTAGGTATAGTATTTAACTACGTCGTAATCCTTCTTATTCTCGGAATAATATTCTTCGATTTTTTCATCGGCGTATTCCAGACTATCCATATAGTGCTCGTAATAGTCTGCAATCAACATCCGACGGGAAATAAATTCCTTATATTCATCGTAGGTGATGTTGGGACCGTAAATCGACTGCAGGTATTTATTGATGCTGGTGTCTGCTTCCTTTGCGGCGGATTCCAACTCCTGCAGGGAGGTTTCGAGGGATTTTGCAGATTCCTCCGTCATCGTAAAGCCGTCTTCGACTGCTTTGTTGTAGATGAGATACTGTTCTTCCAGCTGGGATTTTGCCTGATCAACAAAGTAGTCGTACCAGGATTTGGTAGAATCAAAGTAGCATTGTTGACTTTTCAGCGAGGTGGAAAGATCAAAACCGATCATGCTTGCATAGTAATAATATTGAGAATAAAAATCGTTGAGCGCTCCGTAATAAGCGTAGTTGTACTCAAGGGCGTTGATTTCCGTATTCCCTACGTTCATCACGACGGTGTTCCGGCGGAAATAGCCGGTCTTAGCAACTACTGCAAGAGCAATCGCCGCCAACAGAACGATTGCACAAACGAGTGCAACGATTTTTACCAGCGGAGACCAGAGCGTATCCGCATTTTTGGTTTGGGTGTTTTTAGCCATAACGATACATCCTTTTCTTTGGATTATAGATTATATTTAGCATTATAACAGATTTCCTTACGGATTGCAAGAGTTTTCATAGAATTGTAAGATTTTCTTCGCAGATATACCTAAAGATTCAACAACGAAACGCAGGAGGCTGATATTATGCAATTAAGTATGAGTGGCGAAACGATCGAGACGCTGCTGTATCGAAACGAAACGCCGGTTTTGGAGCTGAAAATATGTTATCCGCAAATCATAGGTCCGTTACCGAAACGAAGTGAATTTCGGTTTAACGGATTTTACTGCAATCAAGCGCGGAATTTAAACCGGCGGGCGCGGACGGAATTCTATCACAACGCTTCCGAAGAATCCAGGATTGCCGACGAGGAAGAATACGGCTTTACCCTCCATTCGCTGATTCGCTCCTTCTTCGTAACGCGCCTTGACCCACGGTATTGTTCTATTGCCTTGGATCAATATCAATATTTCGGAGGAACCCACGGAATGACCGTTCGCATCGGAAATACGTGGGATTTATCCACTGGATCGCAAGTTCCTCTTTCCTATTTCTTTTACGAGAATATCCCTTATCGAAAACAAATTTTAAATTGCATACTCAAACAAATCGAGGTATTGAAAGAAAAAGAGGAGATTTCCTTTTTTGAAAATCCCCTCCGTAAGGCGAAACAATATTTTGATGAAAAAAATTATTACTTGACGAATCGTTCCATCGTCATTTTTTATCCGTTGTACACCTTGGCGCCGTATCACGCGGGAATCGTATCCTTTGAGATCCCGTTTGAACACCTGAACGGTTGGGTCAAAGAACGAAAACCGACGGAAACCGCACCGTATCGCGGCAGTTTTTCTTCCGGCTTCGAAGAAAAATTACTTTAATACCCCAGGGACTCCCGAATCAGAACGAGGGTTGCATCACAGGAGGACGGCTTACGGCGAAGAATTGCGATTGCGGAGCAGATACATTCCGGACTTTGACAATCGTGGCAAACCCCATCGATGGCGCAGGGCGTCTTGCGGTTGAGACGCTTTGCGTTTTTCGGTGCGGCTACGTTTCTTGCCCGATTCCAAGCCTCCGGAAGATCAGCAGTCAATTTGTTTTCGCCGAAAACAAAGTAAACCTGCTTGTGACCGTAAATGGAAGCGGAAACGCGATTGCAATGACCGTCGATATTTACGATCTCTCCCGTTTCGGAAACCGCGTTTGCGGAGGTAATAAAAACGTCAGCGTTGGAAATCGATTGTGCAGGATCCTTTTTCCAATGCCAGGAGCATTCGGATTTTTTTTGAAGCTCTTCGTATAAATTCAACTCCTGAACCGTAACGGAGCCGCCGAAGGAGACGGTTTTTTCAGCACATTCCGCACACAAAAACGCTACGGCTTCTTCCTTGCTCTGAAATTCAACGAAGCGAAATCCACGTCGTTCAAAGGTTTCTTTTAATCCCATTCTGATTCCTCCTGATTGATCTTTTTTCTTAATCTGCGATGCCAATAATACGTGAAAATTGCAAATACCATACCGATTGCCAATAAAATAAACCAATAAATACTTAATGCCGACCAATTCTTCGTATTCCCGTCTCCGAGAATCAAGCCGCTGACCATCCCGGTAATTCCCGCGCCGACGTAAATGGCAAAATCCACGAAGCCGGTCACCGTGGAAACGCAATCCCATTTAACGAAATCCAGGGGAATAAAGGATGTAAACAACGGCGTTTGACCGTAAACGAATCCGAACAAAACGGCGATAATAATTACGAATACGATGGGGTTAACCCGGAAGAAAATCAGCGAAATAAGGCTGACGATCAAAGCGCCGCCCCAGATAAACAGGATCGATTTATAGATATCGCCCTGCAAACGTTTTACCATAATCTTCGCAAGCATAATTCCGAAGAAATTGACCAATGGAATCAGCAGTAACGTGACCACGATACCCTCTTCCGGAAGATTCCCCACGTCGCTGATCATCGTCGGCATCCAGGTATCAATGCTGGATTTCACAAGCCCGAAAAGAATGGAAAACAACGCAATCACGCCCAAGAATCCCAGCAGGATCGGCTGGCGGATCAAGGAAGTACCCTTCGTTCTTTTTTCAACGCTTCCCGTCGATTGATACCGAAACAGGACGAGCCAGACGAGAGAAAAAACGATTCCGGCCACAGCGGGAACGATAAATACGAACCGCCAACCGGCAAATTGATCCAAAAAATACGAGCCGACCCAGGCGAGCATATATCCGATGACCTGCGTAATTGACAACAGAAACGACGCTACGACCTTTTTGCTTCCGTCAAAATATTTTGCCACGCATTTGACGATGGGTGACCAAAGCATGGATTGAAAAATACCGTTGAACGCCCAAAGAAATATGATTGGAACAAAGCTTTGCGCCTGACCGATTGCTAAATTTAAAATTCCCGATCCCATCAAACCGATAAAAACCATATATCGGGCAGGAAGACGGTCTCCCAAAAATCCAAAAATCAACTGTCCAAAGGCATAACACCAAAAAAAGGCGGAGGAAACGATCCCCAGCTCTTCCGGCGTAACCTGAAACGAACGCTCCATTCCGGAAAAAGAAAGGGAGATATTCAATCTCATAAAATAGAGTACGGAGTATGCAATCATACTCAATGCGATAATCATCTTTTGATCTTGCGTAAATTTATCTTTTTTCACCTTATTATTTTATCCTCCGAGTCGATCCTAACAAAATTATAACAAACGGGGCGAAAAAAGTCAAGAATTCGTCAAAGATTTTAAAGAAAAAGTAACATACCGCTACATTTTTCGGAAAATGTAAAATAACTTTATCATCTTTCGGAAAAACATTGACATTTTAAAATAAATGTGCTATACTAAATTGAAAATAATTCCATTCAATATATTGTGGAAAGGGAGAAATGAAAAATGGATGAATCTAGAAACTACGTCGATTGGAAAACAATTACCAACTTTGTAATTGATTCTTTCGTCGGCTACGGAATCCCCAAGGCAGACGCCGTCGTTTGCGCTGACGTTTTGCTTGAATCTGACAAGAGAGGCATTGAATCTCACGGTGTTAACCGCTTCAAGCCCATCTACTTGGACCGCATTAAAGCCGGAATCCAAAATCCCGTTACCAATTTTGAAATCGTCAAGGATTTTGCTGCAACTGCAGTAGTTGACGGCCACGACGGCATGGGACAAGTTATCGGCTTCAAGGCTATGGATATGGCAATTCAGAAAGCAAAGAAATACGGTATCGGTATGGTTGCCGTCCGTAATTCCTGCCACTACGGAATCGCCGGTTACTACGTTACGATGGCTACCAAGGCCGGCTGCATCGGTATGACCGGTACCAACGCACGTCCTTCCATCGCCCCCACCTTCGGTGTGGAAAATATGCTGGGCACCAACCCCCTGACCGTCGGCTTCCCCACCGACGAAGCATTCCCCTTCGTAATCGACTGCGCAACCTCCATTACCCAGCGCGGTAAGATCGAATACTATGCGCGCGTCGGCAAGGATACGCCCGCAGGCATGGTCGTCGGCCGTGACGGTCTTGCTCACACCGACTCCGTTGCAATTCTGACCGAGCTGAACACCGAACAAGCCGCTTTGGCTCCTTTGGGTGGTATCGGTGAAGAGCTTGCCGGATACAAGGGTTACGGCTATGCTACCGTCGTTGAAATTCTCTCCGCAGCCCTGCAGCAGGGTAACTTCCTGAAGGCTCTTTCCGGCATCGGTGCAAACGGTGAAAAGATTCCTTTCCACCTGGGTCACTGGTTTATCGCCATCGACCCCGAAGCATTCATGGGCTTGGAATCCTTCAAGAAGACCGCCGGACAAATTCTGCGTGATCTTCGTAATTCTCAGAAGGCTCCCGGATGTGATCGTATTTACACCGCAGGTGAAAAAGAATACGACACCTGGTGTGAACGTAAAACTACCGGCGTAAAGATCAACCCTGCAGTTCAGAAGGAAATGATTGCCGTCCGCGACGAATTGGGTCTGACTCAATACAAATTCCCCTTCGAAGACTAATAAGTGCAAGGATCGGGCGGCTTTCGGGTCGCCCGAGCTTTTCTTAAAATAAATTAAAAAAAGAGGAATCATTTATCATGGATATCAGAGAAGAATCCCTGAAAAAACACTACGAATGGAACGGAAAAATCGAAGTTATCTCCCGTTGCGAGATCAACGACCGCCACGATCTGTCCCTTGCTTATACCCCCGGCGTTGCGGAAGCGTGCCTTGAAATCAACAAGGACGTAAACAAATCTTACGATCTTACTCGCCGTAACAATCTCGTTGCCGTTATTACCGACGGTACTGCTATTCTCGGACTCGGTGACATCGGCCCCGAAGCCGGCATGCCCGTTATGGAAGGTAAATGTGCCTTGTTCAAGACCTTTGCCGACGTTGACGCCTTCCCCATCTGCATCAAATCGAAGGACGTTGATGAGTTGGCGCGTACGATTTATCTGATTTCCGGCTCTTTCGGCGGAATCAACCTGGAAGATATCGGCGCACCCCGTTGCTTTGAGGTTGAAAAGAAATTGAAAGAAATGTGCGATATCCCCGTTTTTCATGACGACCAGCACGGAACTGCCATCGTCGTTGCCGCGGCGTTGCTGAACGCTCTGCGTGTCGTTAAGAAAAATATCGACGACGTGAAGGTTGTCATCAACGGCGCCGGCTCTGCGGGAATTGCCATCGGAAAACACTTGTTAAATATGGGTGTGAAGCACTTGACGATGGTAGATCGCTTCGGTATTATCTGCAAAGGAATGCCCGAGCTGAATGCCGCCCACGCTGAGATTGCAGAAATTACCAACCTGGAACATCAGATGGGTAATTTGGCAGATGCGATGAAGGGCGCGGACGTATTTATCGGCGTTTCCGCACCGAACATCGTCAGCGAAGAGATGGTTCAATCCATGGCAAAAGACGCCATCGTCTTCCCCATGGCAAACCCCACTCCGGAAATTATGCCCGACAAGGCAAAGGCCGCAGGGGCAAGAGTCGTAGGTACGGGCCGTTCCGACTTCCCCAACCAGATCAATAACGTCCTTGCTTTCCCCGGAATTTTCCGCGGCGCTTTGGACTGCAGAGCCTCCTGCATCAACGAGGAAATGAAGGTTGCCACCTCTTACGCGTTGGCTTCCCTGATCTCGGACGAGGAATTGAGCGAAGAAAACATCATCGCCCCCGCCCTGGATAAGCGCGTCGCTCAGGTGGTTGCGGAAGCGGTCATCAAAGCCGCAAAAGAAACCGGTGTTGCTCGTATCTGATGCAAAAACGAATAAGAAAATTTAATCTGTCTCTCGGATAACCCCGGGAGACAGATTTTTATATAAAATAAATGTTGAGCAAGCACTCAACATTTATTTCAACCTTATTATGTTATTTTTTCCCTTTTAGCAACCGTGCAAGGCGCAAATACCAGCGCTTCGCGAAGGGTAGGAATTTGGTCATAAACCGATATTGAAGCGGTTTGACCGGATATTCCAATTCTCCCACGTATTCAATTACCGTGGGATTGAATTTCAGTTTAAAATCGGAAAGGGGATCGTTTAAATCCCCGCGGATTCCCATAAAACTAAAGGTAGAACAGCCTTGATCCCGGAAATATTTCATTGCTTCGTAGCGAATCTGATTGGTAGTCCGAAACCGGGGGAATACCCGATCGTCAAACCCGCTGTACAAAAGATACGCCGTATCGTTACTGCGAATCATCTGAAGCGCGGACATGGGAATAATTTCCCCGAACTCCAGCCATTTTTCCGCTTCTGCCCGATCCCTTTGGGTTTGTTCGTCCTGGGGTTGAGAATCCAGAAATTCCAAAAATTTCCGAAGATCCATCTTGGCAAAGAAAAACATACAGTCATCGCCAAAGGCTTCTTTCATCCGGATAAAGTAGGCGGGATCACGCAGGAGAATGTGTTGACGCTCTTCCGTATGTGAGGAAATTTCGCAAAACAATTTGATATCTTCCTCTGAATTGCCGTGGGTAAAAAAGATCCCCCGCGTTTCCGTGTAGCGACCGATGAATTTGCGGAGCTTTTTATCAAAGCCCTTCAGCATTTCTTCGTCGTTGACCGGATTCCCCTCTTTCTTCAAGGGATATTCCGCATTATAGCGGGGTTGGGTATAAGAATGAAAGTCCGTTGCAAAGCCCATGTGCTTCCATCCTTGATCGGTCAGGGATTTTAAACAATCGTAACCAAGCTCGTCGCAAACCTCCTGCCCCTGATATTTTCGGGAAAGAATCAGTTCGGGATCGATACGAACCATGTACGCGCCGACGGATTTGGCGTAGTCCTTCAGTTCTTCCGTAAAACGGGCAAGGCTTTCGCGGTCGGAATAGTCCATTAAAATTCCCCGGGGAGCGTAAATCAATTTCTGCCCCAAAGGCAGGCGGCGGATTAAAAGGTGGGCAACGGCAACCGTCTCCCCTTCTTTTTTCAATCCGCAAAGAACGCTTTGCCACGCATTTTTAACCTGCGCCCATTGGGGCTTTTGCATGAAATTACAATGGGGTAAGGATTCTGTAAAAGCGGAAAATTCACTTTTTGACATGGGAACGATAAATTCGTAATTCATCGTAATAACTCCTCTATTTCACGTAAAAATTCTTCCCGAGAACGGAGAAGATTCAGAATTTCGGAAAACTTTCGCGGAGACAAGTGTGCCGGAAGCCCCAACGCCTGCTGATACTTCATCCGCATTCTTTTGCTTTCGGGATTTCCGAGCAGCCCCGCGTTATACAGATCCGCGTTGGTAATCGGCTCTTTTTCCGTGTTTTTCGGTGCGGAGGCAAACTTTAGGATGGATAAGAGGGTAGATTCACTCATTCCCTCAACCCCTAATTTTCCCTCCGAGGAAGGATGCAGCTTGCGCTTTTCTTTTCCGTAGCAATCGGGGATGTAGGCGTTTTGGATGTACTGCGGACCGATGGCGCCGATCAAGTAATTCCGAATCGCCATCCCGGATCGGTCGGAATCGGTTAAGAGAATTAATCCTTTCTCTTTGGCAAGAGTACGGATCATTTCCAACCTTTGATGATCGGAAAAAATCCCAAAACCACCGGTTTCCACGATAACACCGTCAATGATTTTCGAAAGGGCGATGCGGTCATACTTCCCCTCTACGACGATAACGCGGTCAACGTGAATCATAAAACCTCCAACGCTTTCGTCAGCAACTGAACCACCAACAAATCCGCGTCTGAAGAAGACGATTTGGACAACACGTCAATTCCCGAGCAAAAAGACATAAGCATGTCCAACTGCTCCAACGAAATGGAAGAAAGACTTCGGGAATATTTGCGCACAACGAAGGGTTGCAAACCGGTTTCCGCAGCGCGAACCTCTTCCGAAAAACGCTCCAATTCCTTAAGCTTATATAAATTGGCAAAACAGGAAAAGAGTGAGCCTAAAATCATTTGCGGCGGAGTGCGTAACGCCCGCAAATCGTTCAAAACCGAAAAAACCCGATCCGCATTTTTTGCCAAAATATAATCGTTCAATTCATACGCCCGTGCCTGAACGGTTTTGACGCACAGCTTTTCCAACGCATCCCTGGTTACCGGACCGTTGCAATAGGTGGAAATTTTTTCAATTTCCTTCAGCATGGATTCCATATTCCGTTCTTCCACAGAAAGAAAGTAGGATACCTCTGCAGGAGAAATGGAACAATTCCGCCGTTGAAATTGCTGGGTGACCCAACGGGAAAGGGTTGCGTCGTCAACGGTTTTAATTTC
Organism: Clostridia bacterium; assembly: GCA_017623475.1. GTDB lineage: Bacteria > Bacillota > Clostridia > Oscillospirales > UBA644 > RGIG995. The sequence continues at coordinate 16,638 of JAGAPC010000004.1, read as the reverse complement.
CAGGAAGAGTCCGTCGCGTTCGATGCGAGCCTTCAAATTCTTGTAAGAAACGGCGCGGGAATCCGGGGTTTCCGTTTGCTGATAAACGATTACAACCGTGTCCTCCGGAACGTCACAATCGTCACTCGCCAAAAATTCCGCAACCGGAGACGAGGCGGGAAGATCGGAAATCAAAAGAATCTTCATTCCTCCCAAGGAACAAAGCCATAATTCTTCGGAAAACGAATCAACGTCAAGCCCTTTACCTTCGTAACGGTGCAGATCGGTGTCCGTACTGTCGGGAAGGATGGAAGAAATCAAAGAGTTCAGATAAAACCGCTTTAAATACGGTTCCGATCCGCAGAAATAGTAAAATCGGCGGAAGTTCTTCGATTCTATATCTCTCTTAAGCTTTTCAAGACTCATCGTCAGATAACACCTCCATCTTTTCCCCGTCGGTGCGCACCGCAACCGTGGAAAGCTTATCGGTGCGGTACAAAGTTGCACCGGTATCGGAAATCCGATTCATCGCTTCTTCGGTGGGATGACCGTAGGTATTTTTTGCACCAACGGAAACTACTGCGTAAATCGGAGAACAAGCATTTAAAAAGGCGGTCGAGGAGGAAGATTTCGACCCGTGATGGGGAACGGACAAAACGTCGCAATCCAACGCGTTTCCGTAAGCAGATACCAATCGTTTTTCCGCCTTCGAAGTAATATCTCCGGTAAACAAGGCGCGAAAATTCCCATATTCACAAAGCCCGACGATGGAATTCTCGTTCTGATCGTCCGACGTAGGATCCAGATGTTTGGTCAGCAACCGCAGCGTTGACGTTCCGAGGGTGCGGCTCGTATCTTCTTCAACGACCGTCAGAACGGCTCCTTCTTCCGCGGCAAGGGCTACGATCTCCGCATAAAGGGCGGCGTCCCCTTCCGTATATGGGATGATAATCTCCAAAATTTCTTTTTCGGCGCAAAGATCACTCAATCCGTTGGCGTGATCGTCGTGAAGATGGGAAATCAAAACGAACTTTACCGTATCAATCCCGGCAGCGGTCAGATAATCGGCGGCGACGATACCGGGATCTTTCGTTCCACCGCAATCGACGACGTAGGCTTCTTTATTTAAAAGGGTAACGAAGCAATTCCCCTGCCCCACGTCAAGAAACGCCGTTTGCAGTACGTTTTCTGCGGGAGCAACGGTTCCAACCGTAAGATCGGAAAAAACCGATTCCGAGGCTTGATACGCGGTAAGCAGGGCAACCACCGCCAAAACGAGGGAGAATCCTCTCCGCATCATTTGCCGTTTTCTTCGCTTTGACGATCCCTTTACGGCAGGCAGAAAGAACAGAAGCCCCGCAAGAATCAATGCAATCCCGGCAACGACCCACAGTAAGGAGTCGGGAATCGTCTCTACCATATCCATCACGGAAGCGGCAAAATTGGAAAGATACGTCATAAATTTCACCCCGAATCGAATCAAAATTCCAAGACCTTTGCACAACGTCGCAAGAAAAGGCACGAAGGAAAGGATTAGCAGAAGCAGAGATAACGAAAAACAGATCTGTAATACCGGCAAAACCACCGGCGACAGGTATAAGGACCACGTGGAATAGGAATCCAGCAAAAACCAAAGCAACGGCAACGTCAGTATAAACGCGGCAAGGGAAACGCAGAACAACGAAATCAGATTTCGCAATACCCTTCCGCAAATAACGTGATGGTGAACGAACAGCCATTGTTGAACCGTCTGCGTGAAAGGGGCGGAAAAGAGTAAAATTCCCAACGTGGCGGAAAATGACAACTGAAAGGATAAGGACAACGCCGTGTAGGGAGACGCGAGAAGGATCAAGATCGCCGAAATTCCCAAACGGTTCAAGGAATCCGTCCGCGCCGCAAACCACTCGCCGCCAAAGACGATAAGATTCATGATAATTGCGCGGCAAACGGAGGGAGTAAATCCGGAAAACAGGAGAATAATACCAAGCGAAAGCACGGAAACGAGAATCTTTATCCGCAGATTTTTTAACTTTTTCAGGAAAAAAAGAACGAAAGACACGAAAATCGAAACGTGTAACCCGGAAACCGCAACGATATGTAACATTCCGGTCTGCTGAAGGGCCGAATAATCCCGTGCAGATAACGTCGTTTTATTTCCGGTCAGCACCGCCGTCATAAATCCCCCTTCGTCGTCCCCGATGAAGCGGAGAAAGGTCTTATGGACGTAGCGGCGCACGCCTCCGGACACGGAATAAAAGGAGGTTTTTCCTTCGGTTACCGCAACTGCCTCCGAATAAGAATCCATATAAGCAGTTAAAACGACGCCGTCGGAAATGTTTTTCAACAAAAATTCCTCTGTCGGCTTTTCAAACGTAAAGGTTGCGGTGATGGAATCTCCCGCGTTGGCGTAATGCGTCGAAGAAAAGAAAAGGAATTTATAAGAGAACAATTCCTTTTCCGGACGAACGACGTATTGGTTGCTTCCGCCGGAGGTCGGAATCGGATCTTCCGTTAAAATCACGGTAGCGGTAAGGGTTTTCCCGTCAAATTCTTCTGCTGTGTTATAATAATCGGAAACCGGAATCCACAACAAAAGTGCAGAAGCCAAAAGACAACCGCAGGTAAAAAGAATATCTCGTAACCATCTTGTCCGATGGATACAAAACAACACCGTTGCAAGAAGAACGAGCGCAAGCAGAATCCACGTTGCGGGTAAAAAGGCTTGAGGAACCGTCCAAAAGAACGACGCACCGCAGAACAAGGAGACGGCGGCGGTAAACGACGCGTGCTTCATCCCTGCTTCAGCGTAACGATCGTAACGCCGGTCTCCCCTTCGCCGTAAACCCCGAGACGGAAGGATTCCACCCCGCGATCCTTTCGGAGCATGGCGTGAACCCCTTGACGCAACGCGCCGGTTCCTTTTCCGTGAATGATGCTGACGGTGGTAAGTCCCGACAGGCGGCATTGGTCAATAAACCGTTCCACTACCGGCTCTGCCTCCAAAAGATTCATTCCCCGAATGTCGATTTCATTGGAAGCATCTCTGGTATCCCGCCCAAGGGAATAAACCGATTTCCCTTGCGGTTGTTGGGGAATCTTCGCTTTTTGTTCTACAAGCTCAAGATCATCCAGGTTGATCTTCGTTTTGATGATCCCAACCTGCACCGCAACTTGCTTCTTATTGTCCGGAGGAGCAAGAACGCTTCCGGTTTTTCCAAGAGATATAATTTTAACCGTATCTCCAACCCGCAACGGACGCGGCAACGGTTTTCTCTCTTTTTTCGGAGAAACGGCAGACTCCATTTGATCCAATGCTTCGGCGGTGGATTTTTTTACAGCACCGACCCTTTCCCGGAAATCTGCCCGATCCTTTGCTTTCCGCAGTTCGTCAATTTCATCCAAAAGACGGTCGGTATCCCGACGTGCCTGGTCAACGATCTCGGCGGCCTTTCGTTTTGCGGCTTCCAGCTGCAGTTGGGCTTTTGCTTCCAGCTCTTCCCGTTCTGCCTTTGCGCGGTTCAAAGCGCATTGTGCCTCAAAGCGCATTTCTTCCGCCTGCTTTTTATCGTATTCCAAGGTTTTTCGGGTCGTTTCCAGATCCGCAAGGACGCTTTCTAATTTGACCGTTTCGTGATCCAAATGGTATTTTGCGCCTTCGATCACCAAATCGTCCATCCCTAATTTTTGCACGATGGCAAATGCGTTGGATTTCCCCGGAATTCCGGTAATCAAACGGTAGGTGGGGCGCAACGTGGAAACGTCAAATTCGCAGGACGCGTTTTCCACGTCCGGCGTTTGCAGGGCGTAAAGCTTCAGCTCCGCATAGTGGGTAGTACACATCACTTTAGCGCCCATAGATTGAATGGATTCGATAATCGACATAGCAAGCGCCGCCCCTTCGGAGGGGTCGGTTCCGCTTCCCAACTCGTCCAACAAAACCAAGGAACGATCCGTAATCTGACCTAAAATCGAAATGATATGGGTCATGTGGGCAGAAAAGGTAGAAAGGGACTGTTCAATACTCTGCTCGTCCCCGATATCGGCAAAAATACGGTCGTAAAAGGCAATCGGAGAACCTTCCTTAGAGCAAACGAACAATCCGGATTTTGCCATCAGACAGGCAAGCCCCAGAGTTTTTAAGGAAACGGTTTTTCCGCCGGTATTCGGACCGGTAACGATTAGAACGGAATAATCTTTTCCGATGGACACGTCAATGGGAACTACCTTGTCCTTTGAAATAAGAGGATGGCGGGCGGCCGTTAAAACCGTTCCGCCGTCGTCGGTAAGGTTGGGCTTAAAGGCGGAAATTTCCGTAGCGTATCGAGCCTTTGCAAAGCAAAAGTCAAAAAAACAAACGGTTTTAAAATCGTTGACGATCCAATCTGCCCGATCCCCGACCTGTTGGGAAAAGGACATCAGAATCTTATCAATTTCGCGGCGCTCTTCCGCCATAAGAACGGCAATTTCATTGTTTGCATTGACCACTGCCATCGGTTCAATAAAAACCGTAGCGCCGCTGGACGAGGTATCGTGAACCAAGCCGGGGACGTCGTTGCGACACTCTGCGCGCACCGGCAACACGTAACGGTCGTTACGGATCGTAACGATGGCGTCCTGGAGGTATTGCCCGGCAGAACGGAGATAACTGTCCAAGACGTTTCGGATCTTCGTCCGTGCGGCGGACTGCTTGCGGCGGATATCCCGCAGGGTGGGTGATGCGGCGTCGGACACCTCTTCGGGAGAAGGAAACGCGGCGTTGATGCTGCTTTCCAGAGTAGGATCGAAAACGAGGAGATTGTAATATTCGCTCAATGCCCCGCTTTCCGAAGGGCGGTTCTCCCCCAATCCGCGGACGATGCGTAAAAGATCCGCAATAGCAATCAGCTCGGAAATGGCAAGGGTTGCACCGTTCTGTGCCCGACGCGCGGAAGAAACGATATTCTTCAGATCGGAAAAGGACGGAGCGCCGTACCGCTGCAAAATCGTCATAGCGGCGTCGGTTTCCTCCAACGCTTTTTTGGCATCGGCAAGGGTTTCGCAGGGTTTTAAATCCCGACACATTTCTTTTGCGGGATCGGAAATGGCGTGAACCGCAAGACGGTCGAGAATTTTAGGATATTCAAGAGGGATCAACTCATCCATAGCGATGAACCTTTCAGAGTGAAATTCGAAGAGAACGGTAATATTCCAGCGAGGGGAAATCCGTATCGGTAACGAAAGAAACGTAATCGGACAACAGCTTCGACAGGTAGTGAACGGAATCTTCGTTCATGGAAAATAAGTACGCTTTCTTTCCTTCATTTTTTGAAATATGCCGTAAGGCGGAAATCATACCCGGAGTGATGGGATATCCGTTTCCGCAATCTTCACAGCAAAAGCCGTCTTTGAACGACCATTTGACCGGTTCTTTTTCGCATCGGGAACAGAGTACCTCCGGGAAAACACCCTCGATCATGCAATATTTCGTTTCAAAAACCAACTTGATCAGCCGTTCGTCAATTTCGGTGGAACTCAAGAGGTACAAAGAATTTAAAAGCAGTGAGCAAAGGGCGGCGGCATCGTTTTCTTCTCCGCTTTTTGCGGCAACGTCTGCGAAATACTGCGCAAGTGCCAAGCGGGAAATGTCCTGCCGAAGACCGTAGAAAGATTCTTCCACGTCCGCCGAATTGACGACGTACATTCCCTTTCCCTTGAACAGCACGTAATGGGAAAAAACGAAATTCTGCGCATACAAAACCGATTGCTTCTTGTTCTTCCCCACAGATCTGGCAAGAACGGTGATCCTGCCGTGCTCCGGGGTCAGAAGGGTCAGAATCATATCCCGTTCGCCGTAGGGGCGGGCCTTCAAAACGATTCCGTCGGTGACCACTTCCATAAAAAACTCCTTAAAATTCGTTGTATTCGTTGATCAGATTTTCGTTGTTGCGCCAATCTTCTTTAACTTTGACGCGACATTCCAGATAGACCTTTCTGCCTAACAAATTCTCAATTTCGGATCGGGCTTCGGTTGCAATCTTTTTCAGCATCGCACCTTGCTTGCCGATGATAATGCCTTTATGAGAATCACGCTCACAAATAATGTTGACGTAAATTTCGGTGAGGTTTCCGTCTGCCCGGTCTTTGAACAACACCGTTTCAACGGCAGTTCCGTGGGGAACCTCCTCCCGAAGATTCCGAAGGAGCTTTTCTCGAACCAATTCACTTGCCAGATACCGTTCCGACCGGTCGGTGGCTGCATCGGTGGGATAATATACGACGGGAGATTCTTCTACGTGCTTGAGAATTTCCTCCAATACGATCTTAACCCCATCTTTCTGCAACGCGCTGATGGGAACGATGGAATCGAATTCGTGCAATTCCGCGTATGCGGAAATAACCTTAAGAATTTCGTCCTTGCGAATTTTGTCAATCTTGTTTAACACCAAAATGCAAGGCAGTCCGGCAGACTGAATTTTTTTAATCACGTCCCGTTCCATAGAGCCGGGAGCGCGACATTCGGCAACGAATAAGACCAGATCCACGTCTCCGATGGATTCTTCCGCCACTTCAATCATGCGTGCGCCCAATTTGTTTTCGGGGCGATGAAATCCGGGAGTATCGAGGAACGCAATCTGAACGTCTTCGGCGTTATAAACTCCGACGATCCGGCTCCGCGTGGTTTGGGGCTTGTCCGAGATGATCGAGATTTTTTCCCCTAAAATTGCGTTTAACAGCGTGGATTTCCCCACGTTGGTGCGACCGATAATGGAAACAAATGCAGTTTTCATAAACTACCTCACTAAATTTATTTACGGTTCTTTCCCCGAACGAAAAACAAGGCAAGAATAACAAAAATTACGAGGGAAATTATGCCGATTGGCGTTGTTATTTTTTGTAAAACAAAGGACCAATGCGCCGGATCCCGGAAGGTGAGAACCGCTACGATGACAGAAACGATTGCCCCCACAAGAACTCCGCCGGCAGAAGCGTCCTTTGCCTTTTTTGCCAAGGGATGACGTTCTGAGATCGCCAAATCAACGGCGTGTTCGACGGCAGTGTTCATCAACTCCAAAGACAAAACCATTCCGAAGAGAATCACAAGCACCACCGCTTGTCCCCAGGTGACTTCATAAAGAAACGCGAACCAAGTGACCAGGAAAACGGCGACGATATGAATTCGGAAATTTCGCTCCTCACGGATGGTACGGAAAATTCCCTGAAAGGCGTATCCGAAGGAACGGAAAATTCCTTTGAACATTTCAATCATCGGCTCAACCCCATTCCTTGCAAAATGGCTTCCTGCCGGGTAAACATATCCTTCTCCTGTTCCCCTCCGTCCACGTGATCGTAGCCGAGACAATGAAGAACCGAGTGGGCCGTAAGAAACGCTACCTCACGCTCGTATGTATGACCGAATTCCTCCGCTTGCTTTCGGGCGCGCTCCAAGGAAAGCGCCATATCGCCGACGTACAAATAATCAGCACCCGCCAAAAGCGGATATTCTCCGGAGGGAAAGGAAAGAACGTCGGTTGCCCGATCGATCTCCCGAAAATCACGGTTTAATTCCCGAATCGCCTTATCGTCCACCAAAAGCACCGACATTTCGCTTTCCACTCCGACCCCTTCGTAAGTCAACACGGCGTTGACGGTGGCACGGATCAGATCCTTCAGCGCCTTGGGGGTGCGCTCCTTCCGTTGCTGATTCGTGATACTGACGTAGCAGTTGTTGCTCATAAAAAACTCATTTCTTCCGGGGGTTGTCCGGATTGGATTGCCGCTGTTCGGAAAAATTATCGTAAGCACGAATAATCTTTTGAACCAGGGCGTGACGAACCACGTCCTTTGCGGATAATTTCTGAATGGAAATATCCTCAATATTTTCCAAAACCTTCATCGCCTGCTTTAATCCGCTTTGTTTTCCGTCGGGCAGGTCAATCTGGGTAATATCCCCTGTAATCACGATTTTGGAACGGAAACCAAGACGGGTCAAGAACATTTTCATCTGTTCGCAGGTGGTATTCTGCGCCTCGTCGAGAATAATGAAGGAATCGTCCAAGGTGCGCCCCCGCATATAAGCAAGGGGAGCCACTTCGATAATATTTTTTTCCAAATAGTTGCGGTAGGTGTCCACCCCTAAAAAGTCAAACAACGCATCGTGTAACGGACGAAGATAGGGATCTACCTTATCCTGCAGATCTCCGGGCAAAAAGCCCAGCTTCTCCCCCGCTTCTACCGCAGGGCGCGTCAAGACGATCCGATCCACCTGCTTATTTCGCAGGGCGGTTACCGCCATCGCAACGGCAAGATAGGTTTTTCCCGTTCCCGCAGGTCCGATTCCCAGGGTTATAGTGTTGGATTTGATCGCCGAAATATATTCCTTTTGCCCTAAAGTCTTCGGCTTTACCGGTTTCCCTCTTGAGGTAATGCAGATGCAATCTCCCCCAAGCTCGGAGAGGGATTCTTCGCGTCCTTCCCGAACCGAAAGAATAAAATACGCCACCGATTGGGCGTCAATCAATTCTCCCTTTCGGGCAAGAACGGTCAGAAGCTCAATGACCTTCTTCGCGTCGGCGACGTTTTCCGCTTCTCCGGAAATCTTCAATTCTTCGCCCCGATTCGTTACGGAAACCTGCAATTCCGATTCAATCCGACGGATATTTTCATCCAAATGACCGAACAGATTCGAAAGAACGTCCAGCGACTCAAATTTTAAAATTTCTTCCACGATCCTCATCCTTTAGTCTTCAAAATAGAATGTTTTATCTTCACAAATATCAACGATAATACTTCGCTCCCGCGTGAGAACGACCCCTTCGGGGGTCTCGGTAACCGTTTCACGTATTGATTCAATTTCCGTGCCGTAAAAACGGAGACGGTCTGCTTCGTCAAGACGGGATACGGCGATGGATTTTGCCTCTTCCGCAGAAATTTCAACCTCGTGGGAAACGGTTTCATAGTAATAAGTTTCGGTCAGAAAAACGGGAATTTTCGCATCTTCCCCAAAGGAAAGATATTTCACCTCCGTAACGGTTTCGAATTCCTCGTAGGGGCAGAAAAACCACGGAGATGCGTCCAACTCTTTCCCGAAAAAATTCCAGATCCGCTTCACCGTATATTTTCCGGTACGCTCCGTTACCCGTTGGATCAATGGAACGGTTTCCGTTTGAATATCGGTGACTCTCGCCAGGATTTGTCCCTTTGCATGGACGACGTAGTATCCTAAACGAGTGTCCATAATTCCGCCGATCAAAAGATCCCCTTTTTGTACCGTTTGTCCTTTTTGAACGTAACGGGCGCCCGTCTGCACCAAAACGGAAACGATCTGTCCGTCTCGGGAAGCGACGATATTACAGGGCGTGCCGTCATCGACCGACTCCGGTGCTTCTTCCGAAAAGCGCACCTCCACGACGGCGCGGCACCCTTTCATATTGACCGAAACGAAGGATATATTATCCAAATCAAGCATCAACTGATAACGGAGATTTTTATAATCCACGGAGGGAATCAACGAGCCGACGCCAAACCCCTCCCGCAACAGAACCGACTGAATCTGCTTTGCCTGAATCGGATTTGCTCCGGGGATCTCCACCGACCAAACGACTTGAGAAAGAAAAAACAAGGAAACGAGATATAACCCCATACCAAGGAAAAGACCGTAACGGTGGCGGTATCTTTTTAATGTGACGGAAAGCCCTTGGTTTTCCACAAATTCAAGTACGACGCCGCTTTTTCTTGCCAGGGGTTCTAACTGTTTTACGGCGAAAAGGAATACCTTAACCCGGATAATGCCCGGACAAATACGGCGGATCTCCCAAAGGTCGATTTCCTCTTTCATGCAGAGGGTTATGAATTTTTCCCCGTACGCACCGCGGATTTCCAAGACCGAATATCCAAACAACCAACGAAGCCATTTCCACATAACCGTCATGGATCAGCCCTCAAATTCCACCGACGATATAACGCCGCGGATCATAACGGTTTTTTCCGAGAGGTTACAGAGATCCAAACATCTGCCGTTGATGCGAATCAACCGTTTCCCGGCGCGGAGTTTAACCGTCTCCGGTTCGTATTCCAATATGCCGTCGCAAAGACCAACGAGAACCTGGGAATTTCCCATGAACTCAATGGGTGGAATCTCCGTGCGCAGAGGGGAATTTTGCTTCATAGACAACAACTCCTTCTGTGTAGAATATTCAACGAAGGAGAAAAATATGTGCAAACGCCCTTTTATTATAGTTATTTTATTAACTATTATAACACACAACGAAGATTTTGTCAATATAAAACCGCCGGGGAAACCTGATTTTTCTGATTTAATTCGTACGTCATAAGAATAATTTCGGTCAAATAAATCATAAGATCATTTCGGTGGTAAAATTGATAAAAAAAGAATTCATAAAAAATGCAATCGCCGTTTCTGCCGTATCCTTGACGATGAGCGTGCTTGGGGTTGTTTTCCGTACGTATGCGTCCAATCGGGTGGGGTCGGAGGTCATGGGGCTGCTTCAGCTGATTATGTCCGTTTATTATCCCGCCTGTACGCTGGCATCCTCCGGTGTCTATGTAGCGTCAACTCGGCTTTGCTCGGAGGCTTTGGCGCAAAATAAAAAGAACATCGGCACGATTTTGAGCCGATGTATCAGTTATAGTTGTATTTTCGGATTCGGGACGTTTCTTTTGCTGTTTTTCGGCGCCGGCTTTATTGCGAGAAGCTGGCTTGCGTTTCCGGATGCTGAAATACCGTTGAAAATCTTATCGATCGGTCTTCCCTTTTTATCTGCGTCAAATGCTCTGCAGGGATATTTTTTATCCCTTCGAAAAGCGTCGTACTCCACGGTTCTGCAGATAACGGAGGATCTGACGAAAATCGGCGCAACGGTATTGTTGTTTATGCTCTACTTAGACAATGGTCCTCACGCGGCACTGTGTGCTATGGTTGCGGGAATGGCAATCGGAGAAACCGTATCCTGCCTCATCGGATTTTTGCTTTACCGCGTGAAAAACAAGCCTGAAACGACGCCGAACGATACGAAAACGCAAAGAATTTTTTCGGAGGTAGTAAAAATCGCACTTCCCTGCGCCTTCAGCGGATATTTGCGCTCCGGCTTGGGGATGATTGAAAGTATTCTTGTCCCCCGCGGGCTGGAGGCGTCCGGACTTACCCCGGAACAAACCTTATCCGTCTTGGGGAAATTGGAGGGTATGGCGTTGCCCATCCTTATTTTCCCCGCGGCGTTTCTCGCAGTAGTATCCAAGCTTCTCGTTCCGGAGATTGCGGCAGAGAACGCCGTCGGACACGCGGAAAGCAACTTAAAAACAACAAAAGCGATCCTTCAATGGACCATGACCTACGGTGTCTTCATCGGAACGTTTGCTCTTTTGTTCGGTCACGATTTGGGCACGGCAGTCTATCACGACCCGGACTGCGGAAGATATTTAACCATACTTGCTCCCATCGTCCCGATTCTGTACGGAGATAAGGTAATCGACGGTATCATGAAGGGATATAACCAACAACTTACCACCATGAAGATCAATTTAGCGGATGCCGTATTCCAAACGGCAGGTGCATTCCTTTTAATTCCGAGAGCAGGAATTTCAGGTTACGTCGCCCTATTCTGCGTCGGAAATTTCTTAAATTTTTCCTTGTCCTACTATTCTCTGCGAAAAACCAGCGGTGTAAGACTGCCGATCCGAGATGGAATTCTGAAACCCTTATTGCTCTCCCTTTCCGCGATGCTTCCATTGAAAATTCTACAGCGGTTTATGACGCCGTCGGTTTGGTTGATTGCCGGGGCTTCCGTTATACTCTTTCTTTGCCTCTATTACCTTTACACCGGAGGAAGAAAAAAGGAGACGTTAGCAATTCCCTTCCGTCATTAACATTAAATACTCATGCGCATGACATTCCACAGGGGTTGACTTTTCGCCTTCGGGATCCGACAAATAATAGTTGGAAAGAAGCCAATGAACGGGAGGAAATTTGAGCGTAACCGTTACGCCGCCACGGGCTTCCTTCTTCACGGAAACATTTCCTCCTGCCAATTCAGCCCGCCGACGCACGGAAAACATTCCCAGATCAATTCCATCGTATTCGTCGTCACACGGAACGTCAATCGGCTTATTGAGAGGTCCGGAAATAAACTCGATGGTCACGCCGTTCGAATCGCAGGATGAGGTTATCGTAACGGACGGCTTGTCCTGACGAAAAATCAAGCTTGTCAGAACGTCAGTATATAATAAAACCTGCGACGATCGCTCCAGCGGAACGTAGCAAGTCTGCGACGGCTTGTACTTTATGAACTTATGGTTGTGTTCAAATTCAAGAAGCACGTGTGCCGCGTCAAAAACCTCACAATTATTGGAATGCTTACCGGAGCAGTCCTCCATTCTCGCATAGAACAAGGACATTCGAAGCATTCTCGTCCGAATCATTTTAAGGGCAGCCAGCGACCGTTCGGTATCACCGCGCAGAATAATGCTTTCCATGATTTTTAACTGCGAAAGAATAATATTCGTGGGGTTCGCAACCTCATCCCTTAAGAACTTCAACAATTCCCCATCTGCCAAAAAGGGAAAGATCGTGTTCGGATCTTCGGAGTCCGAAACAACATAAACACAAACGTAAATCAACTCCCCGTCTAACAGCACGGGCTCTAAAAGAATCGATAAATGCAACGATTCTTCGTAAGGTAAAATACAGATTTCTCCCTGTTTGAGCATACGGATTCCCTGTTCCAGATCTGCGCTTTCAAATCGGGAAATCAACGCTGCCGGGGCGGATAAAAAGGGAAACACCCGCACGGCGTATGGGTTGGCATAAATCATACGCAATTCCGGTGAAGCGATTATTACCGGTGCAACGACGCGGTCAAATTTTGCATAATCTTGTATCATTGTAAAATCCCCCAATCTTTTGGGGTCATTATAACACAGACGGCGTTCGTTGTCAAGATGTTTTTCGCTGAATTTCTTGTAAAATTCGATATTTTTCCCGCGTGGCAAGTCCTCCTCGCAGATGACGCTCCGATTTATTTTGCTCCAATACGTTCCGTACCTCTTCATATAACCCGCTGTGATATTCCTTCAAACGACAGGTTACGTCCTTATGTACCGTGGACTTTGAAACCCCAAATTCCTTCGCGGCATCCCGCACCGTAGCACCGTTTTCCGCAATATACGCGGCAAGCATCAATACCCGTTGCCGTAGTTCATCCATAATCGTCAATCCCCCGATCCTGTTTCTACTGAAAATCTATGATCGAAATTGTAGGGATATTCCAAAATGTCCACTTGACATTTCGAATCGAATGTTGTATAATGTAGTAACAAACGTAATAATTTATTTATGGGATTCGCTATGAAACGGATTATAACATTTATTCTCGGATTCGTATTTTTATTTTCTCTTCTTTGCGCTCCTTCCTTTGCAGAACCGCAGGATTCGGATTCAGGTCAACAACCTCTGCAAAAACCGGATATTCAATCCGGTGCCGCAATCGTTATGGACGCAGATTCCGGAGCAATTTTGTATCAGAAAAGCGAAAACGAAAAATTTTCTCCCGCAGATACCGTACAAATCCTGACCGTCCTTTTGGGAATTGAATCGGGAAAGGCTTCCGAAACCGTAACGGTATCTAAGGATATTGTTGGCGAGATCGACCGGGAAGGAACACACATTTCTCTTTCTGCGGACGAAGAGGTCAAGATGTCGGACTTATTCTACGCATCTCTCCTGGCATCGGCCGCCGACGCAGCCAAGACCATTGCCGCCGCCGTCAGCGGATCGGAAGAAACCTTCGTACAAGCCATGAATCAACGGATGGAACGGGTAGGTGCAACGAACACCTCCTTTACGAATCCGGATGGTGCATATGCAGAGAACAATTTCACAACGGCAAAGGATTTGGCACTTCTCGCCTTGGAAGCGCTGAAAAACAAGACCTTCCGTGAGATATTCGGAACTGCGTCATATACCATGGACGCCACGAACAAAAACGCATCCGGTCGCTCCTTTTCAACTCTATGCCTTCTGATGAAGAATAGCGAAATGGACGTAAAATACGAATACGCCGTCGGCGGAAAAACCGGATGGAACGGCAACGCGGGTTACAACCTCGTCTCCGCAGCGAAAAAGGACGGAAAAACGCTGATCTGCGTAATTCTTAACGCGGAGAATTCAAAACAACGGTACGAAGAAACGATTGCACTGTTTGATTACGCCTTTTCGGAATTCCAAAACGTATCGATCCCGCCTTCTCTGCTTGCCCCCACGGAAATTCCCGTCATGAAGGACGGAACAATCATCCGTAAAATTCACGTGGAAATTCCAGAAGGAACGGTTCTTTCCACGAACGTGGATTTTCAAGAAGGGACGATGTCCGTTTCGGAATTACCCAAGTTCGTTACGGAAGGCGACACGAATCTAACCTTAACGGTGTCTGCAAAAGACTTAAACAATAACGTCGTAGAGATTGGTACGATTTCGCTGAAAATCGAAACGGAAGAAATTCAACTTGAACAATCTCCCGGCGGAAATAAGCCCGTTCCCCTTTCCTTTGGCGCAAAGCTTTGGAACGTAATCAAAACGATTCTGATCATCCTGCTTTACGTCGTTCTCGGAATTATTTTGATTGCCGCAGGTTTGTTCCTGATTTCTTATCTGCAACGCAGACAACGGCAAAAAAATCGCCGCCGCAAGCTGGAAGAACAAAAGCTTGAATTGGAAACTGACGCGGAAGAACAACTCCCCACGGGGCGTCGTCATAAAAAGTAATCTCATACCACCGTTTACAATTTAAATTTAAGATAAAGATAGGAGTTTCATCATGATTTTAGTTACCGGAGGAGCAGGTTACATCGGAAGCCATACCTGCGTAGAATTGCTTGAACGGGGTTATGAAATTGTCGTCATGGATAATTTCAGCAACTCCAAACCCGATGCTTTGGATAAAATCCGCCAAATCACCGGAAAAGACTTCAAATTCTATGAAGCCGATATGTGTGACCGGGAAGCGATGGACCGCATTTTTGCGGAAAATAACATCGACGCCGTTATCCACTTTGCAGGTTACAAGGCGGTCGGAGAATCGGTTCAAAAGCCTTTGATGTATTACAATAACAATTTGATGGGAACCATCGTTCTTTGCGAGGCGATGAAAAAATACGGTTGCACCAAGATCCTCTTCTCTTCCTCCGCAACCGTTTACGGCAATCCCAAAACCGTTCCCATCAAGGAGGATTTCCCCCTTTCCACCACCAATCCCTACGGAACGACCAAGTTGTTCATTGAACGGATTCTGGAGGACGTGGTAGTTGCAAATCCCGATTGGAGCGTCGTTCTTCTGCGGTATTTCAATCCCATCGGCGCCCACAAAAGCGGAATCATCGGGGAAAATCCCAACGGAATCCCCAACAATTTAGTGCCTTACGTTGCTCGGGTTGCCTGCGGAAAATACGAGGCGGTTCACGTCTTCGGAAACGATTATCCCACCCCCGACGGAACCGGCGTGCGGGACTACATTCACGTCGTTGACCTCGCCCTGGGGCACGTAAAAGCTATGGAAAAAGCCATGACCTGCACCGGCGTTAACGTTTACAATCTCGGAACCGGAAAAGGCTATAGCGTCCTTGATATTATTAAGGCATACGAAAAGGCGTGCGGAAAAGAAATCCCCTACGTCATTGATCCCCGCCGCGCCGGAGATATTCCCACCTGCTACGCTGACCCTGCAAAATCCCTGGAGGAGCTGGGCTGGAAAGCAACCATGGGCATTGAAGAAATGTGCGAAGACTCTTGGAGATTTACCGTTAACAATCAAGACTGATCGGGGAAAGGATTTTCCATGAACAAAAAATTCATCGTCACCATCGCCCGGCAATTCGGTTCCGGCGGCAGCGAGATCGGCTACCGTCTGGCACAGGAGCTGGGAATCAAGTACTACGACAAGGACTTGATCGTTCAAGCCGCAAAGGAAAGCGGAATGTGTGAGCAGGTCGTGGCGCAGGAAGAAGAAAAAACCACGGGAAGCTTCCTTTATTCCATGGTATTAGCGCCTCATGCCGCGGCGTCTCATTTCCTGAATTGGACGGAGGATTCGTTGAATGACAGGATCTACAAAGCCCAGGCAAGCGTGATCCGAAAAGCGGCGGCGGAAGAATCCTGCGTTTTTATCGGGCGTTGTGCAGATCATTTGCTTTGGGATGAACAAAACGTCTTTCGCGTTTTCATTCAGGCAGATCTTGACGACCGAAAGGCTCGGATTGCTTCGGAAGGAAATCTGACTCTCGAAAAAGCGGAAGAGGTCATCCGAAAAAAAGACCGCACCCGCGCAAATTACTACAATTTCCACACCAGCAACAAGTGGACGGATCTGACGAATTACGATCTGTGCGTCAACGTTTCCAAAATCGGCGGAATCGACAAAACGGTACAACTGATCAAGGAAATGATTGAATTAAAATTGAAAGACTAAAAACCGGGGCAGAACACCTCTGCCCCTTTAAACCCGCCCCCATAGTTAAATGGATATAACAAGCCCCTCCTAAGGTTATACTAAATCACTCGCCTTTGCTCAAAAGGCGAGCGATAATATAGATAAAATTTCATACACGTCTCTGTACCTCAGCAGGATAGAGGGTCCGCCTCCTAAGCGGAACGCCCCCGGTTCGAATCCGGGC
>JAGAPC010000043.1 GCA_017623475.1 Clostridia bacterium | reverse complement strand
GTAAGCTGGTTGATTCCGGCATCGTGGACGGCTATTATTGCGTCAACGGCAAACCCACCGAAATGGGTCTGTTTAAGCACTCCGACGGCAACTACTACGTCGCACAGTACGACGGTAAGATCATTACCGGCAAGTATTACGTCTGGAAGATTGACGAATCCGCAAGCGAAATCGCCACCGGCTGGTATTATTTCGGAGCCGACGGCGCGATGCTCCAAGGCATCCACCAGCACCCCGAAAAGGGTGGTCTGTACTACTTCGAAAACGGTAAAGTTAAGGAAATGGGCTTGTTCGAGTACGAAGGCAATTACTACGTTGCTCAATACGACGGCAAGATCATTACCTCCGAAAATTACACCACCTACGGCGCCGGCAAATACTACGTCTGGAAGATCCATGAATCTGCAAGCGAAATCAAGGCAGGCTGGTATTTCTTCGACGCAGAAGGTAAGATGATTACCGAATAATCCAAGAATTTCTTCATAAACACCGCCGGGAGGCACGCAATCGCGTGCCTCCCGGTACTGTCGATATGCTCTATTTTTCTTCCCGATTCTTCGACAAAGCCGTGGGGATTTTGCTCAAAACGTTGCGAATTTCCGTTTTCTTATTCCCCTTTTGTCGAGACCGGTCGATGGAAAATCCTTGCAATTTGTCTGCAGATGTGGTATCATGGATTCAGAAAGAGAATTTTATCGGTTTCTACTTTTTACATACAACCTGCATCCAAGGAGAAAATCAGCCCCTGATGAGAATCAGGGGCTGATTTTTTTTATAAGAATTGCCAAATTTCTTGATTTTTCGTAAAAGATGTGCTATAATGTATTTTAGTAAGACGCGAAGAGAGGAAATTTTTTTATGAGGCGGTTTATTCTTGTTCTGACAGGGGTTCTTTTGACGGTGTTGTTTACCGGTTGTCAATCGAATCCTTCGGGTCCGGATCTTCCCGGGACGGAGACGATCATCCCCGGGGATATTATCCTTTCCGAAGTGATGCCCGATAACGAAAAACTGACTCTCGGACACGAATTGGAGTGGATCGAGCTATATTCCAGGGATGAGGAAACGGTGGATCTTTCCCACTACGCCCTGACCGACGATCTGTCCCAGCCCAACGCCTATCCCTTAACCGGGTTGCAGATTCGGGACGGGGAATACGTAATAGTCGTTTTGCCGGAAAACGCGCCCTTCCATTTGTCTGCGGAGGGGGAGACGGTTTATTTGACCTGTCAGGGAAATCCCATTTCGCAACTGACCTATCCCGCCTCCACCAAGGGGGAATCCTTTTCCTCCGACGGCGTTTGTCCTTATCCCACCCCCGGACAAGCCAATACCTCCGAGGGATATCTTGCCTATCTGGAAGGGTTGACCTTGCCCTCGTTGATGATTTCGGAGGTCATGTCCTCCGGAGAGGGGCACGATTGGGTGGAGGTTAAAAACAATTCCGACAAGCCCCTGGATCTTTCCCTCTATACCTTGACCGATAAACGGAAAGAGCCGTCGCGGTTTTCCTTCCCGAACGTGACGCTTCAGCCGGGAGAGCACTACCTGGTGTACTGCTCCGGAACTCCGTCCTTGGGCGAAAACCACGCTTCTTTTAAAATCAGTTCGGAGGGGGAGACGCTGTACCTTTCCGATAACGGCGCGTTTTGTGACGCCGTCGTGCTTCCCACCGATCTTGCAAAGAACGAAAGCTACGGACGGTACGGAAACGTTTTCCGCTATTTCGCCACCCCCACGCCCGGCAGTGAAAACGGAGAGGGATACGAGCAGGCGGTTTCCGCCCCCGGATCAAGCCATGCGTCCGGGTTGTATCAGGAGCCGATCACCGTATCGCTCATCGGATCGGGAACGATCTATTACACCCTGGACGGAAGCCGTCCCACCACCCAATCTGCCGTTTATACGCAACCGATTCTGATCGATAAGCCCGTCACCGTGCGGACCTTTTCCGTGGAAAATTCCCGCGTCAGCGATACCGTTGCCTACACCTACGGGGTGGGGATCGCGCACGATCTCCCGGTGGTGTTCGTGTCTCTTCCTCAATCCTCTTTGACCGGGGAGGCGACGGGGATTTTAAATCACATCGAGCAGAACTTTGAGTACGAAGCCCAACTGACCTTGATCGAGGGGGGAGAGGAAAAATTCTCCCTTCCCTTTGGATTCCGCCTGCACGGAAACGACAGCCGCAAGGGGGCAAAGCAGAATTTTCAGTTGCGCTTTCGGTCGGAATACGGTGCGGGATCGTTGCAATATCCCTTGTTTGAAAATCGGGACTTTGACGAATATAACTCCCTTTTGCTGAAGGGCGGAAGCGAGGATTTTACAAGCGCCCTGCTTCGGGACGAGCTTGCCACTTCCGCGGTGGACGGAACCACCGCCCTGTACGCCCAGGCGGTCAAGCCGGTGGTGTTGTACCTGGGCGGAGAATATTGGGGGATCTATTATCTTCGGGAACGGTTCAGCGACGATTACGTGGCAAGTCATTTCGACGTGTCGGAGGATTCTGTGGATATCGTTTATTCCTCCGGCGGCTACGCCCAGACCGGATCTGCCGCCGACTTTACGGCGCTGAAAAATTACGTAAAAACCCACGATATGACCACCGACGAGGCTTACGCGTATCTTTGTGATCGCATTGATGTGAACAGCTTGATGGATTGGTATATCTGCCGTTCCTATTTCGGGGATCGGGACCTTGCCAACATCCGCCGCTTCCGCACCTCCGAGGGGGACGGCAAATGGCGTTGGATGTTCTTTGATCTGGATTGGTCCTTTTACGTGACCGAAAGCCCCGTGGCGTGGTTTTTGAATAATTACGGCGGCGATCACGTCTTGATCAACGCTTTGCTGAAGCATCCCAAGGGCAAAGACGCCTTCTTGAAGCGGTACGCCGAATTGATGGACACGATTCTGAACGAGACTTATCTGAATTCCCGATTGGATTCGCTGATTGCTTCCGTAAGATCGGAAATCCCCCGGGACCGTCAGCGGTGGGGCAGAACCGAAGCCCATTGGGAGGCAAGCGTAGAAAAGATCCGAGCCTATCTGAAGGACGGCGCCCGCACCGAGGCGGTCAAGGCGGATCTGAAATCCTACTTTTCTCTCACGGAAGAGGAGATGACGGCGTATTTTGGGGCATAATAAAAATTTAACCGAGACGATTTGTCTCGGTTAATTTTTATATGGAGTTTTTCTATCCGTCAATCCTAAAATATAGTCCGTGGAAACGTCATAAAATTCAGCCAAAGAAATTAAAACGTCGATGGGTAATTGATGGGCACCCGTTTCATATTGTGAATAGGTATTTTGTTTTACGTGTAAAAATTCTGCAACTTGTTGTTGTGTCAGATCCCTGTCTTCTCTCAAATCCCTTAATCGCATGGAAAACACCTTTCATCGTTTTCCTTTATTATAACAAATCTTGAATCGTGATATTGACTTTTATCTCGAATCGCGATAAAATAATGGAAAGGAATTTTATTACGAGGGGATTTTTAATGGATATTGCTTGTTTTCTATGATATTTAGCCCCTTCTTCAAGAAAATTGTTAAACAATTTGTACTTATTTCGGGATTCCATGGATTGCAACCGTCTCGTTTTGGAACAGCTTATTGAAATTATTTCCGGAAATTTAAGTTTTACGGAAAATCATTTTGAAAAGCCTTGTGTTATTCAGATCCTTTCTGTGGAGAAAATCTCGGAAATGGAGAGGTATATCCCGCTTTTTTCAGATTTCTTTCGTCTTTTGGGAAATGCGGTTCTTCGGGAACAAATAAAATAAGAGGCACTTGCAAATCAAGGAGAATTGTGTTATAATAAGAGCAGAAATTTATTTTTTGGAGTAGGTCATGAAACGAAACCGAGTTACTTATCTAAAAAATATACTGTTCCCCTGCGTGTTGTTTTCGGCGGTGACCGGAATTTTGACCGGCGGGCTGATCTTTTTGTTCCGCATGGGGGCGACAGCCCTTTCCAGGTGGTCTTCCTCCGCCTATGATTTTTTTCGGGAAAATCCGAAGGCGCTTCCGCTGCTTTTGCTGGGAACGTTGGCGCTGGGGACGGTTTCCTGGTTGTTTTTGAAGGTGATCCCCGATTGTCGGGGCGGCGGAATCCCCACCTCCATCGGATTGCTTCGGGGCGCTTTGTCCTTTCGGTGGCTGTCCAGCCTCGTCGGCGTATTTTTCTCGTCGATGGTCACCTTTTTGATGGGAATCCCCCTGGGGACGGAAGGACCTGCCGTTCAGATGGGAACGGCCGTTGGGCGGGGAACGGTTCGCCTGCTCGGTCGGAGGCATCCTGCGTGGGATCGCTACGTTATGACCGGGGGTGCCGGCGCCGGCTTTGCGGCGGCAACGGGGGCGCCCCTGACGGGGATCTTATTCGCCTTTGAAGAAGCCCACGGACGGTTTTCCCCCATGCTTTTGATGGTTTCCGCCATGACGGCGGCGTTCAGCTCCGTTACGTCCAAAACCCTCTTCTCCCTTGCGGGATTTTCTTGGGAGATGTTTCCCATCGCAACGGATACGTTTCTGCCGTTGCACCGGCTTTGGGCACCGGTGGCGGTGGGAATTTTATGCGGATTGTTTGCCGTTCTTTTTACCAAGGGATACACCCTGTTCGGGAGTTTTCTGCAAAAGCTGAAAAAAATCCCCCTGATCTGCAACGTGCTTCTGATCTTCCTGATTACCGGAGTCGTCGGGGTAATTTTCCCCCAATCGGTGGGGTCGGGACATCATCTGATTGAAGAATTGCTGACCGGAGAGGGATCCTTTGGAATTCTGATCCTTCTTTTGATCCTTCGTTCGGCGCTTTTAATCGGGGCAAATCACGTGGGAATTACCGGCGGATTGTTCGTTCCCTCCCTCGCCTTCGGCGCGTTGTTGGGGGCGATTTTCGGGAAAGCCGTCTTGTTCCTCGGCATCTTCCCCGAAGAATACTATCCCATTTTAATCATCGTTGGGATGTGCTCCTTCCTGGCGGCGTCGTCCCGCACTCCGTTGATGGCGATCGCCTTTGCCTTGGAGGTTCTGTGCGGACCGAGCAATATCCTTGCGGTGATTTTCGGGGTTGCCCTGGCTTACGTAATCATTGAAATGTTTGGAATCATGGGCTTTGTCGATACGGTGGTGGAAAAGAAGATCGAAAAAGCCCACGGCGAAAAGCCGTTGGAAACGGTGGATCGGGACTTTACCGTACAGCCCAATTCCTTCGTGGTGGGCAAGGAGATACGGGATATTCTTTGGCCGCCCTCCTGCATCGTCCTTTCCATCGACCGCAATCCCGCCGCCGCCCGTGGAAGCGGAGAGATCTCCGAGGGCGACGTGTTGCATCTGCATTATCAAACCGTCGATCCCGACGCCACTGCCCAAAGTATTTACGATTTGGTCGGCGTTTCGGAAAAATAAAAGAAAAAAATCTCGTTCTTCGGAACGAGATTTTTAAATCTAAAAATTCACACGTCACGGCGCGTCGGTGGTAATTAAGGAATAGTTCCCGCCGCGCAAGGTTTTGGACAGGTCGGCAGCCGTCTGAATCCGATGCTCGGTGATAATTCCTCCCTTTGCCAGGGCGTTGATGTTATGAATATCCGAGCCGGAGGTCATGGCTTTTCCGTAATGCTCGGCAAAAAGTTTCGCCATCTTATTTCGAAACGCCTCCGTTCCGCCGTTGTAAACCTCAATGCCGAACAGGGGAGAGGGATCCTTCACTACCATGCTGTTTCGGAAGGGATGGGCTTGTACGACGACGGCGTTTTCCGGTAAAATCTCGTTCAGCGCGGCAACGTCCTTTAAGGTGCTTAAAAAGGGGAGACGGTAGAGGTCTTCTTCCTCCAATCCGTAAATCAGATAATCGTTAATACAGTGATCGAAGCGCAATTCTGCCCCGCAAAGAACGGTAAATCCAAGCTTTTCCCCCTCGTTCCGCGCGGCGTAGTATCCGCGAAGATACCGTTCGATCTTCGTTTTATGCTCCGTCTCGGACAGAGAATCGGGAAACCACCTGGAAAAAAATAACGACATATAATGATCGGTTATCACAATCCCATGATAACCTGCTTCCCGATACTTTTGAACCAATTCTGCGCCCCCGAGCTTTGCAACGTGGTCGCACTCGGAGGTGTGCGCGTGTAATTCAAACTTGTACATAAGACGAATCCCCCCTCGGCGTTTTCTTAATTATAGCGTATAATTGTGTCTTTTTCTGTTGATTTTTCCGAAGAAATTGTTTCTTGCGGCGATCACTTTAAATTTTCTGCGGAGGGCGGAGCCTCCTTGAAAATTTAGACCGCTGCGCCAAAACCCACGGCGCTTCATCCGCCCCCGGCGGCGCTTGTGGGTTTTGCCCGTCGAGCTACGCTCGTCGGTCTCATAATCAAAAAACGGAAGATCAAGCCCCATTTGTAGAACAAAAAATCCCTCGCACCATCGGTGCAAGGGATTTTTTTTGGCAAGTTGCACCGAAAAAGATATCTGCTTTGAAATCTCGTGCTGTGTTTTATGAATTATAAACCGTGCGGCGGCCTTCTTCCCATTTTTCTCTTGGAACGCAAATTTGTTTTTTCTTGCCCTCTTCATAATATATAACTACATAAAGCTCACCAGTTTCTTCATCCGCAAAACGCTGATACAATTCAAAAAGATTTTGCTTTAGTGTCCACTGTTCTTTTCGTACATCATTGCTACCATCATTGCCATGGAGCAAGAAGTCTTCTGCCGAAAGTCCGCCTAGTGGATCCAATATATTTACAGTAATCACATCGCCAACCTTGACTTGTCGTTTTGCGCTCTTATCCTGCGCGGGCACATTCTCTTTTGGCAGCAAACCATTCACTTTATAGTAAAACTCATTATTTTCATTTCTTATAACAATCTGATACTTGCATTCTTCCTCGTAATGGCTTCCCTCTTTATATCGCGTTACCTGCACTATAACCGAATTATCTTTTGTTTCGATACTTTCAACGCAGTCCTGACAATGGTAGTGCATAGCTATGTAGCAACCCTTATTAGATAAAACATCCATCTCCCCACAATTACACGTTTCAATATCAATGCAATATAAGGGGTGATAAGCTCGACTAGCATAGTTAATACGATCGATTGCAAAGACTTTATTTGCAAACACACACATATTTGTTTTTGCATTTCCCAAAAATACAACTTTTTTCGTATTATGCTTATCTTGGCGCAGCAAATATGTGGACGATGTATTATCTCCTTTGAAATAGTAAATGCGGTATTTTTCTGTTTCACCAACCAGTTTGTATTTTGCTAGCCGGTGGTATTTATCCGTACGCTGAAATTCATCATTTTCCTTTTCGATGTCAACTTTATACTTCTCTAGCGGCTTGTACTTATATAGCGGTTTTGGTCCAAATAATCCCATTGCTACACCTCATTTCTTAGTGCTTGATCACTACTGCACTACCATTATTGTTTGTTCAATACCATCCAGCACAAGCAAGCCTTGGGTAATCTCTATTTTTTAGAACAAAACACATTCTTTCGCTTTACAAAATAGTAAATTTCAATCATTTCAAGAGCCACTAACGGTATGCTTAATGACACAAACCCATAGATCGCCATTCCGATAGAAACAGCAATGCTTAAAGGATATGCAGAAGGACGTAAACGCAATGTAGGAAATAACGCAACCAAGCAGAGAATACCATTTAGTGCAAAGCACAGCATGGTGATAAGCGATATTTCTTGCTGATTAAAGAAAGGAGCAATCGCTGCTGCAGTATATAGAATACCAATAACTGGTAGGCGACAAAGTGTATGAAAGCGTAGCCATCGCATCCCTAATTGAGTATTTTTTGTGTTTTCAATAAATGACCCTATGATGTTATTTTTCATACTAACACTCCTTATGAAAAGACGGTAGTCAACCAATATTTTACTATATAAATATTATAACATAATTTTGCAGTAAATACAATGGGATTACGAAAAGTGTCGCTTTTCGTTAAGAAAAATACCACCTTCTGATGAGTGAACAATTAATATGAAGTAGAAAAGACATAAACTTTTAACAATTAGAGAAACGAAAAAAGGGCAGACTCCGCGAAAACAATCGCAAAATCTGCCCCAAAAAACCTATGTATTTAGTTCAAATCCTCCCCAAAGGTCGTTTTGGGGAAATGATATCTTGTGAATTTTACTTTGGGAAAAGGCAAAACGAACCCCCGAAACCGCTATGGTTTCGGACTTTTCTGCGCCGATATCTAAATCGGTTCGCAATGTTGGTTGCGGAGGCGGGATTTGTAAGGAGCGTAGCGACGGAATAGCGAAGCGTCACCCACGACCTTCGGGTTTTTCTCACAAATGCTTAGCATTTGTTTGCCCTCTTGCGGTGCCCTAAAAAATCGGCGCATCCGTTGGTGCTTGATTTTTTAGACCGCTGCGCCAAGAAATCCTCCCTCCCTCGTCCCCCGGACGCGGTCGGAATTTTCTCACAAATGCTCCGCATTTGTTCGCCCTCTTGCGGTGCCCTAAAAAATCGGCGCATCCGTTGGTGCTTGATTTTTTAGACCGCTGCGCCAAAACCCACGGCGCTTCATCCGCCCCCGGCGGCGCTTGTGGGTTTTGCCCGTCGAGCTACGCTCGTCGGTCTCATAACCGAAAATTAGATTCTGTCCATAACAAAAAATTCCTCACACCGTTGGTGTAAGGAATTTTTTTGGTTGCGGAGACGGGATTTGTAAGGAGCGTAGCGACGGAATAGCGAAGCGTCACCCGCGACCTTCGGGTTTTTCTCACAAATGCTCCGCATTTGTTCGCCCTCTTGCGGTGCCCTAAATTTTCTGCGGAGGGCGGAGCCTCCTTGAAAATTTAGACCGCTGCGCCAAAACCCACGGCGCTTCATCCGCCCCCGGCGGCGCTTGGTTGTTTCGCCCCACGAGCAACGCTCGTCGGTCTCATAGCCCGAAAATTAGATTCTGTCCATAACAAAAAATTCCTCACACCGTTGGTGTAAGGAATTTTTTTGGAGCGTGCTACCGTAATAGATGTCACCCTATTTTTAAGGAAAATAGCTTAAAATAAGGGTTTTATCACATTTCAGAATATTTTTGACCTTCGGATTT
>JAGAPC010000042.1 GCA_017623475.1 Clostridia bacterium | reverse complement strand
AGAATTACAGTAAAAAAAGCCCGCAAATTCGTCTTGAAAAAAACGAATTTGCGAGCTTTGAGAGACTTTGGTATTATTCTATCCCCGGATAGTGGTGGTATCAAGTTGGTATCAACGAGCGATGTTCGCTGATTTTTTCAAATTGCGAGAGCCAAAAACCCTTGTAATATCAAGGTTTTTTCGACTACTCAACAGCCACTTTGGGTCACTCCCACTCAATGGTTCCGACGGGCTTGGGTGTGAGGTCGAACAGGACGCGGTTGATGCCATCGACTTCGTGGGTGATGCGGTTTGTGATTTTGTGAAGAATTTCGTAGGGGATTTCTTCGATGGTGGCGGACATTGCGTCTTTGGTGTTAACCGCACGGATGATTGCGGGCCAGCCTTCGTAACGGCTTTCGTCACGGACGCCGACACTCTTCACATCGGGAACGACGATGAAATACTGCCATACCTTTTCATTCAATCCGCAAAGGTCAAATTCCTCCCGGAGAATGGCGTCAGCTTCACGCAGGGCGTGGAGACGGTCTCTGGTAATGGCACCCAGGCAACGGACACCGAGACCGGGACCGGGGAAGGGTTGACGGTAAACCATGGCGTGGGGGAGACCCAGCGCTTCCCCGACAACGCGAACCTCGTCTTTGAAGAGCAGTTTGATCGGTTCAACCAATTCAAATTGCAGATCCTCGGGGAGACCACCAACGTTGTGGTGGGATTTTACTGCCTTTTTCCCTTCTGCCTGCTTGATGGATTCTAAAATATCGGGATAAATCGTTCCTTGGGCTAAATAGGAAACCCCTTCCAATTTGCGGGCTTCATCCGCAAATACTTCAATAAATTCTTTCCCGATTATTTTGCGTTTGCGTTCGGGATCGGAAACGTTTGCCAGCAGATTCAAAAACCGATCGGTGGCATCGACGTAGATCAGGTTTGCATTAAGACCATCCTGGAAGTGCTTAATTACGTTTTCGGATTCGTCCTTCCGCATCAGACCGTGGTTGACGTGAACGCAGATCAACTGCTTTCCGATGGCTTTGATCAAAAGCGCTGCAACAACGGAAGAATCTACGCCGCCGGAGAGGGCGAGCAAAACCTTCTTGTCGCCGACTTGGGCTTGAATTTCTTTTACCTGCTCTGCAATAAATGCGTCGGCAAGCTCACGGGTTGTAATGCGAGCCATGGAATCAGGGCGCTTGTTGGTATCCATACTGTTTTTCCTCCGTTATCTATGTCAATTCGTATAATTATCGAAATAACCTTGAACCAAAACCACGGGTGTTCCTTTGTCTCCGGAGCCGCTGGTCAGGTCGCACAGCGAACCGATCAAATCGGTCAGCTGTCGGGGGGTTGTCCCTTGCGCCGCCATGTTTCCGACCAGGCTGCTTCCGTCTTTCGCCTTGATGCTTTCGGAAATTGCTTTTTTCAAAGCTTCTCCGGACAAGTCCTTATAGTCGTTATCCGCAAGATATTTCAGCTTCAGCTCGTTCGGCGTTCCGATCAGACCGTCGGTAAAAGCGGGGGAGACGACGGGATCTGCCAATTCCCAGATTTTTCCTTGAGGATCCTTGAATGCACCGTCCCCATAGACCATAACCTCAACGTGCTTGCCGGTCGCCTTCAGGACGCGGGATTGAATATCCAAAACCAAATCCTTACATTCTCTGGGGAACAGCTTGATTTTGTCCTCCGTGGATTTGTTGGAGCCCAAAAGACCGTATTTTTCATTACAACCGCTACCGTTGACGGGGGCAGTTAAAATATCGTCCAAGCCGCAAACGACCTTTGCGCCGTTGGCGAGAAGAATTCGTTTCGTGCGGGCGCGGGTGTGAATATCGCAGTTCAAAACGCAATCGGTGTAGTTCAGAATGGTCTTTGCCTGATTGGCAAAAATAATTTCTGCTTCTGCACCCATTTCGCGGATCAGATCTCCGTAATATTGAACGTAGTCAATTCCGGTAAATTCATGCTTGTTTTCGCCGAACAGTTCCCGGTATTTTTCTTCGGTCAAAACGTCGCTGTAGGGGTTTACGCCGGCTTCGTCGATCTTGTCCAGGCTGACGAGCTGGTTTCCAACCTCGTCGGAAGGATAGCTGAGCATCAATACGATCTTTTTAGCGCCCTTGGCAATACCGCGAAGGCAGATTGCAAAGCGGTTTCTGGACAGAATGGGGAAAATAACGCCAATCGTTTCTCCGCCTAATTTTGCCTTAACGTCAGCGGCGATGTCGTCAACGCTTGCGTAATTTCCCTGTGCGCGAGCAACGATGGATTCCGTAATCGAGATAACGTCTCTATCGTTAATGGGGAATCCTTCGATTTCAGCCGCTTCCAGGACACTGTCGGTAACGATTGCCGCCAGATCGTCTCCTTCACGGATAATGGGGCAACGGATACCTCTTGATACGGTTCCGACTCTGCGTTCTTTGTTTTCCATAAAATTTTTTCCCATCCTTCTGTATCGAAAATAGAGTAAAGTGATACACGTATGATTGTTTCCGGTCAATTAAATGCCGGTCTCAAAAAACACACCCTATATTATATACCTAAATGAGCCTTTTGTCAATAGTTTTTTTTGATTTTTTTGTGTCAGTCTGCGTTATTTATGCGGATATTCTTCCGTTTGATAAAATTACGCTTTTCCCCTTGACATTTCCATGCAAAATGTAGTATAATAAGGGATATATCTGTGTTTCTTTGGGAAAACTAAATCGGAGGTATGATATGAAAAAAAGCAATTCTGTTCGGAATTTGGTTGTTACTGCCATTTTTGCCGCAATTTCCGCGGTTTTGATGTACATACAGATTGGGCTGCCGATTCTTCCGGCGTTTTTGAAATTCGATTTTTCGGATTTCCCGGCGCTGATCGTTTCCTTTGCCGTCTCTCCCTGGCACGGAGCGTTGGTCTGTTTGTTGAAAAACCTGCTTCATCTATTTACCACGACCACTGCAGGGGTAGGTGAGTTGAATAATTTCGTGATTGCGGCGCTCTTCGTCGTTCCGGCGGGTCTTATTTATCATTGGAATAAAACGCGGAAGACAGCCTTCCTCGGCTCGATTGCAGGTACGCTGTCCTCCGGCTTTATCAGCGTGATTTACAATTATTTTATCGGTTATCCGCTTTTTTCCGCAGCCCTCGGAATTCCCATGGCGGGGATTGTTGGAATGTATTCCGTAATTCTCCCCTCGGCAGACACTCTATGGGAATCTCTTTTAATTTTCAATTTGCCTTTAACCTTGGTTAAGGGTGTCGTTGCTACCTTAATTACAATGCTGATTTATAAACGGATTTCTCCCTGGTTGAAAGGGAAACGAACGAAGTGAGGTAACGTATGTTTATTGGTTCTCTTGAATCCTTCCACGGATTTTCCGCCGACACGGAGCTGCGCCGTCAATGTAACCGTTCCCGGCGCGTTTCTCTGTTGAACGGCGACGTGATTGCAAATTCCAACGCAGAGCAAAGCGGAATTAACGCCCGCGTGTTTCGTGCCGGGCGGTGCGGATTTGCATCTTCTCCCGAAACCGACGTTGCCGCCGCGGAACGGATTTTGAAGCAGGCTTCGGAAAATGCAAAATTTCTTGCCGATCGCCTTCCTTCTGCCGGCGGAGATCTTCCGCCCCGCGTGATTGCCTCCCATCAGGATCCTTGGCGCGCCGATACCGTTGCTCAAAAGGAAATTTTGGATTTTCTTGCTCAAATTGACGACTATTTGAAGAAATTCCCCGACGTAGTCTCCCGTCGGGTAAACTGTTCTTGCCTTTCCCTGGAAAAGGAATTGAAAACCGGAGACGGCGTATATTCCTATTCCTTTATGCCCAGAAGCAATATTGCCGTCGCGTTGACTGCCATTGCCAACGACGGATCTCCCGTGGAACGGTACGAGGTCTTCGGTGGTTCGGGGTTGTTTTTCGATAATTTTTCCGATCCATCCAAGTGCTTTGACGCCCTTGACCGCGTGATCGAGGAATTGATGCGGAAGCGGGAGGGTATTTTTGCTGACGCCGGGCGTAAAACCTGCATTATTGCTCCCGAATTGTCGGGGATGCTGGCGCATGAGGCGGTCGGACACACGGCAGAGGCGGATTTCGTAATCAGCGGTTCCGTTGCAGGTCCGTACCGCGGAAAGCAGGTGGCTTCTTCCATCGTTACCCTGACCGACTTTGCAAATACCTATCACGGGAAAGCGTTGCCCACTCCGATCTATATTGACGATGAAGGCGTCGTTGCGAAGGACGCGGTTCTGATCGATCACGGAATTTTGACCGGTTGGATGCACAACCGTTCCTCCGCTGCCCGCTACGGCGACGAGCGTACCGGTAACGCCCTGGCGTTTTCCTTTGCGGACGAACCTTTGATCCGAATGAGAAATACCGCAATTTTGCCGGGAAACAATACGCTGCAGGAAATGATCTCTTCCATTGAGGACGGTTATTATTTTACTGCCACCGGAAACGGACAGGCGGATTCCACCGGAGAGTTTATGTTCGGTATTTCTATGGGATATGAGATCAAAAACGGAGTCACGGGGCGCGCTCTTCGGGATACGACCGTATCCGGCGTCGCCTTTGACGTATTAAAGACCGTGGATATGATTTCCGATGAAATGGTATGGCTCAATTCCGGGATGTGCGGAAAGAAGCAGCCCTTCCCCGTGGGAATGGGCGGACCTCACGTCAAATGTGAAATCAACGTAGGAGGAAATTGAGATGAATCGGAAAGAAGCCATCGCAAGAAAGTGTCTCGAATATCTTACGGACGCAGGGGCGACCGAGGGCGTTTGCGTTGCCTCGGAAGGAACGAAGACCGAATTTTATTACGAATCAGGAAAGCTCGGTCTGTTGCGCACCGTCCGAAACGTATCGGTTTCCATGAAAGCCCTTGTCGGCACTCGCAAGGGCGTGTCTGCCGTCAATTCTTTTGAGGAAGACGATCTCCGCCGTGCGGCAGAAGAAGCGGTTCGGGCGGCGGAAATTTCCCGGGAAGATACGGCAGAAGGACTCCCGGAAGAGATTGTCGTTCAATCCTTTGAAAAAGGTCCGATGACTCCCGATTATGAGCAAATGCTCTTTCGAATCACCGAATTTTTTAATGAATTAAAAGAGAAATATCCCGCCGTTTCCGTGGATAGCGCTTCCCTCGACCATACCCTCAGCGAAAGCGTTTACTGCGCCACCAACGGAATTTGTCTTTCCACCCGACAGGGGGCTTATAGCTTTTCCCCGATGTTCATGTGCCGCGAGGGAGAAAATACGTCCTCCTTTAACTATTTCGGTTCGGTGTTTTCTTCTCCCGATACGCCGGTTATGGATCTTGCCGGAGGGCGTCAAATTATTGAAGACAGTTTGAAGCAAATAAAACCCGTTTCCCTGTCCGGGAAATTCGTGGGAGACGTGATTTTTACACCATCCTGCTTTGGAAGTCTTTTGGGCTCGGTGGAAGGTAATTTTCTGTCGGACAGCGTGTTGATTGACGGAACCAGCATTTGGAAGGATCGGTTGGGGCAGACCGTCGCCGCACCCTGCTTTTCTTGGTCCTCCCGTCCCCGATCCGAGGAGCTGCCCGGCGGCTATTTTACCACCGAAGGCTACGTTGCGGAGAATATGGATATCATCAAAGACGGCGTTCTGCAGAATTTCGTCCTGGGACGCTATGCGGCAAAGAAAACCGGGCAAAAACGCAGTCCGTCCGGCGGCGGATGTTATTTCGTGGATGGGGGAGACGTCTCTCTGGAAGAGATGCTTTCGACCGTAAAACACGGTTTAATCGTGGGGCGGTTTTCCGGTGGGGATCCCACCTCCGACGGAACTTTGTCCGGCGTTGCAAAAAACAGCTTTGAAATCATTGATGGAACGGTTTGCGATGCGGTTAACGAGGTGATGATCTCCGGGAATCTGGCAAAAATGCTTACGGATATCGTTGCCTTGTCGAAGGAACGGATCAACGACGGCACCTGTTGTCTTCCTTGGGTGAAGATAAAAGGCGTTACGATTTCAGGGCAATAAAAAATCCCCTCTCTGATTTTTGGGCAAAAAAAACCGGGAGTTTCGAAAAACTCTCGGTCAAAAAAAAGAGGGGGTATATGTTATGGAACGAATAAGCCTTAAAAAGTGAAGAGGAAAGCTTGTTCCTGATCACACATATATTATACCATATTTTTGGAAAAAATCAAGAGGCAAAATTTGTCGAATATATACAACATGGCACAGTCTGTATTGTGCAAAATGCACAAACTTCAATGTTTTTCGGTTTTGCTCCGGGGATTGATAACGCCCCGCAAGAGGCAGAAAGCGGAATAAATTATGAAGAAACAGGGAAAACTGTTGACAAATTGCCGATTATAAGCTATAATTAAGATGTAACGACAAACAATCATAAGAAAGGCGTGTTGTTTTATGAGTAAAAAGACCGGAACTATTCTTGGCGTAATCCTTGGAGTGATCGCGTTTATCGGTGTTGTAGCCCTGCTTTGCTACATCTTCCGCGATAAGCTTCGTTTGCTGATCGGTTGCAACGATTGTTGTGATTGTGAAGATTGCGATTGTTGTGACGACGAGGAATGCGGCTATTTTGAGGTCGTTGAATCCTGCGGATGTTGCGACGACGAAGAGCCTGTCGCCGACGGCGAATAATTATTAGCACCCATGAAAGACCGAATCGTAGTGGTTCGGTCTTTTTTTCGTCCTGCATTTTCCGAAAACCTGCCACACTTTCCTCTCACTTTTTCGGTATTTGTACTGTATAATAGAATCATCGGTAGGAGAGACCTGCCGCCAACCTCACTTATTCCATTCCTTTCTTTATACACAGTTTTTCCATGCCTTGGGGAGAGAGTTCTTTCTTGCTTTTGAACTCTCTCCCTTCCTCCCTTTTTGGGGGAAAATTATAAATACAAAAAAAAGACACAAAAATTTAATAGGATGTATGATAAATTATCTTATAATAGAGTCAGAAGATTATAACGCCGTCTTTGACGGGAAAGAAGGTTTAATATGGCGAAATTGATTTTTGTCATTGACGATGAAAAAAATATTCGGGAGATTATCCGTTCCTATTTGGAGAAGGAATCTTTTTCCGTAATGGAATTTGATTCTGCCGAGCCTGCGTTGGAAGCCTTTTCCCGCTACAAGCCCGACATGCTGATCGTGGATATTATGATGCCCGGGATGTCCGGCTTTGAATTGTGCAACGAAATCCGCAAAATCGATAACACCCCCATCATCATCGTTTCCGCGCGGGATGAAGAGCTGGATCGCATTTTGGGGATCGAAATGGGCGCCGATCATTACATGATGAAGCCCTTTTCTCCTCGGGAGTTGGTCGCTCGCGTCAAGGCGGTATTCCGCCGTGTTGACGGCATGAAGGATGAAAAATCCGCCGCCACGCCCTGCTGCCGCGATCTTAAAATCTACCCGACCCAACGTCGGATCGTCAAGGTGGAGGAAGAAAAGGAAACCGATCTTTCCTTTACCGCGATGGAGTACGATTTCCTCCTGTACATGATTACGAATAAAAATCGGGTCTTTACCCGCAATCAACTGCTGACCAGCATTTGGGATTATCAGTACATCGGGGACACCCGCGCCGTGGACGATTTGGTGAAGCGGATCCGTAAAAAATTGGATGCCGCCCAGACGGCGTTCCAGATTGATACCGTTTGGGGCTACGGTTATAAAGTAACCGACGCGGCGGAGTAATTTATGGGGAAGAAGGACGTGCGGCACAGTCTGCACTTTAAGCTGATTCTGTCGTATATTACGCTGATTTCCATTATCGGTATCATCTCCGTGGGTTTCGTCTATATTTTTGCAAATACTTATATGATTTTGCAGGCGCGCCACACTCTTTCGGAAAACGGTGCCGCCTTCGCGGAAGACGCTTCCCAAATTCCAGATTGGACGGCAGATACGGAAATTACCGATTTGCAGGTAATTTTCCGTCGGAATATTGATTCTACCACCTCGCTGGTTCTTGCGGACGCTCATTTTAAATATATCGAAAATACCGGCATGAACGTTGACCATTTAAGCACCACGCCGGAACGGTTCGTGGAGTATTTGTCCCGGTATCAAAATTCCCTCGGCTCTCGCGTGATCCGATACGGAGATACCACCTATGCCGTTGCCATTCAGCAGGTTTATAACGCAACCACCCAAAAGGTTTTGGGGTACGTGATCCTGTTTACCGCGCCTACCTCGTACCGAATTCAGAATTCTCTGTTGACGTTGTATTTCTTTTCTCTCGTCGTCGCTTCGATTTTGGCGATTGCCGTGTCCCTTCTGTTCAGCACCGGGCTTACGAAAAATCTGCGCCGCCTAAAGGTGCGGGCAGACCTGGTCGCCAACCGTCAGTTTGACGCGGAGGTTCCGGTGATCGAAACCCACGACGAGGTGGGGGATCTCGCCCATTCCATCGACCGAATGGCGCGTTCCCTCAGCGAATACGACGCGCGGCAAAAGAAATTTTTGCAGAACGCTTCCCACGAATTGCGCACGCCCTTGATGTCCATCCGCGGCTACGTCGAGGGATTAAAGGACGGCGTTTTTACCGATACGGAGGAGGTTAGCGACCAGGTCCTGGAGCAGGTTTCCCGTCTTGAAAAGCTGACCGGAGAACTGATCTACCTTTCCAAGATCGAGACGGCAGACGAGGTCATCGTAAAATCCCCCGTTGCGGTTTCCGACCTCCTGGATGAGGCGGCGTCTCGGGTTTCCGGCTTTACCGGGTTGGACGGCGTTAAATTGACCTACGGCAAAATTGCCGACGTGACCGTCAACGTCGATTCGGAGGCCATGGTTACTGCCATTACCAACCTTTTGTCCAATGCGTTCCGCTTTGCAAAATCGGAAATTGAAGTCTCAGCATTTCTGCGGGAGGGCAACGTGGTTATTACCGTCGGGGACGACGGACCGGGGATTTCCCCCGACGAGATCGACCATATTTTCGACCGCTTCTTCAAGGGACGGCAGGGGAAATACGGATTGGGGCTTTCTATCGTCAACGCCATCATCGTTGCCCACGACGGCGTCGCCCGCGCCTATAACCGATCGGAAAAAACCGACACCACCGGCGCCGTGTTTGAAATCATATTACCTCAATATAAAAAAGGAAAATAAAAAGAAAACTACCCGAGAAAACCAAATCCCGGGTAGTTTTTTCGCATCTCTCTGTTTAATCTGCTCTACGCGGGTCTTGACAGCGTTTCGGGTCATTTCCCGCCCCTTCTTTTCGTATCGCTTCTGAAGGTCTGCCTTCTGTCGATCCAAAAGAGATTTCAAAGGAGTCAATGCCTCAAGTTTAAGAACTTCTCGCTCCAGCCGGTTCAATCGGATCTGATCTCGGTTTCGGTCTTCAATCAAACGATTATACCGTTCCATATCACGCTTCCCGGTGGAAAACGCTATGGATTTGATTTCCGCCGAAGCATCTCGAATACGATCTTCCAATTCTTCGATTTCTCCAATATTGGCACGGTATCCGTCCAGCAGACCCGCCTGCCGGATCCCTTCCGGTGTCGACGTATCAATAGAAGATTCCAGCAGATCCGCAAGGATCGCACGATTCGAGGTTTGTTTTTGTTGTTCTTTCTTGGAATCTTTTTTTGCATTTTCGCCTATAATAGTCTTGACAGATCCATTTTTTTGTGGTATACTGTTATTAGCATCCACGATGTCTTGAACCAGCTTGGGCAATTGGAGCCCTCTGCTCGAAAGCCACGTGGGTGCTTTTGTTTTGCTTGCATCGAGCAAATTCCCTTCGGAAATGTTTCTGGATACATAATCCACTATATTCCCTTTTCCGTAGAGGCTGGCAATTCGATTTACCTTAAGACGGTCTTGCATCCGTTCCAAATGGACGGCGCAGATTATATCTATCCCGGATTTGTCCTTCAGTTCCGTCAATACTACAAAACTTGCAGGTCTGCTTCCTTTGAACAGTAAAACAGGATCGTTCAACTGTTCGGGAAGTCTTTTTATTTCGTCGAGAGAAATTGCGTGTTTTCCGCCTGTAACCTTGGAAAGAACTTCCTCTGTCATAATTACAGGGAGGTTTCTTGCCCCATGCTTCACGAAAACAGCAGGTGTAGTACCTAAATCAAAGTATGATTTCTTGTACTGTCCTTGTAACCAAAGATCTACATCATTCGCGAATGATTTTTTTAGCTGATTTTTCTCCTTCACACCAACACCTTCCAGCTTCCCATCTGCATCCTGATAATTCCGGGCGGCGTCGGTAAGCGCCTCGGCGAACATCTCGTGGAACTCGGAAAGAACGTCGTCCATCTTCTGTAGATACTGTGCTTCGGTTCTGCCCTTGTAATTGGCGTAGGCATTTCGGATCCGCTTCAGAACGTTGGCAAAGAAATCCTTGATCTTCTGCGCCAACCCCTTATCGGTCTTATTCAGTTCTGCCAACTTTTGGGCAGCGTTGCTATCCAACAACATACGTTCGCAGGCGTCGGCGACCAACTCGCTCATGGCGTAGTCGTAGTCCGTGCTTTTCAGTTCCGCCATTTTCTCGTGAACCAGTTGATCCGTAGGAACATCGTGTTCGGCGTAATTCTTCAGCAAGAAATTCGCAAACGTCTGGTATTTTGCCGGAGACCAGTCCTCGATGAAGTGCACAAGTTCGTGAGAAAGAGTGAACAGAACAGATTCTTCCCCATTCTCGATCTTCGCAACATCCAAGTGAATACTTCCGTCTTTCGGATCGTACCAACCGTTGGTTCTTGCTTCTCTCGAATCCTTGGGAGCGTATTGAGAATTGTAGAAATGCACCGTGTTCCCGATGGCGGCAATCACGGTACCCGCAAATGCAATCTCGTCCCGCTGCTTCTCCGTCAGATCGTCCAGGTTGATCCGCTCGTCATAGAAAACTTTACCCTTGACAATTTCCGAATTTTGTGCTATACTGTTATCAGCACCGACTGGAATATAGGGTGAAGTAAGGCCGTTTTCGGAATTCTCACCAGAACCGTCGGTGTTTTTTGATACATAAACACTATGTACCCAAAACTTATTTTTCTGTTGAGACCTCTTTATTCCAATCCGAAAAAGAACCTGGATTCCCTCCATCATACCCTCACAGTCGATATAAGCAAAACTCTTATTTGAATCTTCCGGGTTATGCTTGTTAAGAACATTATCTGCTACAAGTTTTCCCTTTTTAATGATCTCTTCGATATGACGAATAGTTTCAAGTTTTGCAACCCGAACGAACTTCCCTCTTGATCCATAGTTTTTATAGTTAAACGTTTCCTCAATTCCGGAACGGTTGATTTCAATTTCCATACCGGAATCTTGATTAACTACAACGGTTCTTCGTTGTTCAGCATCTTTGAAAAATCCCTCTTCGACAAGAGTTTTCAGCACCTGTTTTTGTACGTGAACAGAATCTCTCGGCTTTGTAATTCCAAAACCATCGTAGGCTTTTTGTTCAAATTTAGAAGAAAAAGAACGCTTCTCAACACCGCTATCTTCGGCGGTGTTTTTTTGCACCTCGGTGTCCGTTTGCATCTTGACACGTTCAATGGCAGCCTTCACCATCTCAACCTTCCGATTGGTATCCAGTTCCCGAAGTCCTTGCCCGAGCTTCAGGGCGGTCTGTTGGTCCACCTCGGACAATCTGGCAAAATAACTGTCGGCGCTAATGTCTTTCCCCACCGTCTGAAAACCGTGCTTTCCGTAAAGAAGAACCCCTTCCATCATGCCGTGGACATAATCTTCCCCCGGCATACTTCCGTCGTACCCAGTCACGATAACTTCCGCCGTTCCGGCAACAAGAGAAGAAATTGCCTCGTATAAGTACAACTCGTCTTTGTTGGCAAACTGCACGTCCGACGTTTCCAAAACGCCGTGATCCGTATTCAGATACACCGTACCGTTTTCAATTTTGGCGATGGGGGTTTTCTTATTGATCTGCACCGCCTCGCCGGTGGTCTCAAAAATATCCCCGTAGTTTCATCAAAAACTACGGGTTTTCTTTATGCCGTTTGTAAAATGGGGTTTTCTGCGGTCAGTTTTTTGAGTTTTCGTATTACTGCTGACATAATAAGAATTGCCATAAGCATGGTGATCACGTCGGAGCAAGGTTGGGCGATGACCAAGCCGGTAACCTGCAGGAATTTCGGCAAAATCAAGTATGCGGGGATTAGGAACAACCCCTGCCGTCCCATGGCGATCAACGCTGCGCGGAAGCCATACCCGATGGATTGGCACAAAAATTGCGAAAGCATCAAATACGCCTGCAACGGCAGTGTAAAGCATTGGGCGCGTAACGCCTGAATTCCGATCCGGATAACCTCTTGGTCGTCTGCTCGGAACCAGGTCATTACCTGGGGCGCAATTAAATAGGCTGCGATTCCGATGATGGAAATCAGAATAACGCCGACCTTCAGGCTGAATTTATAGGCGTCATAAACCCGATCGTAGCGTTTTGCGCCGAAATTAAATCCGCAGACCGGCTGAAAGCCTTGTCCGTAGCCGATCAGCGCCGAATATAAAAACATCATGAATCGGTTGACGATGGACAACGCGGACAACGCCGCCGCGCCGAAAGGTCCTGCGGCAAAGTTCAACGCAACGCCGGAAAGACTTGCCAACCCTTGCCGACACAGGGAGGGAAATCCGCCGTGGACGATTTCTTTGTAGATTTTCCAAGAAGGCTTCAAGGTTTTTAATCGCACCGAAATTATATTTTTAACTCGGTTATTTAAAATAATAAGAATCGTAAAGGAGATAATTTGACTCAACACCGTTGCGATCGCCGCCCCGGCAATTCCCCAATCAAAGACGAAAATGAATAGGGGATCCAGCCCGATATTTAAAATACATCCGGACAGAACGCCGATCATGGACAGAACCGCGCTTCCCTGGGCGCGCATTTGGTTGTTTAGCACGTACAACCCCATCATAAAGGGTGCGCCCATGAAGATATAGGTGGCGTAATCCACCGCAAGATCGTGAACCTCGGGAATTGCTCCTAAGGCGTGGACGATTCCTTCCCGAAAGGTCAGCCCGATCGCCGCAAATACCGTGCCGACGGCAAGGGCAGTAAAAAACGCCGTGGAAACCGTTCGTTCCGCTTCTTCCCGATTTTTCTGTCCTAAAAGACGGGAAACGTAGGTGGAAGAACCGATGCCGATGGTAAATCCCAACGCTTGAATCAACGACATTAACGAGAAGATAACCCCCACCGCCGCCGAAGCCTCCGTGGAGATTTGGCTGACGAAATAGGTGTCCGCCAAATTATATACCGAGGTAACCAACATGCTGATTATGGTGGGAATTGCCATTTTGGGAATCAAACTGTGCAGATTTGATTCGGTCATCATCCGATATCGTTCGTCTTGGGTCATTTGTTGCTCCGTTTCTGACGTTTTTTTATAGTATTTCCCAAGGGAAAGGATAATATAAAATTAAATCGGGTTAGGGTTAATATCTTATTTTTGACGTAAGATTTTTCATCAAATCCGACGAGGGCGTGTCGAAGGATTTGAACCGAAAGGGGAGACCCATCTGCTCATATTTCACCGTGCAGATCTTTTTAAAGGGCAGTAATTCGATCTTATCCACGCAAGGGTATTTCTCTGCCAGACCGTTGAGGAATTCTATCGATTCGTCGGAATCGTTCAACGTGGGGATCGTTACCTGCCGAAGGGTCGTGGGGATGTTTTTTTGATTCAAAACCGCTAAAAAGTCCAACGGCGTCTTGATTCCGCACCCCACGTACCTGCGGTATTGCTCGTCGGTGGGATATTTGACGTCAAGCAGAACGCGGTCGGTTACGTCGAACAGTTTTAAAACGTCGTCGTTCAAAATACTGCCGGAGGTATCAAGGCAGGTGTGAATTCCGATTTTTTTACATTCGGAAAATATTCGTTCCGCAAACCCTGCCTGCAACAGAGGCTCGCCGCCGGAAAGGGTGATTCCTCCGTCTTTTCCGAAGTACCCCTTGTACCTTCGCACTTTTTCAATAATTTCAGAAACCGAAGCTTCTCTTCCGCCGTTGCAATCCCAGGTGTCGGGATTGTGACAGCATCCGCAACGAAGATTGCAACCCTGCAAAAAAACCACAAACCGAACCCCCGGTCCGTCTAACGTACCGAGGGATTGGATGGAATGAACTTTACCGGTCACGGTTACAGTGCCTCGTGGAAGGTGCGGCTGATTACTTCACGCTGCTGTTCTTTCGAAAGCTTGTTGAAGTTTACCGCATATCCGGAAACGCGGATGGTAAGATTCGGATAATCTTCGGGATTTTCGTATGCCTTCATCAGCGTTTCGCGGTTCAACACGTTGACGTTGATGTGGTGCGCGTTTTTGGAAAAATAGCCGTCCAGGATGGAAACGAGGTTGTCGATCCGATCTTCTTCGGTTCTGCCCAACGCTTCGGGCGTGATGGAGAAGGTGTTGGAAATTCCGTCCCGGCAATCGTCGTAGCTGATTTTGGCGACCGAGTTCAGGGATGCCAAAGCTCCGTTTTCCTCCCGATTGTGCATGGGGTTTGCCCCGGGGGCAAAGGCGGCACCTGCGGCACGTCCGTCGGGGGTTGCGCCGGTATTTTTTCCGTACATGACGTTAGACGTGATGGTAAGAACCGACAGGGTGTGAACGGCTTCGCGGTAGGTGGGGGTTTTGCGCAGCTCCGTAATTACCTTATGCGCCAAATCCTTTGCAATCAGATCCACCCGATCGTCGTCGTTGCCGTATTTCGGGAAATCTCCGGTGGTAATAAAGGCTTCGATATGACCGGTCTCGTCTTTGACGGGCGTTACGTTGGCGTACTTGATGGCGCTCAACGAGTCTGCAACGACCGAAAGCCCGGCGATGCCGAACGCCATCAGCCGTTCCACTTCCGTATCGTGCAACGCCATTTGAATCTTTTCGTAGGCGTATTTATCGTGCATATAGTGGATGACGTTCATGGTGTTGACGTAAAGACGGGACAACCATTGAATGTAAATGTCAAACCGCTGCAGTACCTGATCGTAATCCAGCTTTTCTCCGTCAAGAACCGACATTTGAGGACCGATCGCCATTTTGCTTTCGCAGTCGTAACCGCCGTTCAGGGCAATCAGGAGCAATTTTGCAAGATTGCACCGCGCCCCGAAGAACTGCATCTGCTTGCCCACCTTCATGGCGGATACGCAGCAGGCGATGGCGTAATCGTCGCCGTAGCGGGGACGCATCAGATCGTCGTTTTCGTACTGAATCGAGTCGGTGTCCGCAGAAACCTTTGCGCAGAATTTCTTAAATCCCTGGGGCAGGCTTTGAGACCAAAGAATAGTCAAATTGGGTTCGGGAGAAGAGCCCAAGGTATATAGGGTATTCAAAATGCGGAAGCTGCTTTTGGAAACCAACGTCCGTCCGTCTTCACCCATACCGCCGACCGCTTCGGTGATCCACATGGGATCGCCGCCGAACAGTTCGTTATATTCGGGGGTGCGGAGATGTCGGGCGATCCGCAGCTTCATAACGAAATCGTCGATCAGCTCCTGGGCGGCTTCTTCGGTCAGAATTCCGTTTTCCAGGTCTCGTTCGATATAAATATCAAAGAAGGTGCTGACCCGTCCCAAGGACATGGCGGCGCCGTTTTGTTCTTTAATGGCGGCAAGATAAGCAAAATAAGTCCATTGAATGGCTTCTCTCGCGGTTGCCGCGGGGCCGCTGATGTCGTAGCCGTGCATGGCTGCCATTTCTTTCAAATTGCCTAAAAAGGAGATTTGCTGATACAATTCTTCGTTCAAACGTACCTGATTGGTGCTGAAATCTCTTGAACCGAACTCTTCCTTGTCCTTTTGCTTTTCTTCAATCAATCGGTCAACGCCGTACAGCGCCACACGGCGGTAATCGCCGATAATGCGCCCTCTGCCGTAAGCGTCGGGAAGCCCCGTAATGACGTGGCATTTCCGTGCCTTCCGCATTTCGTCGGAATAGGCGCGGAATACGCCGTCGTTGTGGGTGGTACGGAATTTGAATTCGCTTTGAACCTTTTCGCTCAATTTATATCCGTAGGCTTCGCAGGCACCTTTGCACATTCTCATACCGCCGAAGGGGTTCACCCCCCGCTTCAACGGAGCGTCGGTTTGCA
This sequence comes from Clostridia bacterium, assembly GCA_017623475.1. GTDB lineage: Bacteria > Bacillota > Clostridia > Oscillospirales > UBA644 > RGIG995. The sequence continues at coordinate 14,383 of JAGAPC010000042.1, read as the reverse complement.
TCCCTACGATCAATTCGTTTTCCTTATCAATATATCCGGGAGCATAGGAAGTCAAGGACGAAACCGTTTCCGTATCAACGTCCAAAACACCGCCCTTTTTCCGTTCCAGCGCAAACAGAGCCTGGATTTTGCTCATTAAATTCTTGGTGCGCTCCGTGGCACCGGAAAGGAACGTGTCGTCGCCGTAATATTCCTTGTAATTGGTCTGAATAAAATCACGGACGTTGATTTCGTTTTGCCAAACCCCTTGCTTGAATCCGTTCCAATTCTTATGTTCCATTTGGTTCTCCTTTTTCTTCCTGCAAAAAAATAAAAATGGGCAATCCTTTTCCATGAAAGAATTGCCCAGACGGTCGGCTTATCAATCCTTTACACTTCCTTGCGTTATTTCGCATTCCGTCAGTCATGTAAAAGGTGTACTTATATTATACAATATACGACCTTATTTGTCAAGCGTTAAGTTGTTATATTTTTGTGAAATAACACAAGATATTGTGTATAATTTCCAATTCCAAATCCGTATTTAGTGTTTTTATTGCTTTTTCATCTGTCTTAAAAACAGAAGAACCGATAAAACGAGCGCCCCTGCCGTATATCCGAGCACCCACCACAGATGGGGGAAGATTTCGGAGAAGCTTCCGGCAAGAACGGCGCGCTCCAATTCCACGGCGTGGACGAAGGGGAGAGCGTAAGCGATTTTTTTGAAGGTGCCGCCCACCAATTCAAGATCGAACCACGTGCCCGATAACCAAGCGGAAAGATTGGTAAGTAACGCGCCGCAGATTCCGCCCACTTGCTTATCGCTCAAAATACTTCCGAACAGTAAGCCGAGGGCGATGAACAAAAGGGAGATCGGGATGATAAACAGTATGGCAAGGAATACGTTCCCCGTAACGTCAAGACCGAGACAAACCGCCACGATATAACAGACGATACTCTGGCACAGGGAAACGGGAAGAATCGGCAGCGTATAGCCGAGAATAAAATCAAGGGGTGTCAGGGGTGTCGTGTAGAGTCTTTGAAGAAACGAGCTTCCCCGGTCCTTTGCAATCAGCGTTGCGGAAAAAAGCGTCATAAAGGAAAGTCCGAAGACCGAAATTCCGGGCGTCAGATGTTCAATTTCAAACAAAGAGACGGGTACGTTTGCCTGAATGGCGCTCAACAGTAAAATTAACACCAAAGGGAAGCCTAACCCAAACGCCAAAGTCAACGGGTCCCGAAGGATTTCTTTTGCGTTTCGGTTTGCAAAGGTCAGCATTTTCATTCGCCTGCTCCTTTCACGATGCGGATAAAGGCATCTTCAAATTTGTCCGTACCTGCAATTTCCTTGATTCTTTCCGGAGTATCGCAGATTTGCAGTTTCCCATCCTTCATAATCGCAACACGATCCGAGAGTGCCTCTGCCTCTTCCATGTAGTGGGTTGTCAAAAGAATGGTAATTTTCCCTTTTAAGGATCGGATCAAATCCCAAAGTCCGCTTCGGGCGATTACGTCCAGCCCAAGGGTTGGTTCGTCAAGGAAGAGAATCTGCGGTTCGCTGATCAGCGCCATGGCAATACTCAATCTTCTTTGCCAGCCGCCGGACAGCTTGCCTGCCTTTTTTTCGAGAACCCGGGAAAGACCGAGCAATTCCGAAAGCTCCTTGATTTTACCGTTCTTTTTATCCTTGGAAAATCCGTAAACGCCGCAGAACATTTCGAGATTTTCCCGAACCGAAAGCCCGGGAGCGATCGCCGTCTCCTGGGGAGAAACGGCAATGATGGATTTGACCTCCGAAGCGTTTTTCCGAATGCTTTTTCCCATCAGGTAGGCGTCTCCGTCCGTCGGCTCCGTAAGGCAGGAGAGCATTTTTATCGTCGTGGTTTTTCCGGCGCCGTTTACACCGAGAAGAGAAAATAATTCGCCTTGTTCAATGGTAAGAGACAGATCATCAACGGCAACGACGTCGCGGTAATGCTTTGAGAGGTTTTTAATTTCGATGGCGTGCATATCACAGTTCCTCCGATTGGTGTCTTGTGCGGATTCCTTGATAAACGTCGGTAAGCATGGCGCTGATCAGATCTTCCTCAAGGGTAAGAAAGGACGTTACAAGCATCGTGCCGATGCCGTGAACGCAGGTCCACATTTCAAGATGCATTAAACGGGCTTTTTCCCGCGTCAACCCATTTGCCTGCATGATCATTTCAACGGATTGTTCAAAATCGGCGGTGGGGGATATGTCTTTACCGGTTCGATCGCACATGAACAAAAGCTTAAATAATTCTCTTTCTTCCTTTGCAAAACGGATATACGCCATACCAAAGGATTTGTATGGGGGATATTTTTTACTTTTTTCCTCATTCTTGAGAAAGTTAAGATACACGTCGTACGCGGCGGTGACGGTGGCTTCCTGCAATTCCTCCATCGTTGCAAAATTTGAAAAAATAGGCTGCGTGGAACAACCCAAGGATGCCGCAACGGTTCGCGCGTTGAGGGTAGATTCTCCGTTCTTACGAACCAAATCAACCGCGGCTTTTACGATCTCTTCCTTTGTAATCTTAATTCGGGGTGCCATTAGTTACCTCCTGGAAATAACGAATGATATATAACACTTGTTATTATACCACAAAACAATCGGTTTGTCAATAGTTAATTTAAAACAAAAGGCACTCCGTGCGGAGTGCCTTTTGTTTTGCGAAACGATCCATTTTATCAGCAAAATGCCACCTGTGATTACCGCAACCTTATTGCTCATAATATTCCTCGTTAAATTTTCGTTTTATATTTACCATATAGCACATAGTATCCTTCTTGGATTGCGGCAATCGTTGCTATGATACATGCAACCGTAAAGCTATACGTTGGCTCGATAAAGGTAAGAGTAAACGGCAGAATCATCGGCAATAATTTAATAAAGCATACTACCGCAAAAACGAGGTCTGCCACCGAATCTAAATTTTTCCGAATTCGCTGACGGCATTCGTTTTTCTTGGGTTTACACCACGAAAATGCAAACCGTTAGAATGTCTTGAATTATGTGAAGTATCAGCTTTCGCTGATGTGAAGTTATGGCTTGCGCCATAGTGAAGTTTTGTGCTTGGCACAAAGTGAAGTTAAGTTTGCCCAAAATCACTTGCGAAGCAAACTTCACTACGTAGTAACTTCACTGCCGGAGGCAACTTCACTTGCCCGCAAGGGCAAACTTAGTTAAAAAAGACAGATTCCTGTCGGAATCTGTCTTTTTTGGCTCCCCCTGTCGGACTCGAACCAACGACAACGCGGTTAACAGCCGCGGGCTCTACCAACTGAGCTAAGGAGGAATATTTCGTTTTGTTACTTGGATATTATAGCACGATTCCGCCGAGATGTCAAGGGGGTTCACGAAAATGTCACAAAGAAAATTTTAATCAAAAAATTCGGACATAAGAACCTTATTTTTCCCGTACTATATTTTATACGGGAGGGATCATTTTATGTCATTTACTTCTTGGATTACCGCGGTTTTTTCTTCCTTTCCCTTGGCGCTGCTGACGATTTTAACCCTTGCCGTGATCTTCGTCAACGGCTGGACGGACGCCCCCAACGCCATTTCGTCGTGTGTGGCAACCAGGGCGCTTTCTCCGGGGGCTGCCGTGGGGATGGCGGCGGTTTTTAATTTTTTAGGGCTGATCCTTACGGTATCCCTGAACCGAACCGTTACCGATACCGTTTATTCTATGGTTGATTTTGGGGATAACGCCGAGCTTTCGCGCCTTGCGTTGTGCGCAGGAATGGTGGCGGTGGTTCTGTGGGCGGCGGTTGCGTGGTATTTCGGGATTCCCACCAGCGAAAGTCACGCCCTGATTGCCGGGATCACCGGGGCGGCGATTGCCATCAATGGGGGAGACGGCGTCCGATTTTCTGTTTGGAGTCGGGTTTTATGGGGACTTTTGATTTCGGTATTGCTTGGGTTTGGTTTGGGCTGGCTCTCCGTGCGGTTGATTTTTTTCGTCTTTAGGAGGAAGAACCGCCGGGATTCGGAACGGTTTTTTCGTAAGGCGGAGATCCTCGGGGGAGCTGCCAACGCGTTTTTACACGGCTCACAGGACGGGCAGAAATTTATCGGCGTGCTTCTTTTGTCCGTTGCCGCTTCCGGAAATACCTCGCCGCCGAAGGAAATCCCTCTTTGGATGATTTTACTCTGCTCCGGCGTGTTGTCCTTCGGCACTTGTCTCGGAGGCGGACGTATTATCCGTGCCGTCGGGATGAAAATGTTGAAAACCGAAGGATATCAAGGGGTTTCCGCCGATCTTGCCTCTGCCGTCAGTCTTGGATTTTGCACCTTATACGGGCTTCCGGTCAGCACCACCCACGTAAAGACTACGGCGTTGATGGGGGCAGGCGCGTCGGTTCGGCTTCGTTCGGTAAATTGGAGCGTTGCGGGGCAAATGATTCTTGCCTGGGTGTTTACCTTTCCCGGATGCGGATTGCTTGGATATTGTTCCGTAAAATTATTACTGCTTCTCCTATGAAAAAGCGACCGATTATTTCGGTCGCTTTTATCTATTGATTCAAAAAATCGTTCAACGTCCCGAAGGTATAGCCCTGCTCCTTCCATTGAGTCAACAGAGTATCTAAAATTTCTGCGTTGGTCGCCGACGTGCTATGTAATAAAACCACCGCGCCGTTGTGGATTCGGGAATTGAGTTTTTGAATGGCGGCTTGGGGATCCGGTTGCTTTTTGTTGTTCCAATCTGCATAGGCAAGGCTCCAGAATACCGTCGTATATCCCAATTCCTGTGCGTGCTTCAAGTTGATTTCGCTGAATTTCCCTTGAGGCGGACGGTAGATTTTTTTCATTTCCTGTCCGGTAATTTCATAATATAGCGTTTCTACCGGCTCTAATTCCTCCTTCAACGCCTCCGCCGTGGAGATCTTACTCATGTCAGGATGGGACGCCGTATGATTTGCCACGATATGCCCTTCTTCCGCCATACGTTTGACCAGATCCGGGGCAGTTTTCAAATAATGCTGTACCAAGAAAAACGCGGCGGGAACGTCGTGCTTCTTTAAGGTATCTAAAATTTTTTCCGTATATCCGTTTTCATATCCGGCGTCGAAGGTCAGATAAATGGTTTTCGATTCCTTATCCCCGATATAATAGGCGTCGTATTCCTTCAATTTTTCGGCACTCACGTTTCCTTGGGGTGCCGCGTTTGGAATCCCGAAGGACAACCCCCAATCCGAGCAGGAAAAGACCTCTACCGTTTGTGCCTGCCCCGCGGCAATCATCGCCAGCACCAGGAAAAAGCAAACGGCGGATAAGGCAATAATCTGCCAATTTCTTTCTAAATAGTGTAAAATTCGTTCTGAAAGCTTCATGCAGTGTTCCTCCTTTTCCTTCCATATTATGACATATCCGTTGGTTTTATCCATAAAATGTAAGGAAAGGAGAGAGAGGTTATGATCGGCTGGATTTGTTTTGTTTTAATTCTTGCAGGGACGGTTTGCGGTCTTTTTACCGGGAATACGGACGCCGTTTCCGAAGCAATTTTATCCACACCGCAAAATACGGTGTCGCTGTTGTTAAAAATCGGCGGATCAATTTGCTTTTTCGGCGGATTGATGAGGGTTGCGGAAGCCTCCGGGCTGGTGGATCGGTTTTCTTCGATGTTGGCGCGCCCCATCGGATTTTTAATTCCAAAAACGAAAACGAATCCCGCGTTGCGTTCTGCGGTATCTTTGAATTTAGCATCGAATTTCTTCGGGCTTGGCAACGCCGCAACCCCCTACGAAATCAAAGCCGCCGGGATGATGTCCGACGGATCTGCAAACCGGTCTCTTGCCGCATTTCTTCTCCTGAATACCTGCTCCGTGCAGTTGATCCCAACCACCATTTGCGCCTTACGGCAGGCAAACGGAGCAAAAAACGCCGTGGATATTTTGCCTGCGGTTTGGATCGTGCAGATCATATCTTGCACTGTCGGAATTTTATTAACAAAAGTGTTCTTTCGGGAGGCAAAATGAGTGGGATTCTTCCGATTTTAATAATATTTGTGTTTGGTTACGGATTGATTCATAAAATCCCGATTTTTACGCATTTTTGCGACGGAGTGAAGGACGGATTAAAGGTGTGTCTGCAAATCTTTCCTACGCTTTTATTGGTGTTGGTCTCCGTTGCGGTGTTCCGTGCGTCAGGGGGGATGGATATTCTGATTTCATTTCTTTCTCCGGTTTGTCAATTTTTTTCAATTCCACCTCAAATTTTGCCATTGGCACTCGTTCGTCCTCTGTCCGGGGGAGGTGCGTTGTCGGTCTGTGAAGATTTGCTCAAAACTTTTGGTGCCGATTCCGTTATTGGACGTATGGCGGCGGTGTTGTCCGCCTCTACCGAAACCACCTTCTACACGTTAGGGATTTACCTGCCCCGCACAAAGCAACACGGCACGGGCAAAATCCTCGCCTGTGCCGTGGTTTGTGACGTTATTACGTTGATTGTAACCGTATTGTTATTATCGTAGTGCGGCGGAAATATTCCGCCGGTATTTGGCTTTTCTTTCGTTTCCTTTCTTTTCTCCCGAAAAGAAAGGAAAAACACCCTTCAAATCTTACCTACCCGCCAACCTGCGTCCCATGAGGACACCCATAACGGAAGCCATCATCAGACCGCGGGTCCAACCGCTGGAATCGCCCAGGCAGTACAGCCCCGGTACGTTGGTGTTAAAGTCTTTGTCCATGTTGACGCGGTTGCTGTAGAATTTCAGCTCCGGGGAATAGAGCAGTGTTTCGGTCGATGCAAATCCCGGCACAACGTGATCGAGGGCGTGGATAAAGTTGATGATGTTGGTCATGGCGCGATAGGGAATTGCCGCGGTAATATCGCCTGCAACCGCATCGGGAAGCGTCGGCTTCAGGTTGGAATGGGTCAATTCCTTTTCCCACGTCCGTTTCCCGTCCAAAATGTCTCCGAACCGCTGCACTAAAATGTGACCGTTGGCAAGCATATTGGACAACTCGCCCACTTTTTGCGCGTACGCGATGGGCTGATTAAAGGGAACGCTGAAATTGTGGGAAACCAAAATTGCAAGATTGGTGTTGTTGGATTTTAATTCCTTATAGGAATGTCCGTTAACCACCGCAAGATCGTTGTCGTAATTCTCCTGGCTGACGAATCCGCCGGGATTTTGACAGAAGGTGCGCACCTTGTTTTTGAAGGGCTGGGGATATCCGATCAGCTTGGATTCATACAGAACCTTGTTGACCTGCTCCATCACTTCGTTACGAACCTCGACCCGAACCCCGATATCAACCGTGCCTGGACGATGCTCGATTCCGTGCTCGGTGCAGAGCTTTTCCAGCCATTCCGCGCCTCTGCGCCCGGTGGCAACCACCACGTCGTCGGCAAAGACGGTCAGGGATTCTGTTCCTTTTTTCAAGTAAGCGCCTTTGCATACGTGATCTTCAATCAAAAGATCGGTACATTCATAGCCGAACATCATTTCAACGCCGTTGTTTAATAAATGTTGTTCGATGGCGTAGTAAATGTCCTGGGCTTTTTCCGTGCCTAAATGACGGATGGGGCAATCGACCAATTTTAACCCTGCCTGGATGGCGCGCTTGCGGATTTCCTTTACCTCTTCCGGGTTGCTGATCCCTTCCACGTGCTCATCCGCACCGAATTCCAAATAAATGGAGTCGGTATATCGGATGGTTTCTTCCGCCACGTCCTCGCCGATCAACTCGGGCAACGCGCCACCCACGTCGGGGGAGAGGGACAGTTTTCCGTCCGAGAACGCTCCTGCGCCGGAAAATCCGGTGGTAATGTGGCAATAGGGCTTACAGTTTACGCATTGTTTCGTTTTGGATTTCGGGCATCTTCGTTTTTCAATGGCAACGCCCTTTTCCACGATTAAAATGCTCTTTTGGCTTCCCTTTCGAAGCATTTCCAACGCGGTGAAGATTCCGGCAGGACCGGCACCGATAATTAAAACGTCTTTCTTCATCTTTTATCTTTCTTCCCGGAAATAGGGGAGACCTAAATTGGCGGGAGGTTGATTTTCCCGCTTTTTACGGATGCTCGTCAAGATCAGAACCAGCATGGTTGCGATATACGGAAGCATCTTGAAAATCGGCTGGGAGCTGCGGGAGAGGGTAAAGCCGAACAGTTCCGTATAAAGATACATCCAATAGAGCATCCCGAACAGGTAAGAACCCCAAATTGCATTGAGGGGCTTCCAGGTAGTGAAAATTACCAACGCTACCGCCAGCCACCCCAGGGTTTCGATGGTGCCGTCGTTTGCCCACGTACCCTTCGTGTAGTCCACGACGTAGTAAAGACCGCCCAAGCCGGCAATTCCGCATCCGATACAGGTTGCAAGGTACTTGTATTTCGTGACGTTAATTCCGGCGGCATCCGCAGTTGCCGGGTTTTCCCCGACGGCGCGGAGATTGAGTCCGGCGTGGGACCGTTTCAGGAAAATTGCCATTACAACGGCAACAGCAACGGCAAAATACGCCAAAAATCCATAGGAGAAGAGTAGCCTTCCAATGCTACCCCAAGTGGTTGCAAAGGGGAGCGTCGTGCGGAACGCATCACTGGTTGCCGAAATGGAAATCTGTCCGACACCGCCGGCGAGCTTATTCAGCGATCCACCGAAAAAGTTGGCAAGCCCGGCGCCGAAAATGGTTAAGGTCAATCCGGTGACGTTCTGGTTTGCCCGAAGAGTCGTCGTTAAAAAGCTGTAAATCAAACCGCCAAACGCACCTGCGGCGAAAGCACAGAGAAAGGCGACGAGAATACAAAGCAGGGGATTCGGAGTAATTCCCGCCTTTGCACAGGCATTTTCGTAGAAAAACGCCCCTGCAAGGCTGGCAATTCCGCCCATGTACATGGTGCCGGGAATTCCGAGGTTTAGGTTACCCGATTTTTCCGTTAATATTTCACCGCAGCAGCCGAACATAATAACGGTGCCGAAGGCGACGGCGGATTGAAACCATTGAATCCAAGAGTCGATATTCATAATTCAAATCCCCCTATCTTATTTCTTCCGGAAAATTAACCGGTAATTGATGAAAAATTCACTGCCCAATACAAAGAAAAGAATTATGCCCTTCATGATCTCCGACGCTTCGTTGTTTAACCCGTAGTCGGACGCAATCTGCGACGCACCCTTTTCCAAAAAGACCAACAAGAGTGATACGAAAATCATCACGAACGCATTGAATTTTGCAAGCCACGCCACGATGATCGCCGTAAAGCCGCGGCCTCCGGAAACGCCCTCCGAAATGGTGTGACAAGCGCCGGAAACGTTGATAAATCCTGCAAGACCGCAAATGCCGCCTGAAATTAACATGGTGCGTAAAACGATCTTTTTGACGTTCATCCCGGCGTACCGCGCGGTGTTTTCGCTGTCCCCGACGATGGAAATTTCGTATCCGTGCTTGGTGTTTTTAAGATAAAAGAACATAAAAACCGTTAGTGCGAGTACGATGGTGACCGGGAGAATGTAGGGGGAGACCCGGGGGTTCGTGCCGATTTCGGGAAGCCAACCGCCCTTTGAGTCGGGGTTGATGACGCCTACTGAGTTGGAACCGATGGGGTTTTCCCATTTTGCAACGAAAAACGCCGTCAGCTGAATGGCGATATAGTTCATCATCAGCGTAAACAGAGTTTCGTTGGTGTTCCATTTCGTCTTAAACAACGCAGGAATCAATCCCCAAAGAGCGCCTGCACCCGCGGAGGTTAAAACCATAATCAGAATGGTGAGCCAGGGAGGAAGAATTTCTCCGAAATAGATCATGCAGGCGGCGGTGGCAATTCCGCCGACTAAGATCTGACCTTCCGCACCGATGTTCCAAAACTTCATTTTAAACGCGGGGGCAAGTCCCAGGGCAACGCAAAGGAGAATTGCCGTATCCTGGAAGGTGATCCACATACGGCGGGTCGTTCCGAACGCGCCCTTCGCCATGGAGCCGTAAACCGAAAGAGGGTTCAATTCGGTAATCGTATAAACGAACAAAGCACAGATGATTAAGGCAACGAGCAGAGCGATTCCGCGAATCCCCCAGCTTTGCCAAGCCTTCATTCCGTCCCGCTTTACGATACGAAGGAAGGGTTCCCTTGTTTTAGTTTGTAAATTACTCATGGTTTCCCTCCTTGATGTTGGAATCTTTCGCAATTCCGGGCTTTTTCTCGTCGGTGGTTCGTGCTTCCATCAGGTTGATCGCGCCGGTCATCATTAATCCAAGCTCCTCCTTCGAGGTGTTTTCTGCGTTTACGATCCCCATGACTTTTCCGTGGCAAAGAACCATAATTTTATCGCAGAGGGAGAGCATAACGTCCAGATCTTCACCGATGAACAAAATGCCGACGTCGTTTTGTTTTTGCTGATTGAGAATATCGTAAATCAAATAGGAAGAGTTAATGTCCAGACCGCGGACGGGATAAGCGGTAATGATGACGTTTGGTCCGCTTTTAATTTCGCGTCCCAGCAGTACCTTTTGTACGTTTCCGCCCGAAAGCCGACGAACTGGAGTTTCGGTAGAAGGAGTTACAACGTCCAGATCTTCGATAATTTTTTCTGCTTCATTCCGACCGCGTTTCCGATCCACGAAGGGGGATTTTCCTTCGGAATAGGTCTTTAACAGCATATTGTCCGTAATGGAAAGGGAAGGCGCCAAGCCCATTCCCAAACGGTCTTCGGGAATAAAGCTCATGGAAATTCCTTTTTCCGTGATTTGCTTCGGGGACATGGCGGAGATGTCTTCTCCCTGATGGATCATCTTTCCATTTTCTATCTTGCGAAGACCGGCGATCGCTTCACACAATTCCTTTTGTCCGCAGCCTGCAATCCCTGCAACCCCAAGGATTTCGCCGCCGCGAATGTAGAAATTGACGTTGTCGATGGCGACGTTTCCTTCATCGTTGCGTATGGTCAGATCCCGGATCTCCAGCAACGGCTTTTTCTTTTCCACGACGGGACGGGCGATGTCAAGGCTGACCTTTTTTCCCACCATCATTTCCGTTAACGACAAGTCCGTAGCGTCCTTCGTATTTACCGTGCCGATGTATTCCCCGTGGCGCAGGATCGAGACCCGGTCGGAAATATCCAAAACCTCGTTGAGCTTATGGGTAATGATAACGATTGCTTTTCCTGCTTCTTTCATGTTGCGGAGGACTTTGAACAGCTTTTCGGTCTCCTGCAACGTAAGAACGGCGGTGGGTTCGTCCAGAATCAGAACCTCTGCGCCGTGGTAAAGAACCTTAACGATCTCCAGGGTTTGCTTTTGCGATACGGACATATTGTAAACCTTCTGGTTCGGGTCCACGTCAAAGCCGTATTTGTCGCAAATTTCCCGGATGCGAGCCGTCGCGGTGCGAAGATTTTCCTTTTTATCGTTGGAATTGCCCAGGATTACGTTTTCGGCGGCGGTAAAAATGTCAACCAGCTTAAAGTGTTGATGGATCATGCCGATATGCAGGTCGAAGGCGTCCTTGGGAGAGCGAATCGAAACCTCTTGACCGTACGCGTAAATTTTGCCGGAATCGGGGAAATAAATCCCCGAAAGCATATTCATCAGCGTGGTTTTTCCGCTTCCGTTTTCCCCTAACAGAGAAAGGATTTCTCCGCGTTTAATATCGAGGCAGATGTCCTTGTTTGCAACGACGGAACCAAAAGTTTTCGTTACGTTTTCCAGGCGGATGGCGCTGGACTGTTCCATGGGCAAATCTCCTTTAATTTGAAGTATTTAAAGTAAGCCGAATGAGACGGGGGCTCCGTCCGTTTCGGCAGATATAAGAACCAAATAAGGGAAGTCCCGGAGGGGACCTCCCTTATTCAATGGGTCAAAAATTATTCAGCGGCAGTATTTTCAATGATTCCGTCGATGCGCAGAGCAAAGTAGGGAGCACTGCGGAATTCATCGGAATTGGATTCGTCGATGTAGCCGTTCTTCACGACGTTGGTTTCGCCAACGAAGTCGCCGTCGATGTCAGCCAGGTATTCGGTAACCTTGCCGTTTTCATCAACCTTAACGCCGTCAGCAGCCTTCGCGGTGAAGGTAGCGGTGTCGAATACGTTCAAAGAACCGTCTTTCAGGGCAGCCTCTACGGTAGCTACCTTTTCAGCAGTGCCGGCAGCGCAGGAGGTTCCCAGGGCGGTGATGCCTACTGCATCGTCCGCATAGCCCTTCGACCAGTTGGTAGCGATGGCTTCGCCCTTCAGAGCCTGTCCGATGGCGTAGGTGTAATAAACGGACCAGTCGTTGGTAGCAGAGGTCAAAGCAGCGGTGGGAGCAACGGAGAGCATATCAATGTTGTATCCGACGCAGTAAACAACCGTTCCGGCTTTGTTCTTCGCTTCAACGGCAGAGGGGGCGCCGGTGGAGTCTGCGTGCTGGGAGATGATAACGCAACCGTCAGCGATGAAGGCTTCGGCGGCGGCAGCTTCTGCGGTGATGGAGAACCAGGATTCGGTGTAGGAAACGTTCATAACGACCTTGTCATAAACGGACTTAATGCCCAGATAGAAAGCGGTGTAACCGGAAACGACTTCCGCGTAGGGGAAGGCGCCGACGTAACCGACCTTAACGTTGCCGTTCTCGTCGTAGTTCTTGTCGGTCAGCTTGCCGGATTCTACCAATTCTTTGATCTTCATACCGGCAACGACACCGGAAACGTAACGAGACTGATAGGTTGCGTTAAAGGCGTTGGAGAAGTTAGCCAGGTTGTCCTTCTTCGCGGTATCGCCGGTTACTGCAACGAATTTTACGTTGGGATATTCCTTTGCGGCGCGGAGCACGTGGCTCTGATGACCGTAGGAGTTGGAGAAGATGTAGGTACAACCCTGTTCGACCAGGTCAACGGCAGCGGGGTAAGCCGCGTCGGTGTTATCGGCAGTGTTGTACTTCCAGATCACTTCGATCTTGTCTTCGCCGAGAGCCTTGACTGCATCCTGGATGCCTTTGATGTGAGCGTAGGTATAACCTTCGTTTTCATCTCCGATCAGGATTACGCCGACCTTCAGCTTGGTGCCTTCGTTTTCGGTGGTACCGCAGCCGACGAACAACGCGGTTGCCATACAGAGAACGAGGAGCAGTGCGAAAATCTTTTTCATGTGGTTTTCCTCCTTGCTGTTAAGCAATTTTTTTGATTTTATATGTAAATTTTTACATATCTTGGTTAGCGGTCCTGCGGACGGAAAATAATATCCGAATCGGTCATTTCGTCGATGATAGCCATAGACTCCACGCGAATTCCTTTTGCACGGATGGCGTCGCCGCCTCCCTGAAAGCCCTTTTCGATGGCGGTGGCAATTCCGACGGTTTCCGCCCCGGCTTGTCCGACGATTTCCATCAATCCGTTTAAGGCGTTTCCTACCGCCAAAAAGTCGTCAACGATCAGAACCTTTTCGCCCGGGTGTAAGAAATCCTTGCTGATATAAACCGTATAATCGGTATTGTGGGTAAAGGAATGAACGATTGCGGAATACAGATCCGGGGGCAGATTTGCCGATTTATGCTTTTTCGCGTAAACCACGGGGACGTTCAGCTCCACCGCCGCCGCAAAAGCAACGGCAACGCCGGAGGTTTCAATGGTAACGACCTTATCGATTCTTTCGTTTTTATAAAGATCTGCAATCTCCCGACCGACTTCCATTAAAAACGCCGTGTCCAACTGATGGTTCAAAAAACTGCCGACCTTTAAGATATGACCGGGGAAGACCTTGCCTTCCTTACGGATCTTTTCTTCCATTGCTTTCATTACGATATCCTCCGGGAGTAAAAACAAAAAAAACAGACTGCAGAAGTCTGTCGTTTTCTGCATCACGATAACGGTGCAGAACCCACTTGCCGTCAAACCGTGACGGTGATATGGGAATACGACCGAGCGCTAACGGGAATAGGGGTATTTATTTCAAAATTATACATATATTATATCACATCATACGCCAAGATGTCAATTATTGTCATTCACAGTTCAAGATTTTGTCGATAATTAAATGGCGGTTTTGATATTCGTGCGCTTGTCCCGCATTTTAGTGAAACAGCACAATCACAAATTTAAAGTGATGTATCAGCTACCGCTGATGTGAAGTTATGCTTTGCATCGTGAAGTTTTGTGCTATTGCACAAAGTGAAGTTAAGTTTGCCATAAAACACTTGCGAAGCAAACTTCACTACGCAGTAACTTCACTGCTGAAAGCAACTTCACTTGCCCGTAAGGGCAAACTTAGTTGAAAAAACGACCTGTCGAAACAGGTCGTTTTTCATGGCACCCCCAACAGGAATCGAACCTGTAACTAGCCCTTAGGAGTGACCTCGAAACTCGGTTGTAGAGTCACTTCCTGTACCCGATAATCCCGTATTTTCAAGGCTTTTTCGCACTTTGAGTGTTAAGCTGTGTTACGGAATTACTGCTAATTTT
>JAGAPC010000041.1 GCA_017623475.1 Clostridia bacterium | reverse complement strand
TACAAGACTACTGTCTCCCCGGCACGAAAAAATATTCAGATGTGTAGCAGGGTCATTATAGCACGGTTTTCGGAATTTGTCAATACCGGGGAAAAGAAAAATTGCCTTCAACCACGGCAGTCCGCTTTGTCAATAAACCTCAAAAGCAACTTTTCCACCGAACAATCTCATCAGTCTCGCCGTTGGCGAGCCAGCTTCCCTTGCTAAGGGAAGCCAAAAGACGGTGCAATCTCTCTTTTTGTTCCGTTATTCGAGATTCTTCTCAAGAAAAGTGAAAGATCGATTAGAACTGCACGAAAAAAATCCTTCCCTTAGTAAGGGAAGGTGGCGCGGCGTGTTCGTCCGCCGCGACGGATGAGATTGTCTGCCGCAAAAAGTCGAAGAATCTCAAAATTCCTCGTCCGTTTCTCGTGCGAAGCACATATCGAGTTCGGCAGAACATATCGAACGCGCCGGCGTATATCGAAAATCCGCGCATGCGGATTTATATCGATGCGTAGTGCCCTTAAAGACACTACGCAATCCATTATTCCTTTTCGTAGCCGACCAAAAGCCCGCCCTGTTCGGCGTAATAGCTGCAAAGCCCTCGGCAGGGGGCGACGGCAACGGAAACCCGTGGGAATTGGGCGTTCAGAAGCTCGGTCAGATGCCCTGCGGCTTCTTCGTTTCGACAATGGGCGATGCGGATTTTTCCCCGGACAAGCCCGGAATCTTTCAACATCGAGACCAACGTATCCAAAGATTTCCCTTCCCCCCGGCATTTATGTAAGGGTTCCAGCGTTCCTTGGTCGCTGGCGCGCCCCACGATGCGGATGCCCAAAATCCCGGTGATTTTCGCCACCGCGGGAGAAACTCTGCCGTTGGCGGCAAAGTTTTTCAAAGATTCCAACATAAAAAAGAGCCCGGACGATTG
This sequence comes from Clostridia bacterium, assembly GCA_017623475.1. Lineage (GTDB taxonomy): Bacteria > Bacillota > Clostridia > Oscillospirales > UBA644 > RGIG995. The sequence goes on along the minus strand of JAGAPC010000041.1, from coordinate 28,248 downwards.
AGGATACCTTTCCATAATGGGGCAGATTTCTTCATAAGTAAGTCCCGACGCCACCAATTCTTCCAATTTTTCAATCATCAAGGTCATTTCCGGTCCGGCGGACAGAGAATCCAACACGCAGACCCGCCGACCGGGGAATTCGGTTTCATACATCTGCTTTGCGGCACAGGCGGCGTTGTAACTCCCCGAAAGTCCGCTGGTAATGGTGACGCAAAAAACGTCGTCGGCGTCTCCGAAGGCGTCCATCCAATCTCCCGGATTGGGGCAGGAGGTTTTGGATTTTCCTTTATATTTTCCGAAAAAATCCACCATTTCATCCACGTCCAATTTTTGGTCGTCGATAAATTCTTGTTCCGCGGTAATGATTTTCAAGGGAGCGAAGGCGAATTCCGCCCGGGACAATTCCGTCACGTTGGCGGAAGAATCGGTTACGATTTTAATGGTTCTCATAAAATTTTCCTTTCGTTATTCGGGGGTACGTATGTGTCGCACCAGGGCGATGACCGCCAGCAAAAAATAGCCGACTCCCAAAGGGAATTTCCCTTGCACAAAGAGGATCAGGGGAGCGATTGCGGCGAACAATGAATAAGTAACGATACTGCAAATCCGATTGGGTTTCAACCGGACGATGGCAAAGAACAAAAGATACAACCCGACCAAGATCCATCCGGTCCAGGTTTCGGTGACCGTCCCCAGCAGAATCCCGAAAATGACGGCGATACATTTTCCGCCCTTAAATCGGTCGAAGGGGGCGATGGCGTGCCCCAACGCGGGAGCGACAACCACCAAAACAAAGGCATAGTGATGGCTTCCCAATAGCATGGTTGCCGCAAAGGTGGGGGCGAATCCCTTAAAAAGTTCCAGTAATAGGCAAACCGTTCCCAGGGGAATCCCACAATGAACGAACACGTTCGCCGTGCCGGGATTTCCGTCTTTGCTCAAAGCACAAATATCAATCCCTTTGACTTTTTTCGGGATCCGTTTACAGAACAGAATACTGCCCGACAAAAATCCCCAAAGGGCGAATAAAAGATACTGTATCATCATAATTTTGCGATCCGATCTGCAATATCCCGGGCGGCAAAGGGGTTGATCTGTTGCCCTTGCGCCCGGCGCATTTTTTCTCTTTCCTCGCGATGAGTCAATAAAAATTCCGTCCGTTCTTCCGCCTGCCGCAAGGAAGAAACGGCAAAGGACAATCCCCGTTTGGAGAAAAATTCCGCGTTATAACTTTCACATCCGGGGATGGTCTTCACGTGGATCAACGGGACCCCGGAAACGGCAGCCTCGGTGGAAGACAACCCTCCGGCTTTGGTCAACAAAACGTCCGCAGCTTTTAAGTAAAGGAAAACGTCCCGCGTAAAGGGTACGGCATGAACCGACGGACCAACGTTCTGCAACGTCAACGCCAATTTTTCATTCCGTCCCACCAAAACGTACACCGAAAGTCCGTCCACCGTCAAAGAACCGACGGCACGGCAGAGGGATGCCATACTTTCACATCCCACACCCCCGGTCATGATGACGGCAATTTTTTGATCTTCCGGCAAATTTAACCGTTTGCGGGCTTCCGATTGGGAAATTGCCTGCCGGAATTTTTGATCGACCGGGATTCCGGTGGGATAAATTTTATCTTCCGGCAGCCCTTTCGCCACCATTTCCGGAATAAGGTCAGCGTGGGGAATAAAATATCCGTCCATCTCCGTTTCCCGAAAAAAAGGAATACAAGTATAATCGGTCATGATGCCGAAGGTTGGCACGGAAAACCCCTTCCGGCGCAACGCCGTCAGCACTTCCATCCCGAACAAGTGGGTGCATAAAACCGCGTCGAATCTCCCCTGCTCCACGTACCGCAAAATCTTTCCGGCGTAGGCTTTGTTGGCGTAATAGACCGGGGATTTCAAGGGGATCTTGCTCACCGCACGCCCGGCGTGATAAACCAATCCAAAGGCACGGGGCGTTCGGCGGATCAATCCGTTATAACAAGAACAGACTACCAGCTCTGCCCGCTTGCTTCGGATCCCCACCGAGTCGGCGATCTCATAATCCCACCCCCGGGATTCCATTTCCTGTGCCATGGCGTAGGCGGCAGAATTATGTCCGTCTCCCGTGTGGCAGGTCAAAATAAGAACTTTCATTTTCTTAACCTCGGCGGAACAGTTTGCGGTAGATCATCATCACGCCGTAGGCAGATCCCACGGACAGGAAGAACAAAGAGTACAAAAATTTCATGCGATCACCTCAAATTGTATAAAAGAGAATGCAGACAAACTGCAAAATACTTCCCAGCACCACGAAGATGTGGAAGACCGAATGGATATAGCGGCATTTTTTTCCGAATCCGTAAAAGACCGCCCCGACGGTGTAGGCGATGCCCCCGGCGAGAAGCCACAAAAGTCCCGGCAGGGGTAAGGCTTGCACGGTGGGTTTGGCAGCCAAAAGCACGCACCAGCCCATTCCGATATAGCAGACCATGGCAAATTTGCTGTACCGTTTCAGATCAATGGCAGTGAAGACCGTGCCTAAAATTGCAAATCCCCAGACGATCCCGAACAATCCCCACGCCGCCCCCGGGGACACCTTACGGATGGCGCACAGGAGCAGGGGCGTATAAGTGCCGGCAATCAAAAAATAAATGGTACAATGATCCAGCACCTGCATGACCTTTTTGGGCATTTCCGCCTTCAGTCCGTGATAGACGCTGGACATGGTATAAAGGATGATCATGGTCGCCCCGTAGATGGCGCAGGAGACCACGCCCCAATGGTTGTCTTTCAACGCCGCGACCAATACGCTCAACACCAGGGCGATGACTCCAAAGCCGCCCCCGACGATGTGGGTAACCATATTAAAAATCTCCTCTCCCCGGGTGTAATCGGGCAGAATCCGATCGCAAAGCTTCGTTCTCGTCATGAATATTTCCTTTCGCAAAAAACGGTTTTTTGTTTCAACGCTACAAGTATATCGCAGGAACGCGCGAAAATCAACCTACCGATGATCTCTCCCTCTCTCTATTGTAAAATCCCTCCGGTAGAGGGGCAAAAAAAGAACTCTACCGCCGGTTCTACCGACAGTAGAGTTGAAAGTTAAGAGCGAAGCATGAAGATATTATTTTGCATTTTGCATTTATCTGATGCCGTAGTGCTCGATGATATAATCCATATCCTTATCCCCTCGTCCGGACAAGTTGATCAACACCGAGCCGTGGCTCATGGTCTTGGCAAGCTTGATGCCGTAGGCGACGGCGTGGGATGATTCCAGCGCGGGAATGATCCCTTCCATGCGGGATAATTCAAAGAAGGCGTCGATGGAATCCTCGTCGTTGATCACGTCGTATTTCACTCTGCCCAGATCGTGCAGGAAGGCGTGTTCGGGACCGGAGGAGGGATAATCCAGACCGCTGGATACGGAGTAAACGGGGGCAGGATCGCCGTTCTCGTCCTTCAGCATCAGGGAATTGAAGCCGTGCATGACCCCTTCGGTGCCGTATTGCAGAGAAGCGGCGTGGTCGCCCAGCTTGGGGCCGCGCCCCAAGGGTTCGATTCCGTAAATATCCACGGGATCGTTCAAAAATCCGGCAAAGAACCCGGCAGAGTTGGAGCCGCCGCCCACGCAGGCAACGACGGCGTCGGGCAATTCCCCGGTCATGCCGACGAACTGTTCTCTCGCCTCAATGCCCACGACGCTCTGAAAATCCCGCACCATCATGGGGAAGGGATGGGGACCGACCACGGAACCGATACAATAGATGGCGTCCTTGTACTCTCTTGCGTAGGCGTCAAAGGCGGCGTCCACCGCTTCCTTCAGGGTCTGCAAGCCGTGGGTTACCTCCACCACGTTTGCCCCTAAAATCTTCATGCGAGCCACGTTGGGGGCTTGTTTTTTGATATCGACGGACCCCATATAAATATCACATTCCAAGCCGAAATAAGCGGCGGCGGTGGCAAGGGCAACCCCGTGCTGACCGGCACCGGTCTCGGCGATGACCTTCTTTTTGCCCATGTATTTGGCAAGCAGGGCTTCTCCCATACAGTGGTTTAATTTGTGGGCGCCCGTATGGTTCAGATCCTCCCGCTTCACGTACAGCTGGACGTTACCCAGCTTGTTGGAAAGCCGTTCCAGATGGGAAATGGGAGTGGGTCTTCCTTGGAATTCCCGACGGATGCGGCGCAGCTCGTCAATGAATTTCCGGGATTTTGCAATAGTAAAATACGCCTCGGTGGTTTCTTTCATCGCCTGCTTCAGCTCGTCGGACACGTACGCCCCGCCGTAAGGACCGAAATATCCGTTCTCGTCGGGATAATGCTTGAAATAAGTGTCAAAATCAATACCGTTATAAATCATAATCTTTTCCCTTTCTATCAATCATCGTAAATTTCTTACCCCTTCCCTGCCACAGGGGAGGGCTTTCGTGGGGATCGCGGTTCAATTTAAAACCTCACCATCGCAGGGTAAAAATGACAGACATGGTTTTTCCTCCAATAAAAAAACTTCCAAGCATAACCTTGGAAGCGAAAACGCAAAAAAACGATACTTTCCGTATCCGTTACGCATACCAACATATGCTCCGTCTTTTTACGAGCACGGCTCTCGTCAGCCACTACTGAAAGGTTGCCCTTCGTTCGCTCTGCCCTCATGAGTCCATTCCCCAGACCTTTCCTTACCGCAATCCCACCGCCTGCGGCTCTCTTTAAAGTTCCGAAAAGGGTACTCTTCTCAATCATCGGTTTGTGATTCAATTTTTTGTATTATAGCACATTTTCTACGCTTTGTCAAGAGGGAGAGGGAAAAGAGTGAAGATAGAAGAGTGAAGATAGAAGATATGATTTTGCACTTTGCTTTGCCGCCCACCGCCTCAAGGGCGAGGGGGGAGGGGGACCGCCTTTGGCGGTGGTGGGGGCTGCATTTTGCATTTTCTTAGATTCATTTCAATAAAAAATCACAAAATCTACACGGTTGCGTAGTATTTTGGGTGTATAATCGTTTCCATACAGAGTAGGCAGTCGTGCGTTGCGTCGAAAGGCGCACAGTGCCGTGGGACGGGATGTTGCTCACGGACGAAAAACCCAAGGGTTTGCGGTACGATGCCGCGTCCGCTGTGAACAGGACACTCTGGTAAATCATTTATTTACCGGAGATTTTTTATTTTTGGAATAAAAGTCTCCAGAGAAAGAGGTTACCGGAATGAAAAAACAAACGAACAACCGAATCCTTCGGATCGTCATGGTGGGGATGCTTGCGGCTCTTTGCTTCGTGTTGAGCGCCTACGTGTCGATCAAGGCGGGAAGCATGAAATTTACCTTTGCGGGACTGCCCATTTTATTGGCGGCGCTGCTCTTTGGTCCCATCGACGGAATGTTGGTCGGGGGCATCGGAGAATTGCTGTCCCAGGTCATCGGCTACGGCTTGACCCCCACGACGGTTCTGTGGATCATCCCTGCCGTGGTTCGGGGCTTGATGGTAGGGCTTTACGCAAAATCCAAAAAGGGGAACCCCGGCATCGTCGGAACTTCGGTGATGATTGTTCTGTCGTCGCTGACCGTTACCCTGCTGAACGGCTTGGTCATTTGGGCAGACGCGGTGATTATGGGGTATTATTCCTTCGCCTACGTCTTCGGCTCCACCGGATGGCGGTTTTTGGCGAGCCTGATTACGGCAATTTTGTACTGCGCGGTGATCATCCCCCTGACGGCGGCGCTGCGAAAAAGCGGCGTTGCGGGAATCCAAAAGCAACCCCCAAAACCGATAACGGAAGATTGAAATAATGATCCTCCCGCACAGCGGGAGGATCATTATTTTTATAGTTCTTCGGGGCTATCGTAGTTTTCGGAAAGGGAAATTTCCAGATTTCCGTTTCGGCAACGGAGTTTGTCGATGAATTCCTGGGATTTTTCGGCGTCCTTCAGCTTGATGCGGTAGGTCAGCTTGTAAAGGCTTCCCATGGCGGTGGTTTTTGCTTTCGTCAGCCGATGGGACGAGGTGTACTCCTGAAACAGATCGTCAAATTCGTGGGCGTAGCGGAGGGATTCGGGGACGGTGATCCGCAGATCCATATGCTTTTCCCCGTAAGGAATTAAGGACAAAACGACCATTACGGCGGCGGCGATGACGGTAAAAATCAGGGCGATCCCCACGAATCCGGCGGCGCAGGCAAGCCCCGCGGTCATGGAAAGGAAGATCGACGCGATATCCTTTGCCTTGCCGGGCACGGAACGGAACCGTACCAGAGAAAACGCCCCCATCACGGCAACGCCGGTGCCGATGTTTCCGTTGACCATCACGATCACCGTATGTACGATCAGGGGCAGCATGACGAGGGAGATCAAAAAGCTTTTGCTGACCCGACTTTTGAAGGCGGCGGCAAAGGCAACGATCAGACCGCACAAAAAGGCGGCGCCCAGGCAAATGAAAAAGTTTTGGGGCGTTACGGTGGTAACGGCAAGGGATTCAAAAAAAGCGGACATAGTCTCCTCCTATTTTTTTAACGTGTTTAAATAAGCAGTTCCGTATTTGGAAAAGGACGCGGGGTACAGACCGTGCCCATCCAGACGGTGGGCTAACCAAAGGGGCATGGCGCCGTCGGTTTTCACTTCCATCAAAACGGCGTCGTCGGGCAGTAATTTTATTCCGTGAGAGCCGGCGGAAAGATCCAATTCCGTCTCCCGATACCGCAGATCCGTATCAAAGGTCAGCCGAAGATGGGGGTTGTCCCGCAGGGTGTAGGCTTCCCGTTCGCAGGAAAGAAGCATGGACGGCTTGGGGAATTCGTAAAAACGCATCGCCCAATCGATTTCGTTCATGATCTGGGATTCCCCGGGCTTTTCTCCGCCGTTGAGATACACCACCGCCTTTGACAGGGGCAGCACCGCGCGGCGCTTGTAAACCACGCCCTTGTACTTCTTTTTGATCTCGAAAAACACGTTGGTATCGGCGTTGGGCGTGCCGTAACTGCGAAGGCGCAATTTTTCCTTGTACGCCGGCTTTTCAAAGCCCTTCGCATCAATCGAAGCCCGGATGATCCGACGGTCGGGGGTGTCGAGATACAAACTGCAGACGGTGCTTTTTCCGTAGGCGTCGGGGATGAGTTGATCCCGAATCTCGGACAAAAACAGATCCTTTTGCGCCACGGTCATGCGGTATTTTTTCTCAACCCGCTGAAAGACCGTCACGAACGCCATACGCCTCACCGCCCTTTCGATTTTAATGGAAAACCGTACTTAAATTTCTTCCGGCTCTTCTGCCGCCTCTTCCGCAGGATCTTCCTGCACGGCAATCAGCTCCGATTCCTTGGGGAAGCGCATCTGCACCCCCAAAGCCCCCAGCCCCACGTAATACAGGGCAAAGGACAGATAATTCGACCAAAGATACCCGGAAACGGTAATGGGATTGTATTCCGCGTCGTAGGTCTGCTGGGAGAAGACAAATTCCCCCGCCCCGCAGAAGGTCAGGATCAGCGGAAGGAGAATCGCCGCGCCGCAGAACCCGACGAAGACCCATTTGGTGGGGATGATCCCCTCCACGGTCAGGGCAAAGAGAATCAACGCCAAAAACGGAGCAAAGAACTGAATCGGAGAGAGGAAAATGTATTCCGGCTCGTTTGCAATAAAGTAAAAAAGGAACACGGAAATTTCCTCGATCACCGGGATCAGAAGCACCGGGATCATCCAGCGCACGTGGATCTCTGCCAGAAACAGAACGCCGATGAAGAAAATCACCGGGATCAACAAGGACAGAACCGTGAAATAGATGTCCGACCCGGACAGATCCGCAAAGGAAAGAGAGTTCATGGTAAAGCTCCATTTCCCGTCCAGGAAATAGAAGAACATATACCACAAAACGACCATTCCGATGCCGCACAAAGCAGGAACGATGGGCGTACCTTTAACGACGTAGTTTTTATTTTTCATGATTTTTCTCCTAAATACAAAACTCCATTTTGCATTTTGCTCTGCCTCCCCCCGCCTCAGGGGCGAGGGGGAGGGGGACCGCCTTTGGCGGTGGTGGGGGCAAATTTTGCATTTTGCTCTGCCGTCCCCGACCCGCAGGGTTGGGGAAGGGGGACCATCCGAAGGATGGTGGAAGGGGTGCATTTTGCATTCCATTATTGCGGTTTTCCGCAACACTTTTTATATTTCTTTCCGCTTCCGCAGGGGCAGGGCTCGTTGGGGCCTACCTTTTTGCCCTTGACGACCGTGACGCCTTTCCCCTGTTCGGTGGTTTGTCCCGGCTGATCGTTGACCTTGACGTGGGAAAGCTTTAATTTGTGCATCATCGCCTTGCGGGCGTTTTCTGCCCGAACGAATTCGTCCAGCTGAAGTACGTTTACCGCCCAGGCGCGGAACATCCGCAGGCAGTCGAAGACCGCCCGTTCCCGAATGGCGTAAACCGTTTCTCGGAACATATCGTCGCTCTGAAGCTGATATTCCACCAGGGGGTTTCGGTTTCCGTAAGCCTGAAGCCCGATTCCGTGGCGCAATTCCTCCATGGCGTCGATGTGATCCATCCAATAGGCGTCGATGGCGCCCAGCATGACGAACCGTTCCAATTCTCTCATATGAACGGAGGTCAGCTTGGATTCCACCAGCATTGCCGAATTGTCGGCGGCGGTCTGCAGGGCTTGACGCAGATCTTCCACCGTTTCTTTTCCTTCTAAAATATCAATGGAATTGCCCAATTCGTCCCGGGCAGGGAAATAGAGATTTCCTTCCAGATATTCCCGCAAGCCCTTGAGATTCCAATCTTCCTTTTCGCCCACGCAGAAGGCGTCCAGCTGACGGTCGATGACGTCCCGACGCATTTTGACCAGCTTTTCGGACAGATCCATGTCTGCCATGATCTGATCCCGTTCCTTGTAGATCTGAATCCGCTGTTGGTTGACCACGTCGTCGTATTCCAGCACGTGCTTACGTCCGTTAAAGTTTGAACCTTCCTTGCGTTTTTGGGCGTTTTCCACCGTTTTGGTGAACATCCCGGAGGAAATGGGCTCGTCGTCGGGGAAGGAATTGATCAACGCCATGTTTGCCAGCTTTTCGCCCCCGAAGAGCCGGAGAAGATCGTCTTCAAAGGAGATGTAGAACGCCGTTTCGCCCACGTCTCCCTGGCGGCCGGCACGTCCCCGCAGCTGATTGTCGATGCGGCGGGATTCGTGGCGCTCCGTACCGATGATATAAAGACCGCCGGCGGCTTTTACCGCCTCCGCTTCCTCATCGACCTGGGCTTTGAATTGGGTGTAAAGCTCCTTGTAACGCGCCCGAGCGTGCAAGATCGCCTCGTCGTCGGTTTCGGCAAAGGAGGTGGATTGAACGATCAATTCGTGATCGAATTCCTCCTTTTCCATCTGCTTTTTTGCCATATATTCGGCGTTGCCGCCCAAAATAATATCGGTACCGCGCCCCGCCATGTTGGTGGCGATGGTAACCGCCCCTTTCCGCCCTGCCTGGGCGATGACCGCCGCTTCCTTTTCGTGGTTTTTGGCGTTCAACACGTTGTGGGGGATCTTGTGGGCAGTCAGGATTTTGCTCAATTTTTCGGACTTTTCGATGGTGACCGTACCGATCAGCACCGGCTGTCCCTTGGCGTGACATTCGGAAACCTGCTTGACCACGTGCCCGAATTTCTGAATTTCGTTTTTGAACAACCGATCGTCGTGATCCTCCCGACGGGAAGGCTTGTTGGTGGGAATTTCCACCACGTCCAGATTATAAATTTCCAAAAATTCGTCTTCCTCGGTCATGGCAGTTCCGGTCATCCCCGAAAGCCGATCGTAAAGGCGGAACAAATTCTGGAAGGTGATGGACGCCAGGGTTTTGGATTCGCTCTCCACCTTAACCCCTTCTTTGGCTTCGATGGCTTGATGCAATCCGTTGGAGTAACGGCGGCCGAACATCAACCGTCCGGTAAATTCGTCAACGATGACCACTTCCCCGTCCTTGACTACGTAATCCACGTCCTTTTCCATGATTCCGTAGGCGCGCAGGGATTGGTTTACGTAATGCTGAATTTCGATATTTTCCGTGTCGGAATAGTTCTCGATGCCGAAATATTCCTGCACCTTTTCCACCCCCCGGGGGGTCAGGGCAACGGTCTTATTCTTTTCCTCCACCACGTAGTCGCAATCGTCGTGGGGCTCTTCATTTTTCGCATCAATTTCTTTGTATTTCTTGCAAACCAAAAGCTTAACGAAGCTGTTGGCGCGCTGATACATCTCGTCCGACTCGTCCACCTGACCGGAAATAATCAACGGCGTGCGGGCTTCGTCGATCAAGATCGAGTCCACCTCGTCCACGATGGCGTAATTCAGGCTTCGTTGCGCCTTGGGGGGCAGATAGGGAGTAGGATCTCCCTCCTTGACCCGATAGCGGATCATGTTGTCCCGCAGATAGTCAAAGCCGATCTCGTTGTTGGTGGCGTAGGTAATGTCGGCGGCGTAGGCTTCCCTCCGTTGGTCGTTGTCCATTTCGTGAACGATCAACCCTACCTTTAATCCCAAAAAGGTGTGGATCTTGCCCATCCATTCACTGTCCCGGCGGGCGAGGTAATCGTTGACCGTTACCACGTGAACTCCCTTGCCGGTCAGCGCCATCAGATACGAGGGCAGGGTAGCAACCAGGGTCTTTCCTTCCCCGGTGCGCATTTCGGCGATCCGTCCCTGATACAGGATAATTCCGCCGATCAGCTGACAATGGAAATGGCGCATCCCCAAAACCCGGTCGGACGCCTCCCGAACGGTGGCAAAGGCCTCGGGGAGCAGATCGTCCAGGGTTTCCCCGTCGGCGTAGCGCTGACGGAACTCGGCGGTCTTTGCCCGAAGCTGTCCGTCGGTCAGTTGCTTATATTCCTCTTCCAGCGCCTCGATCTTTTCCACCAAAGGCGCAATTTTTTTCAATTCTTTCTGGCTGTAAGTCCCGAAAAGATTTCCGAACAATCCCATTTGCGTATAACTCCTCTTTTTCGGATGAAGGGCACAGAACGCCCCTCGGTCAATAATATTTATTATATTATAGCATAGAATTTAAAAATATTCCATAGTTTTTTAATTCTGACACATAAATATCACAATTATATATTATTATATAGAATGAGTTATTATGCCCAAACCCCTCGCAAAAGGGGGATTTGTGACGAATGTTTAAATCTTGGGGCTGTAAACCCCGAAAAAGGAACGTGGGAATATGGTATCGAAGGTCTTTTCCATCGGATTGAACGGCATCGACGGATACGCCGTGGAAACCGAAGCGGACTTCCGAATGGGAGATCCGAAAACGGTCATCAATATCGTAGGCTTGCCCGACACGGCGATCAAGGAAGCACGGGATCGGATCAGCCTTGCCATCGTCAACGCGGGATTTTTCCTGCCCGACGCGGAATACACCCTCAACCTTGCGCCGGCAAGCATCCGCAAGGAGGGATCCTGGTACGATCTTTCCATGGTGCTGGCACTGCTTTCCGCCACCGGACAAATTCCTGCGTTGCCCAAAACCGCCGCCTTTTTGGGGGAAGTTTCCCTGTCGGGGGAATTGCGCCCCTGTACCGGGATTTTACCGGCGGCTCTGTCGGCACGGGGATTGGGATATACCGATCTGTTCGTTCCGGCTCAAAATGCAAAGGAAGCGGCGTCCGCCAAGGGAATCCGCGTTTTCGGCATCGCCTCGGTGCGGGAGCTGTGCGACGCTTTGACCGGCAACGGACCTGCCCCCGAGCCCCAGCCGGAGATCACCGCCAGCGAGGTGGACTCCTGGGAAGAATACGAGATGGACTTTTCCGAGGTCTGCGGTCAGCAGGGGGCGAAGCGCGCCCTGGAGATCGCCGCCGCCGGGGGACATAATATTCTGATGATCGGACCTCCCGGGGCAGGAAAAAGTATGCTGGCAAAACGGCTTCCCACCATTTTACCCAAGCTGTCCGACAGCGAAATGCTTCAGACGGCAAAGATCCGTTCCGTCGCCGGGAAATTGAATTTGGAGCGCCCCTTATCCTCGGTTCGTCCCTTTGCAGCGCCCCATCACAACGTGACCGTCCAGGGCTTGGCAGGGGGCGGAAGCATTCCCAAGCCGGGGGAAATTTCCCTTGCCCACAACGGCGTGTTGTTTTTGGACGAATTCCCCGAATTTTCCAAAACCGTTTTGGAAGCCTTACGGCAACCCATGGAAGACGGGAAAGTCACCATTTCCCGTGCCGCAAAAACCTTGACCTTCCCCGCGTCCTTTCAGTTGGTTTGCGCCATGAACCCCTGTCCGTGCGGATATTTCGGGCATCCCACCCGGAAATGCACCTGCCCTCCCGGAGCAGTCAATCGGTATTTGGGGAAAATATCCGGACCTCTTTTGGATCGCATCGACCTGCAGATCGAATTACCTCCGGTACAATATACCGATATCAAAACCCCCGACAGGGGGGCGGAGCCGTCGGCGGTCATCCGCGCACGGGTGGAACAGGCACGGGAGATACAACGGCGCCGATACGACGGATCTTCCACCGAATGTAACGCCCACGCCACCCCCGCCCAGATTCGGGACACCTTTTCCCTTTCCCTCGAGGCGGACGAAGCCCTGCGGCAGATCTTCGACCGATTGGGCTTGTCCATGCGGGCGCGGGATAAGATCTTAAAGGTCGCCCGCACCATCGCCGATCTGGACAAGAGCGAATCCATTCTGCCCCAACACGTTTCGGAAGCGTCCTTTTATCGGTCGCTGGATAAGAAATATTGGAACCGAACTTAAAAATGCAAAATGCAAAATAATATCTCCACTCTTCACTCTCCACTCTCAGCGACTCGCTGCGCTCGCTGCATAAGTTCGGCTTAGCTAAAAATCCTACGCCTAAGGCTTGAATTTTTAGAGCCTCACTTAACTCCCCACTCCCCTCGTCCCCTCTCTTTTTTGACAGATTTTCAAATTTTGAAAGGGAATAGTTCGAAATAAAGTTGCAATTCAGCCTGTGGAAAACTCCGGATTTTTCCCAAAAATCTGTGGATAACTTTGTGGAAAGGGTGGAAAAACCCGATGATTTCGTGGGTTTTCCACAGTTCATAACTTTTTCGAAAAAAATTCGCAATCTTCGACACCGTTGACATTTTCGTGAAATAAAAGGATCAAAAAAAATGAATCTTTCGGAAATTCGTTTGTTACTGACCCGGGAAGGGTTACTGAAAAAAGACGCCCTGGGTGCCTTCGACACCACCCCCCTCGCCATCGGGTGTGACTCCAAAGCCGTCACCCCCGGAACGCTGTTTTTCTGCAAGGGGGTTAAATTCAAGGAAGCGTATCTGTCCGACGCCGCCGCCCGAGGTGCCTGCGCCTATCTCTCCGAGATCGAATACGACGTTGCGTTGCCCCATTTGTTGGTCACCGACGTGCGCAAAGCCATGCCCCTCGTCGCCCGGGAGTTCTATCGGCGTCCCGACCGTCAATATCCTTTGGTAGGGATTACCGGGACGAAAGGGAAAACCTCCTGCGCCTATCAGCTGGGGGCAATCTTCGACGAAGCCTTCGGGGGACGGTACGGAATCATCTCCACCAACGAAGCCTTGTCCTGCGGTCAGTCCCGAAAGAAAAGCGGAACCACCCCGGAGGCATTGGAATTATACGGACTGCTCCACGGATTTGCCGAAGACGGCGTCAGGGCGGCCGTGATGGAGGTTTCCTCCCAAGGTCTTCAGTACGATCGGGTTGCGGGAGTGGATTTTGCGGTTGGGATCTATCTGAATCTTTCCCCCGACCACATCTCCCCCACGGAGCACAAGGATTTTGAAGAATACAAAACCGCCAAGAAAAAAATGCTGACCCTGTGTCGGACGGGGATCGTCAATTTGGACGACGAACACGCAAAAGATATGATTGACGCCGCCGCCACTTGCCCGAAGTTACTAACCGTGTCGCTTTCCGATCCCACGGCAGACTATTACGCCTCGGATATCGAACTGACCGAGGAGGGGTTGTCCTTTACCGTTCGGGGAAGCGATCTGCAGGAAGAAAAAATGACCTTGAAAATGGCGGGGGAATTCAATATTTCCAACGCCCTTTGCGCCATCGCCGCCGCCCGAACCTTGGGCATTGACGCCGACGCCATCCGAAGAGGGCTTGCCAAAGCCGCCGTCAAGGGCAGAATGGAGCAATTTGAGTTGAACGGCGTCAAAATCATCGTGGATTACGCCCACAACGGGCTTTCCTTTGAAAAGGTCTTCGATTACGCCGACCGATTCCATCCCGACGCGAAAAAGGTCGTGGTTTACGGATGCCCCGGCAACAAGGCGCTGGATCGGAGAACCGAAATGTCCGACGTGGCAGGGCGGAGAGCCGATTATATCGTGTTAACCGACGACGATCCGGCAGACGAGGATCCGGACGACATCATGGATCAGGCGGAAGAAATGCTTCTGCGTCATAACGCCGACCATACCCGAATCCACGACCGACCAAACGCCATCGCCCACGGACTGTCCCAATGCCAAAGAGGGGATCTTTTGCTGCTCCTGGGCAAGGGACACGAGACGGGACAGATCGTCCGAGGGCAATCGATCCCCTACGGAGGAGACCGCGCCTGCGCCGAAGAGGCGATGAATACCGAATTGATTTATTAACGGAAGGAGAAGCATCATGCAGAATTTCCCTTACGACGAAAATACCCCCGAAACGGCGGAAGAAACGCAACCGCAAAAAACGAAAGAGGAATTTGATATTTCGTCCTTTGATTTCACCATCGCCGATCCGGGAGAGATCAAGGAATTTTCCGAAATACGGGAAGAAACGGAAGCGGAAGCCGCCCCCGAAGAAGCGGCAGCGCCGACGAAAAAATCCTTCTCTCTGTCCCGCCTTACCGCGGCACTTTCGGAAAAAGCCGAAAAGCTCATGGAAGAAACGCCCCGTGAGAAAAAGGAAAAGCCGAAAAAGGAAAAACCCAAAAAGGAGAAGCCCGTCCCCGCACCGAAGCCCAAGGAGGAGCCGCGGGAAAAGCCGATCCGAACCCCCATCCGTTTCAGCGGCGGATCGGCTCGGCAAATCGCCCGTCGGTGGCTGCGGTACGCCCTGCGCCCCGCATCCCTTTACGACACCGTGACCGAACGGCTCTACCCCCTGTTCCTCGCCGGCGTCATGCTGTTTTTCGGCGGATTTTACTTATTGATCGGATTGGATTGGTACTTTGCCGACCTGGTCTCCGCAGGACGCCTGTGGGCGATGGCTGCCGTAGGGCTTTTGGTGGGCGGAACCGCCGCGTTGGGATTCTCCGCCGGAGCGCAAGGGCTTTCTATGATCTGCCGAAAGGAACGGCTTTATCCCTTCCGAGTTCTTTCTACGGTGGCAGGGGCTTGCGTCTATCCCTCTTCCCTGTTGATTTTAGGACTTTTGATTCAACTGATCTTCCGCGCGTCGGTCTCCATGTCCTTCGGGATCACGGCGGTGCTGTGGCTGATCTCCCTGCTCTTGGACGTCCTGCGGGATCTGTTCGGAGAAAAAAATCTGTTCAAAAGCACCCTTTTGATCGTACTGTGGGGATTGATCCTATTCTCGGTCATGACCTTGACCTTTACGTTGAAATAAGGAGGACGAACCGTGAAATTTGACCGTTTTACCATCATCGGCTTGCTCTGCGCCCTTCCTTATCTGGTCTTTGGGGTAGTGCTGACCGACTCCAACGCCGTAAGCATTATCGCTTACCTGATTCTGACCTTGGCGCTGACCGGGGCGGAGGTTACCTGCTACGATATGATGCTCTCCAACCGAAGAAGAAATTGGCTTTACCGGGTTCCCTTCTCCACGCTGTTTTTCCTGGTTCAGTTTATCCTGGGCTGGAACGTCATGATTCCCTTCTACGTGATGGGACAGTTCGCCATGGGCGTGGCAACCACCAAGGATCGCTTTGAGCATATGCCCAAAAACCGCGCGGCAAAGCCCCTGGTCATTTCCATCGGCGCGTCGGTGGTCTATCTTCTGATCGCTTTGATTACGGGGGTGAAGGCATGAAAAAAACGTTTTTGACCATCCTTTTGTCGATGGTGTTGATCCTTGCCCTCGGCGTGACGGTTTTCGCCTCTGCCCACGACGGCTTGTGCAGCTGCGGACGGAGCTACGCCCACGAAGATTCCGAAGAATACATGATCTACGACTGCCTCGGCTGCGGCAGAAATTATACCTCCTGCACCTGTCACACCTGTTGGTGCGGAAGCGACCTGACCCGAACGGAATTGGAAAACGTTACCCTGGTCTCCTGCGACGGCTGCGGATTGCCCTGCGAGGAATGTATCTGCCGCGACCGTTCCTATTACGACGCTTTGCAGGGGGTGAAGCAAGGGCTTACGGGGGAAGAGATCCCAAACCCCAACAACGGCGTTTTGATCGCTCTGGCAACGCTTTTGCCCTTCGGGGGATTTTTGGGGTTGTACTTTACCATTTACCGCCGCCGTTCCTCCACCCGAAATCGGCGCTACAAGGCCCCGGTGCTGGAGCAGGAATTGGACACCATTGACAAAGAGCCCGACGCAAAAAAGCGCTACGCCTTCGCCAAGCAAAAGGAGGAATCCAAGCGGGACGGCGACACCCGAATTTTGGATCGGGAAGGAAAGGTTCTTTGCTTCCGAAAGAACGAATTGCTTGCCGACGCCGTGGAAGAAGAATGGATTCGGGATACGGTCAACGAAAATCTCCGTACCTGCCGCACCATGAACCGCATCGGCTTTGCCGGATCGATTGAAACTCTGGATCGTCTTTGGGATTTCAAGACCAAGGATTTTTCTGCCGACCGCCAAGAGATCAGCGGAGAAACCCCGGCGCAATCGGTGGTCAAATGGGACACCAAGGAGCCTGCCGTTGCGTTGTTTGAAATCGTAAAACCCTTGAACGGTCGGGAGGAAAATCTGCTCCATCCTGCGTCCAACACAACCCGCTTCACCGCCCGAATTTTTGAGAAAGAACCTCTGATGAACCGCAAAACCGATCCCTCCACCGAGGAGCAGCGTCGGCAAACCGTGGAAGCACTGCTGCCCGGCGCAAACGCGGACGCGCTGCTTTCGCTGGATCGGATCACCGGTCAGACCCCCACCGCCCCGGACGGTCTGCCCGACGAGGTATCTCCCAAGCGCATGGGCGACAAAAACCGTTTTCCGGGAGGGATGGCACAATGAAATACGTATATTCCACCAAAGAGCTTTTGACGTTGCTGCGCGCTTCCCAACGGGACGTGTCCCCCGCGTCGCCCTTCCGCAATCTTCTGACGCTGAATTATGAAACCGAAGCCCGGCCCTTGACCGACGATCAACGGCTGCTCTGCGCCTTTGCCCTGTCCCCGGAACGGACGATCATGATCGGGCGTCATTCTTCGGTGGAGGGAGAATTGTATCTTCTGAACATCGGAGCGATGTGGTATCTTTACTCCTGGCTGGAAGCCCAGGACCGCCACGTGTTCGACGCTTATTTCGACCGTCCGAGACTGTTGAAATTTCTCAATAAAAATTTCTGCGGATTTTACCGCCCCAACTTCGGCGCCTTTACCCAGCTGGATCTGCGGATGGATTGGAACGAATTTATCGTCTGGAATCTGATCCGCGCCTTGTACGCCTCCCGGGTGCGCACCGCCGGCGTCGGCAACAACGAATCCTTCCTTGCGGACGATCTGAAAACCTCGGATCTGGCGCTGTATCTGCGGAATTATCTGGATGAATTAGGGATGGAAGCCCTGTCTCAAGCCATCGACACGCTGATGGAGGAAAAGAATTACAACGCCGTGGATAACGCCTTGAAATCCCTGGAGGAAAAGGGAATTCTCACCCCCGACATCGCCGACGTAACCCACGACCGCGCCTACCGTCTCTCCCGCACCGCCCTGGAACGGCTGGACGACGGAATGTTGACCGACACCCTGTGGTACGCCGACCGCACCGACCCCGAAAAAAATCGGGAGGTGCTTTTGTGCCTGCGCAGAGACGGGGTTTTGGCATTGATCCCCACCGCCGACGGCGTCGCCCTTCGCTCCTTCCCCGAATGTCCGTGGGAAGAGCTCATTTGAGAATGCAGAATGCACCCCCACCACCGCCAAAGGCGGTCCCCCTCCCCCTCGCCTCTAAGGCGGTGGGAGGCAAAGCAAACTGCAAAATATCTCCACGCTCCACTCTCAACTCTTCACTCTCTTAAGGTGCTATATGTCCGAATTCTATCAATCCCCCCGCCGCGGGGCAACCCACGTTCCCATTCTTCCGGAGCAGCGGTTTGACGAGATCATGACGCAAGCCGTCGAGCCCATGTTGCAAAAATACCGCAACGAGGGGTGTTTAACCATCGTCCGGGGAATGCGCCTGTCTTACGAATATTATCTCTGCGCCGATCCGGTCGGGGCGGTGGTCATCAGTCACGGATTTACCGAATCGGCGGAAAAATTTCGGGAAATGACCTATTATTTCCTGCAAGCCGGCTATTCGGTGTTTGCCTTGGATCATCGGGGGCACGGAAACTCCCATCGGGAGATGGAGCATCCCGGCATGGTACATATCGGCAAATTCCAGGATTACGTCAACGATTTTGATCTGTTCATCAAGCGGATCGTCCGCCCCCATACGGTCAATCTGCCCCTGTATCTCTTCGGACATTCCATGGGCGGGGCTGTGGGCGCGACGTATCTGTCCCAGCATCCGGTGACCTTCCGTCGGGCAATTCTCAACGCCCCCATGATCGCGCCGAAGACCGCCGAATATCCCGGTTGGCTGGCGGAACTGCTTGCCCTGTTGATGTATCTCAGCGGAAACGGGAAAAAGCGGGTTTTGAATTATGGGGATTTTGATAAAAATACCCCCTTTGAAGCCAGCGCCGGAACGTCCAAAGCTCGATTTGATTATTATCATCAAAAGCGGGTAAAACATCCGCATCTGCAAACCACCACCCCTACCTACGGCTGGCTTTTGCAGGCGGTGGGCGTTACCCGAACGCTTCTGAACCGACGAAACTGCGCCACGGTGCAAGCCCCGGTGCTTCTGTTCCAGGCGGAGATCGACGATTACGTTCACAACGAAGCCCAGGAAAAATATATTGCCCGCATCCCCCACGGAGAATTGGTTCGCGTCAAGAAGAGCAAGCACGAAATTTATCTTTCCAAAAACGATATCCTGCAGCCCTACCTCGACCAAATTCTTTCCTTTTTCTCAAAATAAACGGAGTTATACGATGAAATTAAACGAAGTTCTGAAAAACGACACGTTATCCCTTTCCTTTGAGGTTTTCCCTCCGAAAACCGACGCATCCTTTGATTCGGTGGAATCGGCGGTTCACGAAATCGCCGCCTTGAAACCGGCGTTTATGAGCGTTACCTACGGGGCGGGAGGGGGAACGAGCCAATACACGCTGGAGATCGCAAAGCGCATCAAGCAGGATCACGGCGTTCCCACCCTGGCGCATCTGACCTGCGTATCTTCCACGCGGCAATCGGTAAAGGAACGGATCGAAGCCATGAAAGCCGCCGGCATCGAAAACGTCATGGCGTTGCGGGGGGATCTTCCCCAAGACCGCCTCGGCGAGGACCGATCTGCGTGGGATTACCGTTACGCGGTGGATCTGATTCGGGAATTAAAGGAGCAGGGCTTCTGTATCGGCGGCGCCTGTTATCCGGAAATCCATCCCGAAAGCCCCAATCAGAAGGAAGATATCAAGCGGCTGAAGGAAAAGGTCGATGCGGGCTGTGAATTTTTGACCACCCAAATGTTTTTTGACAACAATCTGCTTTACAATTTTCTTTATAAAATTCGGGAAGCGGGGATCACCGTGCCGGTGGTGGCGGGGATCATGCCCATCACCAACGCCAACCAGGTAGAACGGGCGGTAACGCTTTCCGGCTCGTTCATTCCCCAGCGGTTCAAATCCCTGGTGGATAAATTTGGAAACGATCCTTCCTCCATGAAGCAGGCAGGCATCGCCTACGCCACCGATCAGATCATCGATCTGTTTGCCAACAACGTCACCAACGTCCACGTTTATTCCATGAACAAGCCCGACGTTGCCAAAAAAATTCAGGGGAACTTATCGGATATTTTAGGGAAGTAAAAAAACGCTATGAATCTGAAAGAATACGTAAAAAATCATCTTTTGTTTCTTGACGGCGGAACCGGAACTTTACTGCAACAGGCAGGGCTTCAACCGGGAGAACTGCCGGAACGGTGGAATCTGACCCATCCAAGCCAAGTCAAGGCAATCGCCCGCGCCTACTACGACGCCGGGAGCAACGTGGTCTGCGCCAACACCTTCGGGGCAAATTTGCTGAAATTTGATCGGGACGAATTGACCGAGATCATCGCCGCAGGGGTCAATCTTGTGAAAGAAGCCCGGTCGGAATCGGCGGGGAAGCAGGAAAAATTTATCGCCCTCGATATCGGTCCTTGCGGTCGGTTATTGAAACCCTTGGGGGATCTGGATTTTGAAGACGCCGTGGCGCTCTTTTCCGAAACGGTCAAAATCGGGGCTGCCTGCGGCGTGGATCTGATCATGATCGAAACCATGAACGATTCCTACGAGACCAAGGCGGCTCTGCTGGCGGCAAAGGAGACCTGCGATCTGCCGGTCTTCGTTTCCAACGCCTACGGTGCCGACGGACGGCTGTTGAACGGAGCCGATCCGGAAACGATGGTGGCGTTATTGGAGGGCATGGGCGCAGACGCCCTGGGGGCAAACTGCTCCTTGGGACCGGAGCAATTAAAGCCCATCGTCGCCCGCCTCGTCGCCGCCGCCTCCGTGCCGGTAATTTTAAAGCCCAACGCAGGGCTTCCCAAAATCACGGACGGAAAAACGATATTCGACGTCTCTGCCAACGAGTTTGCCCAAAGCGTTGCCGGGCAGATCGCCGACGGCGTCCGCATCGCAGGAGGATGCTGCGGAACGACGCCGGAATATATCAAAGCGTTGATTTCAGCGGCAAAGGACGTTCCCGTAAAGCCCGTCGAAGAAAAGGGATTTTGCCGAATTTCTTCTTATACCCACACCGTAACCTTCGGCGACGCGCCGATTTTAATCGGGGAACGGATCAACCCCACGGGGAAAAAACGCTTCCAACAAGCTCTGCGGGACGGAGACATGGATTTCGTTCTGCAGGAGGGATTGAAGCAGGCGCAAAAGGGCGTCCATGCGTTGGACGTAAACGTGGGGCTGCCCGATCTGGACGAGGTTTCCCTGCTGACCGACACGGTCACGGCGTTGCAATCGGTCACCGACCTGCCCCTGCAGATCGACACCTCTAACCCCGTTGCCATGGAAGGGGCACTGCGGCGCTACAACGGAAAAGCCCTGATCAATTCGGTCAACGGAAAAGAAGAAAGTATGCGCGCCATCTTCCCTCTGATGAAAAAATACGGTGGCGTTGCCGTTGCGTTGACCTTGGACGAGGGGGGAATTCCCCAAACCGCCGACGGACGGATCAAGATCGCCGAAAAGATCCTCAAGGTAGCGCAGGAATACGGCATCGGAAGAAACGATCTGATCTTTGATCCCCTTGCCATGACCGTTTCCGCCGACAAAAACGCCGCCGCGGTAACTTTGGAAACCCTCGGACGGCTCCGTGCGTTGGGTTGCCGCACGTCTTTGGGCATCTCCAACGTGTCCTTCGGCTTGCCCCAAAGGGATACGGTCAACGGAATCTTTTTCGCCCAGGCCTTGGAGCAGGGGCTTTCCGCCGCCATTATGAACCCCCATTCGACGGAAATGATGAAGGTCTATTACGCCCACCGTCTGTTGCACGGAATGGATGAAAATTGCGCCGATTATATTGCCTTTACCGAAGCCCATCCCATCGAAGCCGTCCCTGCGGAGATCTCCGCGCCCCCTGCCGTCGCTTCTGCCCCCGACGGACTGAAATCCGCCATCCGCAAAGGGTTGAAGGCCGAAGCCGGGAGGATTACGAAGGATCTGTTGCAAAACCGTTCCCCGTTGGACGTGATCAATGAAGAAATTATTCCTGCCCTGGATCTGGTAGGCAAGGAATTTGAAGAAAAAACCCTGTATCTGCCCCAGCTTTTAATGAGCGCCGAGGCGGCAAAGGAGGCCTTTGAGCAGATCAAGTCCTTCCTACCTGCCGATTCCGCCGATTCCAAGGGGATCGTCGTTCTTGCCACCGTGCGGGGAGACGTTCACGATATCGGGAAAAACATCGTAAAACTGCTCCTGGAAAATTACGGATTTACCGTGATTGATTTGGGCAAAGACGTACCGCCCCAAGGGGTGGCGGATGCGGTTCTCGCCCACGGCGCCCCCTTGGTTGGGCTGTCCGCGTTGATGACCACCACCGTCCCCGCCATGGAGGAAACCATTCGATTGGTGCGAAAAACCGCCCCGAAATGCAAAATTATCGTAGGCGGTGCGGTTTTGACCCCCGAATATGCGGAAAAGATCGGCGCCGACGCCTACGGCAAGGACGCCCTGGCAACCGTCCGCTACGCGGAGCGCGTTTGTAAGTGAGTTGATGTGGAAGTGTGCTTTTCTTTCTTTTCGAAAAAAGAAAGAAAACAACGAGAAAAGGCTCTGTTTCATTCGAAACAGAGCCTCTTTTGATGGTTTATAAGCGGATCAACGGAAAACGGCTTGGGTGCAAAGGGCTACCACGTAGGTCAAAAGGCCGGCAGCCAGGGGGGACGAAACCCACGCGATGGCGATGTTTTTGAACACGCCGAAATTAACCACCTTCAGTCCTTTGGTCAACCCTGCGCCGACCACCGCGCCGACCACGGCTTGAGAGGTGGAAACGGGAATTCCGAAGGTATTGCCCATAAGTACGATGGTCAACGCCATAGCGATAATGACCAAAAAGCCTTCGATCTGCGTCAGGGGAGCGATTGCCGTACCAACGGTCATCATGACCTTTTTGGAATAGGTCAAAACCCCCAGCGCGATGGCAATTCCGCCGATGGTCGCCGTCAAGCGGGCGTCGGTCAGAAGATTGGTACGGATTCCGTCGTCGATGGAATCGAAGTACAACGCGGTGACGTTGGCGGAAGAGTTCATCCCGATGCTGAAGGAAGCAAATCCCCCAGCAATCAGATATCCCACCTTAACCAAAAGGTCGTAATGAGTCAGCTTGGAAAGACGGTTTGCCAACAGTTTGTTGAACAAAACCACGATAACGAAGGAGATAATCGCCGCACCCAAGGGGCAAATCAGCCAAGTGGAGGCGAATTTCCCCAACTGTCCCAAATTCTGCGCCCGCAGTTCCGCGTTGCCGTAATCGGCGTAGAACAGACCCCAACCGATGATGGCACCGGTGATGGACTGGTTGGCGGAAACGGGGAATTTCAGATAAGACATAACGAAAACGGTCAAGCCGGCACAGGCGAACACGATGGCTGCCTTCAGGGCAGATTTCCAGATCAGCGTCTGCGTCGTACCCTTTTCAATGGCGGCGGCAACGGTCGATTGGGACGCCATGACCTCGTTGTTGGTGGCGATGGAAGCCACCTCCGTGATATTCTGATGCCCCATAATGAACGCACCGATGACCACGAGAATCGAAATAATCGTCACGGCGGTGCGGTATTTGACAACCCCCGTTGCAACGGCAGTGCCGAAGGCGTTTGCCGCGTCGTTGGTGCCCAAGGACCAACCCATAAAAATGCCGGCGGCAAGAAGAGCGTAAATCCACATGATAAATTAAGCCTCTCTCTCGATCAGCATAACTTGGATTTGGTCGGCGATATTTTCGATGGCGTCGGAAATGTTGCAGATCTTTTCTACCACGTCCCAATAATAGGTTTTTTCAAACAGGGGCAGATCCATTTCAAAGATGCGTTCGTGAAGCATCGCTTCGATCTTATCCACGTGGCTTTCCTCGGAACGGACGTCGTCCAGGATCTTCCGATCCTTATCCAAGCCCTTGTAATCGTTCAAAAGCTTATCCACCGCTTTGTACAAAATGCGGATCTGATCCTCGGTCACGGCGATGATCTCCAACAGGTCGGGGCGGACTTCCTTGGGCAGCTGGATCTTTTCCAACAGAACCTTCCGGACGATCGACTGACACTTGTTGGCGATCTTGTCGGTGGACTGCGCCAGGGAGATCAGATTTTTCCGGGTTGCGGGCAGGTAGGTTTCCCGCATGGTGTTGACGATGTGGATCAATTCCTGATCCGCGGCGGCTTCGTGATTATCCACGGAAACCTTGGCGGATTCCAAAAGGTTGCGATCGGCGTTTTCGGAAAAGAGAAGCTTGAAGAATTCTTCAAAGCTTTCAAAGCATTCCGCAACGTCCTCCTGATGGGCGTAAAAATACTGGGAAATCTTGTCATTCTTTTTGCTGAAAATTAACATGTATCATTCCTCCTGAAATTAAATACGAATAATAAAAAACCAAGCATAGCCGTTTCTGCTATGCTTGGTTTTTTATTATTCTTCCTATTTATTCCTTCAAAACCCACGCATAGCCAAAACAGTTATACGTGAGTCTGGCAATTTAAAGCAAGCCAGACCGGAAAATCCGGACAGGAATGTTGACTTGCTACGGCAGTTGCCGCTTGCTACTCCCTCACAGTTATATTATACAATAAAAATCGCTCGATGTCAATCCAAAAAAAGCAACCTTTTGTTAAATCTTTCCTTACGCCCCGGCATTTTTGATGGCGTCGATCAATTCCTTTACCGCCTCGTCGTCGGTTGCCCAGGACGTGCAGATGCGGATAACCGTGTGGTATTTATCGGTTTTGCCCCAAACGTCAAAGGCGAAGCTTTCGTTCCACACCGCCAAAATATCGTCGGTGACCACGGTAAAGATCTGATTGGAATTCCCTTGATAAAGCAGGGGGAATTCACTCTTCTTCAACGCGTCGCGGATCTTGTCCGCCTGGCGGTTTGCCTTTTCGGCAATTTCCGTATAAAGTCCGTCGGTAAAGAGGGTCAAGAACTGCAAGCCCAAAAGCCGTCCCTTGGCGAGCATTCCGCCCCGTTGCTTGAGAAGATAACGGAAATCGGATTTTAACCCCTTTTTCAGGATCATTACCGCTTCCCCGAACAAGGCGCCGCACTTGGTTCCGCCGATGCACAGAACGTCCACCTTCGCCGCGATCTCCTCCAGCGTCAGATCGTTTCCGCCGGCAGTCAACGCGTAGGCAAGGCGGGCGCCGTCCATGTACAAGGGCACGTGGTAGGCGCGGCAAATGCGGGAGAGATCGTACAGTTCCCGCCGGGTATATAAGGTTCCGTTTTCGGTGGGATGGGAAATATAGACCATGCCGGGCTGAACGGTATGCTCGTGGTTTGCGTCGGCGTAGTGATCGTTAATAAAATCCTCCACCTGCTTTGCCGTCAGCTTTCCGTCGGCGGAGGGCAGGGTAATTACCTTATGCCCCGTGGCTTCGATGGCGCCCGATTCGTGGACGGCAATATGCCCGGTCTCGGCGCACAGCACCCCTTGATGAGGACGGAGCAACGCAGACACCACCGTAGCGTTTGCCTGGGTTCCCCCCATCAGAAAATGAACGTCGGCGTCGGGGGCTTTGGCGGCGGCGCGGATCAGATCCCGCGCGGTGTCGCAATAGGGATCGCAGCCGTACCCCACCGTCTGCTCCAGATTGGTCTGGGTCAGGGCTTTCAGAATTCGGGGATGGCATCCCTCTTGGTAATCGCTGGCAAAACGGTACATGGTGAAACTTCCTTTCTATTACACGTTGAAATCATTTTTAAGAAAACAGTCCGCCGAGGAAGGGCAGAGAAAACAACCATTGAAGCAGGGGGGCAAACAGCAGGGCGGGCAGATAATTTGCCACCTTGATTTTGGGGATCCCCAAAAGATTCAACCCCAGCGCCACGATCATCAACGATCCCGCGCAGGTCATCGCCTGGATCGCTCCGTCGGTCAAGAGGGGCTGCAGCACCTGGGCAAGCAGCACCAACGCTCCCTGAAAGACGAAAACAAAGGCGGCGGAAAACAAAACCCCGATGCCCAAAGACACGGAAAGCATTATCGACGAGCAAAGATCCAACAACGATTTGGTAAACAAAAGCGTATTATCTCCCGAAAGTCCGGCATTCAGCGAGCCCACCACCGTCATCGCCCCCACGCAAAAGAGAAGGGACGCGGTGACGAATCCCCGGGCAACGGTGCCCGATTCGGATTTGGAGAAGCGGCGCTCCACCAAATTCCCCAACGCCTCGATGCCGCCGTCGATGTTCAGCAAAAATCCCACGATGGCGCCCAGCACCATGGCGATGATAATCAACAGCACGTTGGCACCGTTCAACATTCCGTCGATGCCGATGTACAGGGTGCAAAGGGCAAGGGCGGTCATCACGCCCCCGGACACCTTTTTGGGAATCACCTTTTGAAATAACAAACCCACCGTGCTGCCCAAAAGAACCGCCAGGGTGTTGACCAAAACTCCAAACATTTTCGAAAAAATCCTAACTGAAATTTATGATTTCGGGAATTCCAATCCCAAATGACGGCACGCCGCCTCGGTAACGCAGCGTCCCCGCTGGGTGCGAACCAAAAATCCGATCTGCATCAGATACGGCTCGTACACGTCTTCGATGGTGACCGCTTCCTCTCCGATCATGGCGGCGAGGGTTTCCAACCCCACCGGGCCTCCCCGGAACTGCTGAACCACGGCGGTCAACATTCGGCGATCCAAGGCGTCCAAGCCCAATTTATCAATATCCAACCGACGGAGCGCCTCGTCGGCAATCTCGTCGGAGATGATTCCGTCGCCCAACACCTGGGCAAAATCCCGCACCCGCTTCAAAAGGCGGTTGGCGATTCGGGGCGTTCCCCGGGAACGGGAAGCGATTTCATGGGCGCCCGATTCGGTGATGCCGATGTTCAGAATCGACGCGGAGCGCTTGATGATCTGCTCCAATTCCTCCACCTTGTACAGATCCAGCCGCAACAGAACCCCGAACCGATCCCGGAAGGGGGCGGCAAGCTGTCCCGATCGGGTGGTTGCCCCGATCAGCGTGAATTTGGGAAGATCAAAGCGGATCGACCGTGCGGAAGGCCCCTTCCCCAAAATCACGTCGAATTCGTAGTCCTCCATGGCGGGATAGAGAATTTCCTCCACCGTGCGGGACAGGCGGTGGATTTCGTCGATAAACAGGATATCCCCCTCCTGCAGATTGGTCAGAAGCGCCACGATATCCCCTGCCTTTTCCAGGGCAGGACCGCTGGTGATCCGAATGGAGACCCCCATTTCCGCCGCCACGATGTTGGCAAGGGTAGTCTTCCCCAGCCCCGGAGGGCCGAAAAACAAAATATGATCCAACGCATCCCCCCGCTGTTTTGCGGCTTCGATGAAGATGCGGAGATTTTCCTTTGCCTGAACCTGTCCGATATAATCGTCCAGCCGTTGCGGGCGGAGATTTTCCGGATCGTCGGAAGGTTCGATGGTGCGGGTAGAAAGCAAGCGATCGTCGAATTCCATCGTTACCCCTCCTTAAATCGTCGAAAGCATCCGCAACGCCTGGCGAACCAGATCGTTGGTGTTGTCGGCGGTGCATTTTTCCAGCGCCTTTGCCGCGTCGTGCTTGGAATACCCCAGCGCCACGAGAACGCCGATCGCTTCCTCCACCGCCTCTTTTCCGGCGGCGACCGCCTTGGCTTGGGCCTCGGTAATTTTCACGTTGGTCTTGGCGACCTTATCCTTCAATTCCAGGCAGATCCGCTGCGCCAGCTTCGGACCGACCCCGTTGGCTTTGGCAATTTGACGGTGATCCTCTGCCATCACGGCGGCGGCAAAGGTTTCGGGGAGCATTTCGGACAAAATCGCCAGCGCCCCCTTCGGACCGACGCCGCTGATGGAGATCAAAAGCAGGAAAAACTGCTTTTCCTGCTCGTCGGAAAAGCCGTACAGCGTCATGGCGTCTTCCTTCACGTGGAGATAGACGTACAGCTTGACCCGATCTTTTCCGCTGATCTCCCGATAGGTATTCGCCGTAATATGGCATTGATACCCCACCCCGCCGCAATCAATCACGGCAGTCTGAAAATCACACCACGCCAAGTCTCCGTGCAAATAATTGTACATACGATTCTCCTTACTGTTCGCCGTACCGGGAACTGTAATTACAGAATGCAAAATGCAAAATGCAAAATTCAAAATTATATCAATTGAACCAATTTGTAAAGGATGTCTGAAAGAACGTTTCGCACACACCGCTTCCGATTGCGCTCCAGACCGAAATTATAAGAAAAGTGCAAATTATATCAAAAAAGCAATTTATAAAAACCGCCGTATCAATCGCTTTCCGCGATTCATCGCCTTATTAAACCGACCCAAAACCCTAATCCATTTTGCATTTTGCATTTTGC
>JAGAPC010000040.1 GCA_017623475.1 Clostridia bacterium | reverse complement strand
TTCGATCCGTCGTCAATAAAAAGGATCTCAAAATCAGCCTGCTCCTTCATTTCCTCCGCAACCCGAAACACCTCGGGGAGAAAATACGGCAGCGCCTTTTCCTCGTTATAGCAAGGAACGATCAACGAGATCATTCGTTTCACAACAACACCTCGCAAAATTATTCATTCATGTTATTATAACACAGTAAAAATTTAATTTCAAGAGAAAAAACGAGAATGATTACAATTTTTCCCAATGTTGCCACATTTTTTTCAAATTCAACGGGTAAGATGTTTTTATATTGGAAGAAAAATTGTAAAAAGCACTTGAATTATGTCTTAAAATGTGCTATAATCAGTTTAGAAACTATTCAATGCGCTACGAAAGGATACGTACCATGCCGGAAAACGAATACGGACCACGGACTCAACGATATAACAGAAGAAGAAAAACCGCCCTTACCCTTACGTTCATTTCAGCGGTTTTATTCGCCTTGGCGATTGCCTTCGTAATCGTCTTTGCAATTCAAAACGTACCGACCACGGAACCGTCGGATGTCGTGTCAACGAACACCGATTCTGCAATAACAACCGATACGGAACCGGAAAAGGATCCCCCCATCACCGCCGAATCCACCGCAACGATTTCGATCGTCGGCGACGTTCTGCCGCACCTTTCCATCCTGACCGCGGCGAAGGATAACGAGACGGAATCCCACGTATTTGATCCTTTTTTTGCCTACGTTTCTCCCTATATTACCAAGGCTGACTACGCCGTAGCAAACCTGGAAACCACCTTGGGCGGCACGGAAAACGGAAAGAGCTATACCGGTTATCCCCGGTTCAACTCCCCCGATTCCATCGCAACTGCCCTTAAAAACGCCGGATTTGACATGGCGATGACGGCAAACAACCATTGTTACGATACCAATCTTGCCGGTCTGAAAAGAACCCTGACCGTTTTGACGGAAAACAATTTGGACACCCTTGGAACCGTACTTGACAAAACCGAAGAAAAGTACGTGGTTAAGGAGATCAACGGAATCAAGATCGGCATGATCTCGTACACCTACGAAACCAGCGACTCCTACCCCGACCGTCCATCCATCAACGGAATTTTCACTTCGGAGGAATCCGTAGGGCATATCAACTCCTTTGACTATAAGCAATTAGATAAGTTTTACGCGGAAATGGAAACGCACCTCGCAAACATGAAGAAAGACGGTGCGGAAGCAACAATTCTATATATTCATTGGGGAAATGAATATCAGCTCTCCGCGTCGTCCAGCCAAAAGACCATCGCACAGAAAATGTGCGACCTTGGGCTCGACGTCATCGTGGGCGGACACCCCCACGTAATCCAGCCGATGGATCTGTTGGAAAGCACCGTTGACGAGGATCACAAAACGGTCTGCATTTATTCCACCGGAAATTTCCTCTCCAACCAACGGCGGAACCTTATGGATCTGAAAACCGGGAATACGGAAGACGGAATCATCTTTACCGTTTCCTTTACCAAGTACAGCAACGGAGTCGTTGCATTGGAAGAAACCGACGTGATCCCGACCTGGATTAATCTGCACAAGGTGGACGGTAAAAACGTGTACGATATTCTACCGCTGGATCAAACGGTCGAGGATTGGAAAACCGCGTTCAAACTTACCGATACCTATCTGAAAAACGCCAACGAATCCTACGAAAGAACCATGTCCCTCGTGGGCGACGGTCTGACCGAAACGAAGGAATACCTGAGCCAAGCAAAGACCGCCCGCCTGGAAGAATTTGAAAGACTGAACAATCAATAAAATCCCTGCCGACCTTTCTATGGGTCGGCAGTTTTCTTTGACGCACAGATTCAACATTGTCACAAATAAAGACGGAGAAAATTGTGGTTTTGTATTATTATAATTGTTAAAAAGTTCTTACAAAATCGGTTTTTGTATTGACAGAGAGAGAGAGAGATGGTATAATATCTGTATGAAATTGTGCAGAGCTCTTATATAATGGAAGACATACTTCCCTATAAGACGCTTCGAGGGCGCTTCCCGACGGTACAGGGGCTGTCGTGAGGTGTTTCGAAGATGCACTTTCAAAAAATTTTAAAGGAGAAAATCGAAATGACCAAAAAGATTCTCAGTCTCGTTCTGGCCGTTCTGATGGCTGCGTCCCTCTTCGTAGGTTGTGCACCCGCAGAACAAGGCGGCGAAACCGTCAAGAACGAAAACAAAGTCATCGTTGGTAGCACTACCGATCTTTCCGGTGACTTCCGCTTCCCCGGCTGGGGTGGCTCTTCTGCCGGCGCTGCCGACCAAGACGTAAACAAGCTGACCGTTGGTTACTCCACCATGGAAACCAATCAGGGCGGCGCTTACGTCTGGAACAACACCGCTGTTAAATCTCACACCGAAACCGAAGATGCTGACGGCAACCTCGTCATCACCATCGAAATCAACGAAGGTTTGAAATTTAGCGACGGATCCGACATCAAAGCTGTCAACTACCTCGCTTACATCCTCGCATTCTCCTCCCCTGTTGTTCAGAGTGCGGAACATCCCGGTAAAGCCGGTCAGGCCATGGTTGGCTACGAAAGCTTCAACGCTTACGTTGGCGACGTGGACTACGATCAAGTCAAGGCTGACGCTAAGGCCGCTGCTCAGGAAGAAGCCGGCGACGCTTTTGACGAAGCAAAATGGGAAGCTGCTTACGTTGCTCCCACCAAGGAATTTGCCGGCGTTCGTCTGCTCGGCGATTACAAATTCTCTCTGACCATCAGTGCTGCGAAGGGTTACTACCCCTACTACTTCGCTAACACCTACGGTGCCGTTTCTCCCTATCACATGGGCTTCATCTTCGGTGAAGGCGTTGAAATTAAGGACGACGGCAACGGTGCTTATCTGACCGGCAACTGGTACGATAAGTCCGGCGACACCTACGCTAAAGGTGAACACGTTAAGGAAGCTCGTTACGACGTTTCCAAGTATCCCTTCTCCGGTGCTTACGTCATCAAAGAATGGGATAAGGGTACCAAGCAAGCTACGTTGGAAATCAACCCCAACTTTGCCGGTAACTTCGAAGGTCAAAAGCCTTCCATTAAGACCATCGTTTACACCAAGATCGTTCAGGAAACCCAGCTCGACCAGTTCAAGACCGGTCAGGTTGACATCCTCTCCGGGATCACCGGCGGCGCTGACACCAAGGCTGCTCTCGCTGAAGTTGACGCAAGCAACGGCAAGTTCGCTGAAGTTCACTATCAGAGAGCCGGTTACGGTAAGCTCCAGTTCGAATGTGACTTCGGACCCACCATGTTCAACTCTGTCCGTCAGGCTGTTGCCTACGTTCTGAACACTGCAGAATTCGCTTCCGCATTCACCGGCGGTTACGGTACCGTTATTTACGGGCCTTACTCCCCCGACTTTGCGATGTGGACTGCCGTTAAGGACGACATTACCTTGGTTGACTACTCCTTCTCCGTTGAAAACGCCAAGCAGGCGCTGATCGACGGCGGCTGGATCTACAACTCCAAGGGTGAAGCCTTCGTTGAAGGTCAGACCGGCGTTGACGCTGTCCGCTACAAGAAGCTGACTGCTGCTGAAGCTACCGACGTCAACAAGGCGTTCGCTTCCGTTGAAAACACCGACGGTGTTGAATACAAGACCGTTGAAGTCAACGGCGAATACTACATGCCCCTCGTTATCAACTGGTTCGGTACCACCAACAACGACGTTACCGATATGCTGGCAGCTCGCCTTGTCGGCACCGACAACGTGAAGGCTCTCGGTATGGTTATCCGTTCTACCGTCGGCGATTTCGACAAGCTGCTCGGTGAAATCTACCGTGAACCCTCCTACGGTTACGGCGGAACTCCCACCTACGGTATGTTCAACCTCGCTACCGGTTGGAACAACGCGGTCTATGACTATTCCTGGAACTGGTCTTTGGATCCCGCTTATTTCGATTACTCCGTCAACAAACTTTACGACGAGTATGACGTTGCATTCCCCTACTACGATGCCGAAGGCAATCACACCAAGTTGAGCTATGCTGACGCTGTTACCGCTTCCGGCGACAAGCTCGGTATGGATTACCTCTCCATGGCTATGGTTTACGATGCTGCTACCGTGGAAGAATACAACCAGTGGTGGATGGCTTACATCGAAAGATGGAATGAACTCATGCCCGACATTCCCCTGTATTCTAACTACTACTATGACGTCTACAACGCGAAGATCGAAAACTTCAAGACCAGCCCCTTCTGGAGCCCCGTGGACGCTCTGCTTTACTGCACCATTAAAAACGCTGCGTAAAGTTTCCTTTGTTGATACCCCTTTGGGTTGATACTAAATTAATGGGGGGCATCCTTCCGATGCCTCCCATTAACCCTTATATCACCTGAAAATCAACGAAAAAAATTATGTTTTCCATGATTTTCAGATGATACAAGGTATTATCTACGGTCCCGTTTTTCGGGGCACAATGCAAGAAAGAGAGTTTATCCAAATGGGCAAGTATGTTCTGAAAAGATTAGGGTACGTCCTGGTCGTTTTTCTGATCCTCTCGCTTTTGATGTATCTGGTCTATGCGATGATCCCCTTTGACCGGGCACGGGCGGAAGTAGAACAGTACAAGACGATCTACAAAAACGAACCCGAAAAATTTGAAGCGAAGTATCAGGAGCTTCGAAAGGAGCTTGGATTAGATCAAAACGTCTTTGTGCGGTATCTTGGCTGGATCGGGATCGTTCCCATCAACGGTCAGTATCAAGGTCTGCTGCAGGGGGATTTCGGCTACAGCTATACCTATGACCGACCGGTTATTGAGCTGTTATCAGAACCCATGCGAAATACCGTATTTATCAATATTATTGCGACGATTATCGCCTTGGGAATTACGATGCCTTTGGGTATTTTCTGCGCAACCCACCGAGGCGGAAAGCGGGATACCTTCATCCAGACCGCGACCATCATCGGCTATAGTATTCCTACCTTTATTATGGCAATCGTGTTCATTTGGTTGCTGGCGATTCTTCTGCGGGAGGGCGTCGAGGCGCTGACCGGGTTGGATATCAACATCTTCCCCGTTTCCGGTATGAAGACCCCCGGCTCCGACTATAAGGGAATTCAAAAATTGCTGGACGAGCTCCACTATATGGCGCTTCCCATTATCGTTATGACCGTGGGATCTTTGGGCGGAATGACCCGTTACGTCCGGGCTTCCATGACCGAGGCTTTGAGCATGGACTGCATCCGTACCGCCCGCGCAAAGGGTCTTCGGGAGCAGGTCGTCGTCTATAGCCACGCCTGGAGAAATGCGCTGATTCCCATCATCACGCTGGTTATCGGCTGGTTCTTAAGTATCTTCTCCGGATCGATCATGATCGAAAATATTTTCGGACTCAACGGCATGGGTCAGCTGTACATCGGCAGCTTGAACGCGAAGGACTTTGAGGTCGTTCTTCTGATTCAGATGTTCTACGTGATTATCGGACTTCTCGGAAACCTCGTGGTAGATATCGCATACGGAATCGCCGACCCGCGGGTTCGCGTCAATAATTAAAGGGGGATGTATTATAATATGGAAAAGAAACAAAATAAGCGTCCCTCGAACTTTGCTCAAATCCTCAAGCGGATGTTCCTGGGCGGAACGATTGAGCACACCGTAGAAAACGAACGCTACGACAGCCCCTCCAAGCTTGCGGTCAAGCGGTTTTTCCGTAAACCCATCGCCGTAACCGCACTTATTATTTTGATCGCCATGATTCTTTTCGTAATCATCGGACCGATCTTTATGCCCATTGATCTCTCTTATACCGAAACGTTACATCAGAACGTAGCACCGAATCTTTCGATGATGAGTATTCCTTCGGAAATGAAAGATTCTCCTTCCAGCATTTCTTCCCAGGGCTCTTTTACCATAGGCGTTGATAAAGACGGAAACGTTCATACCTGGGGTTATTTCTACACCTTCTCGGAAGATCCCGAAAAGGACGTTATGAATATTCCGGAAGCCGTACAAAACGCAAACATCGTTTTGGGCGCCGCGGGAACCGACCACTGTATTGCCATCGGGGACGACGGCACCATCTACGGATGGGGCGACGACGACGTTGCCCAATACGGCAGAGACGGTCGTATGTTGGGTCAATATCCCCAACCCATGGAACTGATTAACGGAAAAATTGTCGTCGATAACGTTTCCCAGCTGATCTGCGGAGATCAGATGACTGCTATTTTGATGAATGACGGAACCCTTTACGTTTGGGGGAACGCCATGGCGAAATGCCTCAACCTTGACTCCATTTACAAGGCAGTGAACAAGGACGGCGTCAAGCTTCAAAAGATTTGCTTTACCAATACCAATATGTTCGGCATTTCCGAAGACGGCAAATTCATCACCGGCAACAACAAGCAGTATGAAATTTACCGTGGACAGAACACCCAGGAATACATCGGAAACCGCAAGGTCGTAGATATTGCTTCCACCGGCGACAGCATCGTTCTTCTTTTGGAAGACAGCGAATTGATTTCTCTCGGTGCGATTACCTCCGGACCGGAGCTTCCCGAGGGTGAAACCATCGCCGCCGTCGCATCCGGCTCCCGCCACTTCGTTTTGACCACGGTCAGCGGAAAGGTCTATGCGTGGGGCAACGGTGCGTTGAATCAAACCGACGTTCCCAAAAATCTGACGGAAGAAGGCGCTGCCGATACCGTATTTGCTTCCGGCTTCCAGAACTACGCCTTCAAAGACGGCAAGCTCGTTGAAAAATGGGGCTTGAAAGGCTATCTGATGGGTACGGACGATCTCGGTCGTGACGTATTGAACCGCGTGGTCAACGGCGGTCGCATGACCATGACCATCGGTGCGGTTGCGGTTATCGTATCCTCCATTATCGGTATTATCGTCGGTTGTATTTCCGGTTACTTCGGCGGATGGGTTGACCTTCTGCTGATGCGGATTACCGAAATTTTCTCCGCAATTCCCTTCCTTCCCTTTGCATTGGTTCTCTCTGCAATCCTGCAAGGAAGTAGTTTACAGGAAGATACGCGTATCTTCATTATTATGATTATTCTTGGATTGCTGTCCTGGACGGGTCTTGCGAAATTGGTTCGCGGTCAGATCCTTGCGGAACGGGAAAAGGAATTCGTCGTTGCCGCCCAGTCTATGGGTATCAAGGAAAGCCGAATCGCCTTCAAGCACATTCTTCCCAACGTGGTATCGGTTATCATCGTTTCCCTTACCCTGGACTTTGCAACCTGTATGCTGACCGAATCTTCCCTTTCTTACTTGGGCTTCGGCGTCAAGCTTCCCCGTCCTACCTGGGGTAATATGCTGGACGGATGCCGTAACTCCATCGTTATCCAGCATTTCTGGTGGCGTTGGATCTTCCCCGCCCTCTTCCTTGCGATCACCGTTATTTGTATCAACATCATCGGCGATACGCTCCGTGATATTATGGATCCCAAATCGGAGGTGGAAAAATAATGCCGTTACTTGAAGTTAAAAATCTGCATACCTTTTTCAAAACGAGAAACGGTACGGTCAAGGCCGTAAATGACGTTTCCTATTCCATTGAACGGGGAAAAACCCTGGGGATCGTAGGCGAATCCGGTTCCGGTAAGAGTGTTTCCGCCATGAGTATTCTGCGTCTTTTGGATGCAAACGGATACATCGAAAGCGGTGAAATCAGCTTTGACGGAAAGGATCTGGTTAATCTTCCGACGCAGGATATGTACCACATCCGCGGTAATCGGATTTCGGTCATTTTCCAAGAGCCCATGACCAGCTTGAACCCCGTATTCTCCGTTAAAAAACAGCTTTCCGAGCCTTTCATCATTCATCAGAAGCTTTCGAAAAAGGAAGCGGAAGAAAAGTGTATCGAAATGCTGCGCGCCGTTCAGATTCCCAATCCGGAATCGGTCGCAAGACAATATCCCCACCAACTTTCGGGCGGGATGAGACAGCGCGTTATGATCGCGATGGCGTTGGCGTGTAAGCCCGACATTCTGATTGCAGACGAGCCGACCACCGCGTTGGACGTTACCATTCAGGCGCAAATTCTGAAGCTGATGAACAACCTGCAAAAGGAAAACGGAACTGCCATTATGTTCATTACCCACGACCTTGGCGTTATCAACGAAATGGCAGACGACGTAGTCGTTATGTACTGCGGACAGGTGGTAGAGCAAGCGCCCGCAAAATTGATTTTTGCGGATTGTAAGCAAAGCCATCCCTACACGGAAGGGTTGATGTTCTCGATCCCCCGTCTCAACGACGATCGCTCGAAGCTTGACCCCATTCCCGGCGTCGTACCCCATCCTCTGGATCTTCCCAAGGGTTGTAAGTTCGCTCCCCGCTGTAAATATTGTACGCAAAAATGTATTGACGAAGAGCCCGGACTCGTCAAGGTAGATGAAAATCAATACGTGAGATGCTTCTATCCGGAAAAAGCGGAAAGGAGAAGTGCAGAACATGGAAAAATTACTGTCAATCAACAATCTTAAAAAATATTTTCCGCTTCCCAAAGCCAAGCTCTTCCAAAAAGAACAGCTTTACACCCGCGCAAACGAAGATATCTCCATTGACGTTTTTGAAGGGGAAACCTTTGGCTTGGTCGGAGAATCCGGCTGCGGAAAATCCACGTTAGGACGTGTTCTGCTTCAAATCTACGAGCAAACCGCCGGAAACTGTATGTACTACGGGCGCACCATCGACTCGGTGGCTCCTCAATACGTTTCCGACACCTTGAGCCACGCTACTGCTTACGTGGAAAAATATCACGCCGCGGAACAGAAGGCGAAGGATCTTGCCGACAAATGCGAAGCCTTGGGCGAAAACGCCACGTTCTTTGACCTTCAGGAGAAGAATCTGGCGGCCGCCGATGCAAAAACCGCGTTGGATAACGTAGCCAAGATTTTGGGCGGATTCGTTGCAAAGGACACCAAAGCAGGCGCTTCGTTGCTTTTGGAACGGTTCGGCTACTCCGTCCGCATGGCAAAGCTGAACGAAAAGATTTCTGACGCAAAATTGGAAATTGAAGTTCTGGAAAACAAGGAAAACGGAAAAGATAATTCCGCAAAAATTGCAAAGCTCAACGGCAAAATTTCCGCGTTACAGAGCGAATGTAATAAACTGGAAGCCTCCATCGCAAACATGGATCAAAAGATCTCCGATCTGAAGACGATCTACGCCGACGACGAGGATTTTGCAAAATACGAAGCCATGCTGGATAATGGCATCGACCTTTCCCGCTTGGCAAAGAGCGAAATGCGTTTGCTCCGTAAGGACCTGCAGATCATCTTCCAGGATCCCTATTCTTCCCTGAACCCCCGTATGACGGTCGGTCAGATTATCGAAGAAGGTCTGATTACGCATAAATTCTTCAAGCCCGGCTCTCCCAAGATGAAGGAACACGTTTTCCAGGTCATGGAAGCCTGCGGCTTGCAGAAATATATGTACAACCGGTATCCCCATCAGTTCTCCGGCGGTCAGCGTCAGAGAATCTGTATTGCAAGAGCCTTGGCGGTAAATCCGAAATTCGTCGTTTGTGACGAATGTGTTTCCGCCCTGGACGTTTCCATTCAGTCCCAGATCATCAATCTGTTGCAGGATCTGAAGGAACAGCAAAAGCTGACGTATCTTTTCATTTCCCACAACCTTTCGGTCGTCCGTTATATTTCGGATCGCATCGGCGTTATGTATTTGGGTAATATCGTGGAGGTTGCAGATACGGATACCCTGTTTAAGGATCCCCGCCATCCCTATACCCTTGCGTTGCTCAGCTCGATTCCCACCACAGATCCGGACAGCCTTTCCAAGGAACGGATCATTCTGGAAGGAAACATCCCCGGGAACATTAAACCTCCCTCCGGATGTAAATTCCACACCCGTTGCTACATGGCTTGCGATAAATGTAAGCGCGTTCCGCCGCCGTTGACGGAGGTTGAACCCGGACATTTCGTCGCCTGCCACTTCCTGGATCGCAAGATGGACGAAAACGGAGATTATCTCTTTGAAATCCCGAAGGCAAAGCGCGTGGATGAAAGAGACTGAGTTTACCGTCTTCCCTGCTAAATCATAACATATTTTTGTGCACATGATCGGAATTCATGTGCACAAAAATGCAAAGAGGTAATTTCTGACGATGAAAAATAAGAAACCTTCGATACTGTTCCCCTGGAAAAACATTAAAAAAACGACTCCCGAAGAAGATAAAGCGTTTCAAGAGCAGTTGGATCGGGAAAAGTTAGGATTGAAAGACGGTTTTGCGATGACGGTTGCGGCGTTTTTGACCCTCTTTCTCCCGGCGGCATTGATTTTGATCGGATGCTGCTTGCTCGTAATGCTTTTATTCGGGGCGTTCAATTAAAGTAATTGAAAAGGATCTCACCAATGACGGTGAGATCCTTTTTTATGCGGTAAAATCAATAGTTTTCGTAGAACGCAAGGCAAGCCTTGTGCATATGATAAATATCCAATTTTCCGGCTAACTCATAGGGGGCGTGCATGGAAAGCAGGGCAACGCCGATATCCAAAACGAGGATATTGCGGTCTGCCAGGAATTGGGAAACCGTTCCGCCGCCGCCTTGATCCACCTTGCCAAGCTCTGCCGTCTGGTAAAGAACGTTGTTATCATCGAAAATCTTGAAGATCTTCGCCAACAATTCCGCAGGTGCTTCCGAGCATCCGCCCTTACCGCGGGAGCCGGTGTACTTGGAAACCGCAACCCCGTGATTTACGATGGCACTGTTGCGTTTTTCGTAAACGGAGGGATAGGTCGGATCGAAGGCCGCGTTCACGTCAGCAGACAATGCGCAGGAATTTGCAAACGCCTGCCGCGCATTTTCCGTGCCGCAAAGCTCCGTCAGAAAATCCGCAACGTAGGAGCAACGCATCCCGGAAATGCCCATACTACCAACCTCTTCCCGATCGGCAAACACCGCAACGCAGGTCTTCTTGGGAATTCCGTTCAGGGAAAGCAACGCCGTTAGTTCCGGATAAGCGCAGATCCGATCGTCGTGACCGTAAGCAGAAATCATACTGCGGTCAAACCCGATATCGCGTGCTTCTCCGGCGGGAACGATGGAGAGATCCGCCGTTTCAAAATCTTCCTCGGTAATTCCGTATTTTTCGTTAAGAATCCGAAGAATTTCCGTCTTATAGGGCGCGTCTTCCGTATCCGCATCGGGCTTCGAGCCGATAATTACGTTCAGGTCTTCCCCGGCAATTTCCTTTTGATCCTTTGCAAGATGCGGCAACAGATCGGAGATATAGAAGATCGGATCCGCAGGATCGTTTCCGATTTCTACCCGAACCTTTTCGCCGTTTCTCTTGCAGATCACACCGCAAAGAGCCAAGGGCAACGCAACCCATTGATATTTGCGGACGCCGCCGTAATAATGGGTCTTCAAAAGGGTCAACCCGCCGTCCTCGTACATCGGGACTTGCTTCAGATCCAATCGGGGGCAATCTACGTGCGCCGCAGTAATATTAAAGCCCTCGGTCACGGCAGACGAGCCAATAATAGCAAAAATTACGGCGCGGCCGTGTTGTACGAAGTAAATTTTATCTCCGGGATTGTAG
The DNA here is from genome assembly GCA_017623475.1 of Clostridia bacterium. GTDB lineage: Bacteria > Bacillota > Clostridia > Oscillospirales > UBA644 > RGIG995. Next base: position 3,206 of record JAGAPC010000040.1, on the reverse strand, counting down.
GATTTTCCGTATTCGAATTCAACGAAACCGGCGTCCTTTGCGATCCGTACCGATTCTTCTACGCAAAAGCGTTCAATCTTTCCTTTGTCCAGGAATTTCTTGTAGCCCTCGCAATAATCGTAGGCTGCCTTTTGATCCTCGGGATAGATCAAATAACCGTTCTTTTTCTTTTTCATGAGTTCGCTCATCGTTCCCACTCCTTTATTAAAATAATTAGTTCACGTTTTAATTGTTCCAAGGTGCGGTTTTCAATTACCGCATCCGAATTGGCGGTATAATATTCGTCCGGCTTTTGCGCTTCAAAGCGGTTCAATGCCAAATCTTCCGAAATGGAATCCCGTTGAATCACTCTTCGAAGACGTTCCCGTTTCGGCGAAATAACGCAGAGAATTTTATCACAAACCCTTTCTCCGTGGGCTTCCAACAATGCGGCGCCATCCACCGCAACGGCGCGAAAGCCTTCCCTTTCAGCCTGGTGGATCAACTCCTCCACCCGTTTCATAATTAAAGGATGAAGGATCGAATTCAGCTTATTCGTAGCTTCCGGAGAAGCAAAGGCAACCTTTGCCAAAACTTTTTTATTTATGTTGCCGTCCGTTGCAACCTGCGGACCAAAGGCGGCGATCAATTCCGGAAGGGCTTGCGGATATACTCCGGGAACCAAGCGATCCGTATCAATATGATAATAGCCGTGCTCCTTTAATATTTCACAAACCGTTCCTTTTCCGGCACCGCTGGGGCCGGTAACTCCGAGAACAAACATAAAATCACACCCGAATCATACGAAATCCGCAGGATCGAAGCAGGCGGTTATAAACGGCAAGACCAACCCCTTCGCCATACTCTGCGTTGATATAAATACGCGAAATGTTCATTTCGTCCAACTGACGAAGCGTTGAAAATAGCCTTTCTCCCTGCTCCGCTGAATTCCCCCTGCGACCGTAGGAAAGAACCGTATCTCCTGCAAAATAGCCCTCTTCCCCGTCGAAACACATCACGGCGCAGGATTCTCCATCGGAGTGCTGACGAATATATTCCGATACGGATTTGGCATCTCCGATCAAGCCGACGGTTTCCGCATTGGGAGCGTAATGCTTATGGGCAAGCCCGGGGGAAAGAACCGTTTCGTCCTTCGGAAGCTCCTCTTCCACGGCACGGGCAACGGTCAAGGACGGAATTACCTCACGAATTTGTTCCGGGGTAATAAATCCGGGACGCAGGAGAACCGGATGGTCTCCCAAAAGAGAGACGACGGTAGATTCCAACCCACAGGCGCACCGTCCCCCGTCCACGACACCGGAAATGGAGTCTTTAAAATCGTGCAAAACGTGTTCTGCCGTCGTTCCGCTGGGCTTTCCCGAAATATTTGCAGAGGGAGCTGCGATGGGACACCCGGAATACCGGATCAACGCTTGAGCCACCGGATGGGCAGGAAAACGAAGGGCAACCGAATCCAACCCGGCACTTACGATATTTGGAATCACGTCTTTTTTCGGAAGAATCATAGTCAACGGACCGGGCCAAAAGCGCTCCGCCAGCAGATACGCCCACTCGTTCGGCTCTGCGTAAGTCTTCAAATCGTTGACGTCTGCAATATGAACGATCAGAGGGTTGTCCGTCGGTCTCCCCTTCGCACGAAAAATCGACGCGACGGCTTTTTCATCCAGGGCATTTGCCCCCAGACCGTAAACCGTCTCCGTTGGGATAGCAACCAACTTGCCCTGCCGTAATTGTTCTGCGGCAAGGCGGAGATCTGCTTCGCTATCATTCCAAATCATAACCACGCGTCCTTAATAAATCATTAAAAGAAAAATCAACTGAAAAATTTCCAATGCTAAAAATACGTAAAGAAAGGGGCTGGAAAATAAAATTTTCATCGTCTCGCCCCAGGAATATTCCGACTTGGGAACGTCCGGGCGTTTGACACCGTAAATAATAATCCCCGCGACCATCAGCCCTATCATCAGGGACGTAAACAAAACCGCCCAAATGATATTCACAATATCCGCATAAGCGCCGCCGTTTTGGAAAATCAGGCATTGAACGACGCTGTTGAAATTGAAAATAAAATGGGATAATATTGCAATCCAGATGGTTTTGAACCGCAGAGTGAAATAAGAAAGCACGATTCCGATCACGAAGGCATAGGGAATTTGAACCCAGGAACTGTGCATGAAAGCAAAGAAAAATCCGCTGAACAATAACGTAAACCAAATCCCGAATTTCCGCGTCACCGAAACGCCGATTCCGCGCATGGCAATTTCTTCCAAAAATGCAGGGAGAATCGCCAAAACGAGGACGAACAAGGGGATCAACCAAAAATTAGAGGGATAGGCGATATCGTTTTGCAGCATGGCGTAATATTTCTCTTCCATTCCGAAGATAGAAAAGAGCATGGAAAGAATCGTATCGCCGATGGAGGCGGCAAGATTCCCAACGATGACCGTCGTACCAACTCCGAAGCACACCTGCAAAAATTCCGACTTCGCCATCGGAACGGTATGAGTATATTTCTTCCCGGAAAAGTAAAAATAAAGACAAATGGGAACGAGCAGAGAAAGAACGAATATGGAAATTTCTAAAAGCAATCCGGAAAGCGTTCCGTAGGAACCGAATTCCAGATACGCCTGGGGTGCACCCTCTGCAAACACAGAGGTAAGAACTGCCGACAAAATTGCGCCCAGGCAACTGCCGAAGAATACGAGCAACGCCTTGCATACCGTAAAAAACGCAAGCAGTCCGTTGATTTCCTTTCTTGCCGTTTTTAAATCTTTCATATATGAACTCCCCGAGAATTATTTCACTCTACTATTATATCACAAGAACCGGGTAAAAGCAAGACTTTTCCGTAATTTTACAAATTTTTTTTGAAATTATTTTTTTAGAAATAATTTTCCGTGAGATTCCTTAGGTGACTGGGGAAAGCCGAAAAAGCCTTTAATTACCGCGAAAAAAGGGCTTTTTCTAAAAAACAAACGCTCAATAAAAAAATCATTATTTTAACCGAAAAATACGGTGTGTCGAGGGCGCATAAGGGAAATTTTGAGGGAAAATGTGATTTTAACAAAAACCAATTTTTCATGAACGAGCAAACGAACTGTGTGATGTACAAAATCCCACCTGCAAACTGTGTGTTTGTAGGTGGGATTTTTTGTGTTTCATTCGAATAAATGGCGTAGTTGCTGGCAACTTTGCGTTAGGTCAAC
>JAGAPC010000039.1 GCA_017623475.1 Clostridia bacterium | reverse complement strand
GTTCAAATCTCTCGGTTTAGGCAAAATAGGCGGTTTTCATCTGTCATTCTACCTTTGTGTTTTTTGACCGTAAAAACGGCGAAAACCCCGATAAAATCGGGGTTTTCTGTGGGTGCATCTATTTTATGCAACCCTTTTGGCGGAGAGTGTGGGATTCGAACCCACGTGGGCGTGAGCCCAAACGGTTTTCAAGACCGCCTCGTTATGACCGCTTCGATAACTCTCCGAATATTTAATTTGATGAAAAACTTTTTCCGTGCCCTCTTGCGGTGCCCTGAAAAATCTGCGTATCCGTTGGTACTTGATTTTTCAGACCGCTGCGCCACGACACCCTCGCTCCTTCCGCCACAGGCGGCGCTTCGGCTGTCGTGCCCGTTATGACCGCTTCGATAACTCTCCAATATGTGATATGGCTTTAAACCGCTATACCGTGATACATTATAACACAATCTTTCAAGCCTGTCAAGGTAAAAGTGCTTCATTTTTGAAAAAAGTCTATATTTTGGCTCCTGATTTTCCCGTAAAAATAAGGAGAGCCGTCCGAAGAATTGGTATCCCTTTTTTATCTGAAGAGATTGCAAGAATCGAAAGGGGCGGGAGTGAATGGGTGTCCGGGGCACGGTTCCCGAAGCGCCCCGGGGCGATTCTTGATGTTCAAAAGCGCCGTTTTTACGTCGCTCCATGGATAACCGTGATCTAAGAGATACCCCAACGATTCCGACGCCCGAATTCCCTTTTTCAGGTTCCGTAGTTCTTCGTACAATTCCGAAGCTCGGTTGCTGACAAAATCGTTTTTATCTCCAAGAGATTCTTCCATCGTCTGCCGGCGGTTTTCAAATTCCGCTTTGAGGTCTTCCTTTTCCCGTTCCAGTCGCTTGTCGATCCGCTGAAGTTTTCGCTCCAAGCGTTTTGACCGTTCCTCTTGGGTGTACAATGTTTCGGAATCCTCGGCGGCGGCTTCGTTGGAAACAGAGGAACTTTCCCGCAAGGGCAAAGGCTCGTCCAAGGCAACATCCTTCCCTGAAATTCGGTACCCATGGGTAGGAAGATCTTCGTTTTCTGCAGAAAGGGAATTTTGGCTATTGACATTTTGATTGTTTTGTGGTATAATATTATTAGCAGGTGTTCCACCAAGGGGCTTTGACCCCACTACGGCTATTATTTTAGCTGAAGGTGTAACGCTTGCTTTTATTTTTCCCACGTTATAGACCGTAGCCACCGTGCCTTTATGTCCTACCGAAAAAGTAATTTCATAATATTGCCCATCAAAATCTTCAAAATATGCCCGGTGGTATGTAAATCCATTCTTTGCGAAACTGTGCCCTTTACTGTCAGGACTATACCCTCGTTGTGATGATGTTTCTACAATTTCGTCTATGTGAGCCTCAACACGCAGCTTTACTGCAAACTCTTCGTCTGTTAATTTCACAGGATAACCCGAAACACTTTTATAATCATCCTTAGCCTTCCAGGCCGTGTCTCTTTTGGTTATTGTAAGAATGTCTCCACCAATGGTATGAATGTCCAGTGATGGTTGTCTTTCTAATAGATTGGAGAAGAACTTCGTAATATCCCTTCGCTGTTCTTTTCGTGTTTTTCCCTTTATGACATTACGGCTCGCCTTAACATAGACATTCCCATTATCCAACGCAACAATGGAATATTTCGTACCGCCACTCTCGGCGGTGTTTTTTTGTGCATCGGTTTCGCGATACACCTTTTCAAAGGTCTTCTTGATCTTCTCCAACTCCCGGGCTTCTTTACTCCCGGCGGTAGCAACCTTATAAAGGTATTTAACCTCGTCGAAGATCTTTTCAAAGACGTTCCGATGGTTGGTGGAAAGGTTTCGAAGAAAATCCGCGTCGGTAAAGATGTAGTCACCTACCAGGTCGGCGGTCAATTCACCGTCAATGTTGGCACCTTCCACATTGGCATACAGTTTTTCCAAGGTTTCCCGGCGGCTCTGCAGTTCGCCCTTCCCCTCGGCGTACTTAAAAAGGGCGGTTTGCAGTTGGGAATACAGTTCCGTTCCTTCCAATACGTGGGTAATTTCGTGACTATTAGCAAGGTGGTGTATGAAAAGTTAAACTTTTGCCCTTGCATTTCTTGGGGAAATATGGTATGATATAAAGGATGAAAATAAATTGCGTCCGAAAGGGGTTCATTTATGGAATTTAGCGTAAATCATCCGATTCTGTTCGTCTTGGTGGCAATCATCGTGGCGGCAGTTTTGGGGCAATCGATCTTCTTCCTGATTAAAGCGTGGAAGCGGGGCGTTGCCATCGGCATGGACAAGAAAAAACTGCGGAGCATCGCCGCAACGGCGGGGATCTTTACCGTCGCTCCGGCGGTTGCCATCGTCATCAGCGTCATCGCTCTTTCCAAAAAATTGGGGGTTGCACTCCCCTGGCTGCGGTTGAGCGTGGTGGGATCGTTGTCCTACGAAGCCATCGCGGCGGAAAATACGTCCCTTGCGATGGGGTTGACCGGAAGCGCCACCCCCAACGCGTCCCAATTCGTGACCATCGCCCTGGTTATGACCCTGTCGATCATGGTGGGGATCTGGCTGGTGCCTGCGATCTGCAAAAAGCTGCAGGGCGGTATGGGAAAATTGGAGCAGCGGGATAAAAAATGGGCAGACGTTTTCCAATCTGCCATGTTTATCGGTATGATCGCCGCTTTCGTCGGCTTTGTGTTCTGCGACGTTTCCGACGCTTTTTCCGGGAATTTCAAAGGATTGATTCCCGTTTGCGTTATGGTCGTTTCCGCGTTGGTTATGGCAATTTGCGGACTGTTGGCAGGGAAATTCAAAAAGATCCATTGGATCGCCGACTACGCCCTTCCGGTGTCCCTGATCGTGGGGATGGCAAGCGCGATTCCCTTTACCGCCTGGTTGTCTTAAGGAGGCTGAAGCATGAAAAAAGAAATGACTTATATGGATCAAGTCCATCGTTGGGGCACTGTTTGGAACCTTTCGATGATGGCAATCTTGCTGGCATTCCCCATCGCGGTTGCCTTGATTTTCAAGGCGTTTCCCGACATGAACGGTCTGTGGAAGGGTCTGTTGGCGACGGCGCCCATGTATTGGGCGGTGGGTGTCATTGAAACCGTTACTTACATTCCTATGCTCGGTGCGGGCGGGTCGTATCTGTCCTTCGTGACCGGAAATATCTCAAACTTAAAGCTCCCCTGCGCCCTGAACGCCCTGGAACAGGCGAAGGTCAAGGCGAATTCCGAGGAGGGAGAGGTGGTTTCCACCATCGCCATCGCCGTTTCGTCCATCGTAACGACGCTGATTATCATCTTGGGCGTAATTTTGATTACCCCTCTGACGCCGGTGCTGGAATCCCCCGTTTTAACCCCCGCCTTTGATCAGATGATCCCCGCGCTCTTCGGAGGGTTGGGCGTGGTCTTCGTCTCCCGGAATTGGAAGCTTGCCATCGCGCCGGTAACGCTGATGCTGATCCTCTTTATCGCCGTCCCCGCCCTGAATGCGGGAACCGTGGGGATTATGGTTCCGGTCAGCGTGGTATTTACCCTGATCGTCAGCAGGATCATGTATAAGAAAAATCTGTTGTAACAGATTTTTCTTATACAAATGCAAAGGGCAAAATACAAAATAAAGAAACAAAAAACAAGCACCTTGCCCTTTTAAATTTAAAAAACATGATCCTCTACATTTTACATTGTTTGGCTCCTTGATATAATTTTGCATTTTGCATTCTGCATTTTGCATTCTTCATTTTAAAAAGAGGTTATTATGATTATTCTTTACATCATTTTAGGGCTGGTTACCGTATTTTTAGCAGTCATTCTCCTTCGGGCGGCGGCGTTTCGTCCCAAAACCTTTCCGGTGACCGAATCCGAGCCGGTGGAATTCGACGGAGAACGAGCGATCGCTTCCCTGCAACAGCTGGTGCGGTGCAAAACCGTTTCTTATTACGATCCGTCCAAGGAAGACGACGAAGAATTTGAAAAGCTCATCGGACTTTTGCCCCAGCTGTACCCGGAGGTCTTTCGGGTCTGCTCCTTCGACCGTCTCCCCGACCGGGCGCTGCTTTTTAAGTGGGAGGGAACGAGCCACGATCATCCCTCGGTGATGATGGCGCATTACGACGTGGTGCCGGTCAACGAGGATCAATGGGAAAAGGATCCCTTCTGCGGAGAGATTGACAACGGAGTTTTGTGGGGACGCGGAACGTTGGACACCAAGGTAACCATGAACGCCGTACTGACTGCGGCAGACACCTTGATTTCCAAAGGATTCGTTCCCGAAAACGATATTTACTTCGCCTTTTCCGGCGGAGAAGAAATCAACGGAAAAGGCGCGTCCAACATCGTGGATTGGTTCGAAGAACGGAAGATCGATCTGGGGCTGGTGGTCGATGAAGGGGGCGGCGTGGTCGAAAACGTCTTCCCCGGGGTCAAAGCCCCCTGCGGCGTGGTCGGGATTGCGGAAAAGGGCATGATGAACGCAATTTTCACCGTCAAATCCCAGGGAGGTCACGCCTCCGCGCCCAAGCCCCACACGCCCGTGGGCATTTTGTCGAAGGCTTGCTGTAAATTGGAGGCAAATCCCTTCCCCATGCACGTGACCAAGCCCGCCGCGGAAATGTTTGACACCTTGGGACGGCACTCTACCTTTTTGTATAAAATCATCTTTGCCAATTTCGGTATTTTCAAGGGTGTTTTGGATCTTTTGGGCAAAAAATCCGGGGGCGAAATCAACGCCCTGCTGCGCACCACCGTCGCCTTTACCCAAATGGAAGGAAGCGCGGCGCCCAACGTCATTCCGCCCCAGGCAACGATGGTGGCAAATCTGCGGCTGAATCCCATGGACACGGTGGAATCGGCAAAGGCACGGCTGTAAAAGATCATCGACGATGAAACCGTCACCGTCACCGTGGGAAGCCACATGAACCCCAGCCGAATCTCCCAAACCGACTGCGACGCCTGGAGAAAGGTCGAAAAAGCCGTTGCAGAAACCTGGAAGGGCTGCCTCGTAGCGCCTTATCTGATGGTTCAATGCTCCGACTGCCGACACTACGGCAGAATTTCCGACAAGGTCTATCGCTTCTCCGCCATGGATCTGACCGCCGAGGAACGGGCAACCATCCACGGCAACAACGAGCGCATCCGCCTTGACGCCGTCAAACGTGCGGTGGAATTTTATCTGCGCCTGATGAAACAGTGTTAAACGATCCCCCCCCCATCGAAGCCCCTTCGGTGGGGGGTTAAATATTGACAAAATTGTAAGAATGTGTTATAATAGGAAAAAGATGTCGATAGCAGAGAGAGAAAACGGCATCGAAAAAAGGAGGATTTGTATGGGAAACATAATGCAACCAGCACTTCAAGGCACAGACGCCGTCAACACGGCGACGGACATGGTAATGAACGGAGCCATGGACGCAGGCGCAGGCAGTAGCGGAGGCGCCGCATTTGCCACGATTTTCGGGATTATCCTGATCGTTTTAGGCGTTGCCATCGCGATTGCCGCCGTCGTATTTTTCATCATCGCCTGGTGGAAGATCTACACCAAGGCAGGCAGACCCGGTTGGTCGAATCTGATCCCCGTTTACGGATGGGTGGAATTTTTCAACGTTGCGTGGGGAAGCGGACTTTATTTCCTGTTCATGCTGATTCCCGGCGTGAATATCCTGGTGGCGATTTTGACGGTGCAAAAGCTGTCGGAATCCTTCGGTCACGGATTGGGCTATACCCTCGGTCTGTTCTTCTTCCCCTATATCTTCGTTCTCATTTTGGGCTTTGGAAAATCCAAGCACGTCCGCTACGAGGACAAACGGCTGGAGGAAGCGAAAAAGCAAGCCATTTTAGACGCCGCTTACAAGGCCGCAACGGCACAGGCGACCGCCCAGGAAGAACCGAAGGAAGAACCGGTTCCCGAAGCAACTGCAGAGTAACGATTTTCGTATCATTCAGGCTCTCTCCCATGGAGAGAGCTTTTTTTTTGCCGAAAATCGGGGCAAACCTTGACATAAAAGAAAAAAAATGATATACTTAAATATATCATATAGATTTATATATAGAGAGGAAGGGTTTTTATGCCGAGAAAAGAGGCGGTTATCACCGAGACCATCGCCCATTTGGTCATTGACCTTGCCTGTTTCTTTTTACTGGCGGGGAATTTTACCAAAACCGCCCAGACCACGTTGCTTGTGGGCGCCGGATTCATGATTTTTCTGATTCTGTCCTACGGACTGCGCCCCTTTCTGGGAGTGCTTTTGGATGAAATGCCCCTTCAGCTTCACCCCCAGGCAGTGGGGTGTCTGTTGGTCGCCCTGGCGTGCCTGCTGCCCCCGGCGGCGGCGTGGATCGCCCTGTTTCCGGCGGCGGTGGGAAGCGCCCTGTTCCACGTGGGGGCGTTGGGCGAAAGCGTTTCCTTTGCCCGGGGCTTTTTCTCCCGAAACGCCGCGGTCATTTCCACCGGAATCTTCGGCGGAGCTCTGGGAATCTTTTTGGCGCGGCAAGGTTCTCTTTCGGGCTGGATGCTGCCCTTACTTCTTTTGGCGCTCGCCCTTGCCTGCTTCTTCTTTACGGAAGCCCGAAAATATCCGAAAAAAATCCGATCCTTCCGCAACAGCGTGGTTCGTATCTTCCCCGATTGGGCGGTCTTGGGGCTGACGTTGATCCCCCTGTTTCTTATTTCCCTGGTGGGAAGCCTTCTGCCGGCGGATTGGACGGAGGGACCTAAAATTCTGATTCCTGCGGCGCTTTGCATGGTGGGACGGATGGCGGGAGGCGTCGGAGCAGATCGGTTCGGTCCGAAAAAGACTGCGGCGGTTGCCTTCGGGATCGCCCTGCTGTTATTGACGGTATTTACCCACGTTCCCTGGCTTTACTGCATCGGGCTCGGTGCCCTGTGCGCCCCTGCTTCCATCTGCTTCGGCACGGCAACGGCGGCGTTACCTGAAAGACCGCACCTTGCGATGGGGACGGCGTCGCTGGCGATTTTGCTGGGTACGATCCCCGGATTTTTCCGTATCGTTCCCACCACGTCGATCCGCTTTTTGTGCGCGGGATTGTTGACCGTGGCGCTGGCAGTCAGCCTATGCTTATACACCGATCATTGTCGGTTTTTCCATTTGAGAAAACGCTTATCCCAAAGAAAAGGAGAAACCAGATGAAATTGTTGGACGTTATCGTTTCCCCCTTTTTGCCGGAGGATTCTGCCTTAGTCATTTTCGTGATCGGCATGGTGCTGACCGCCCTGGTCTGCGGCGGCACCGCCTTTCTTCTGATCCAGCACTTTATAAAAGAACGAAAGCGGGCAGAAAAACGGCAGGAAAAACGAGTTTCCTCAGAGAACGAAGAGTGAAGGCTTATTTTGCATTTTGCATTCTGCATTTTGCATTTCCCTAAAGGTGTTTTTTAATCTCGGTCAACGCATTCTTCTCCAACCGAGACACCTGGGCTTGGGAAATGCCGATCTCCGCGGCGACCTCGGTTTGGGTCTTGCCCGCGTAAAACCGCAGAGACAAAATCCGCTTTTCCCGATCGGTAAGGCGGGAAATGGCTTGGCGTAACGAAATTTCCTCCACCCAATTAGACTCGGTCTCGTGAAGATCCCGCACCTGATCCATCAGATAAATGGTGTCGCTGTCGTCGTTGTACACCGAATCGAACAGAGAAACCGGATCGACGATGGCATCCAGAGCGACGACGATCTCTTCCCGCTTCATGCCCATCTCCGCGGAAATTTCCTCGATGGTCGGCTCTCGGCTCAGCTTCGCCGTCAGCCGTTCCTTTGCCCCCAGCGCCTTGTACGCCGTATCCCGCAGGGATCGGGACACCCGAATGGGATTGTTATCCCGTAGATAACGGCGGATCTCCCCGATGATCATGGGCACGGCGTATGTGGAAAACCGCACCTCCTGGGTCAGATCAAAATTGTCGATGGACTTGATCAGCCCGATACACCCGATCTGAAACAGATCGTCCGGATCCTCTCCCCGATGGGCAAAGCGCTGCACCACGCTCAACACCAATTTCAGATTTCCGTTGACGAAGGCGGTGCGGGCGGCTTCATCCCCCTGCTTGATCCGATGAAGCAGGGCGGTTTTTTCCGCCTCGCTCAATACCTTTAATTCCGACGTGTTGATCCCACAAATTTCAACCTTGTTCAGCACGGCTTTGATCATCCCCTTTGAACAAAGTATTTGTTTTCTCCGGAGGTTTTATGCAACGAAAAACGGTTTTGTTCCGATGGATCCGCATTGGGTGCTACGCCGTACTTTTTTTGACCTTTTTCCTCCTTCCCTACGAGGCGGTGGCAGACGGATGGTTCTCCTGCCCCTCCACCTGGGTGGGACTTCAATGCCCCGGCTGCGGCGTTACCCGCGCCTTTTCCCTGCTTCTCCACGGAGATCTTGCGGCGGCGTGGCAGTTAAATCCGGTCTTTTGCGCCGTGATCTTTCCCGCCTTCTGGGCAACGGCTGTACAGGATGCGGCAACGACGCTTCTGAAGCGGCGCTGCTCCTTTTTGGAATACCTGTTGAGTTCGTTTAAATAGGGGGCTGCTTATGGAATTGCTTTTTTTGATTTTCACGATCCTTACGGGGATTGCCGAGGGCGTGTTTTTGATTTGGGGATATATCTCCCATTGCAGCGGTCTTCCCGAGGCAAAATGGATAAAATCCTGGAAATTGGCGCTTTTTTGCGGCTTTTTTGCTTGTTGGTTTTTATGGAATATCTTTCGTAATTTTTAATGGAAGGGGGTTGATTTTATGCCTTTGACGTTAATTTTGGGCAGAGTCGGATGCGGGAAAACCGCCTACATGGCGGAAGAAATTGCCCGCCGCATCGACGACCGGAAAGAAAAAATCACCCTGCTGGTTCCGGATCAATACACGGTGGCGTCGGAGCAATATTTTTTGGATAAAATCGGAGAAAAGCGCTTTCGGTATCTGAACGTCACCTCCTTAAAATCCCTTGCCCGAACGGAATTTTCCGCCCACGGAATCCCCGCCCGCTTTTTGGGGGAGGGCGGCAAAACGGTGCTTCTGAAAAAAGCCTTCGACGCCGTTGCCCCGTCCTTGAAGCACTATCCCCCCACCTATCGCAACCCCCGCTTTTTGCCCTTGCTTTTGGGGGCGATCAAGGAGCTGAAGGCCGCCGGAATCTCCGCCGACGAGCTGATGGAAACGGCAAAAAAAGAAAAGAACGATAAATTATACGACCTGGCGATGATCGCCCAGGTCTATGAGGGCTATCTTTCCGAGGGGTATTTCGACCCGGACGACGCTCCCGCCCGATTGAAAAAACTGCTGGAAGCCACCGGGGATTTTGAAAACGAGCTCGTTTACGTGGCAAATTTCCGCACCTTTTACAATCGGGAACGGAACATCCTTTTGCAGATGGTCAAAAACGGTGCTTACGTCACCGTCGCCCTGCCCACCGACACCACCGACCCGGAGCAGGCAGGTCCTACCGCCGATGCGGCGGAAGAGGCGCGGAAGCTGATCGCCTATTGCCGCCGTACCGGGGAAGAATGTCGGGTGGTTAATCTGCAGAAGAATGCCGCTTTTTCCTCCGAAGAATTTGCCCTTTTGGAATCGGAATACGCCCGCCCCACCGAAAAAACGTGGGAGGGAATTCCGAAGTATTTGCACCTTTATTGCGGATCCGACCGCTTTGACGAGGCGGAATTCGCCGCTTCCGTCATCGCAAAAAAGGTTCGGGAGGAGGGCTACCGCTACGGAGATTTTACCCTGATCGTCCGTTCTTTGGACGATTACGCCGGGATCCTCGATCCGGTCTTCGATCAATACGAGATTCCTCTGTTTTATCATCGCAAAACCCCCTTGCGGCAACGGAATCCCATCCCCCTGATTACCTCCCTGTTTTCCATGGCGGTGGAGGGCTTTTCCACCGACGCGGTGCTGTCCTTCGTCAAAAGCGGATTCGTCTGCACCCCCGAGGAGGGTTCCCGATTTGAACGGTACGTCAACGTCTGGGGGATTCGGTACAATCGCTTCAAAACCCCCTTTACCCGCCCCATCGCCGGATATACCGATCGGGAAACCGAAGAAGAAATTCTCATGCGGAACGGCGCGGAAACGTTGCGGAAAAAGGTTGTTAATACGGTAGAGACTTTAAAATCTCGGTCTCAAAACGCCACCGTGCGGGAAATTTCCACCGCACTTTACGAAATTTTGGAGACCCTGCAGATCCCCGAAGCGTTGAACCGCAACGCCGAAACCTATCGGGAGTACGGAGAATACGAGCTTTCCGCCCGACAGAAAAAGGTTTACGAGCAGTTGATTTTGGCGTTGGACGAGATGGTTCTCACCGCCGGAAACGATAAAATTACCCTGAAGGAATACCGGGATCTGTTCTTCTCGGTCATCGACACCCACGACGTTGCCATCTTGCCCACGTCGCTGGACGAGGTGACCGCAGGCTCTCCCGAAACCCTGCCCATGATCTCCCCCCGATGCGTCTTTATTTTGGGGCTGAACGAGGGGGTATTCCCAAAAAATATCGACGATAACCGCCTTTTGACCGACAAGGATCGGGAGCAGTTATCCCCCTTCGGCATGGGAGAAACCACCGACGATAAAATCCTGCACGAGATGTTTTACGTCTATCTTTCCCTCACCGCCCCCCGGGAGGAATTGTACCTTTCCTACGCGTCGGTCATCGGCGGAGAGGCGTCCCCATCGGCGGTAGTCGGGCGGATTTTGGAGATTTTCCCCGATCTTCCCACCCAACGGCTTCGCCTTTCCGAGCAGGAATCGCTCCAAGAACGGATCCAGCGGGAGCGCGCCGCCTTTGCGTTGCACACCAAAACCCCGGTGGAAGAGCTGGGCGCGTATTTTTCCGGGCAAAAGCAGTACGCAGACCTTCTTGCCCGTCGGGAACGAATCGCCCCCTTAACGTCGGAAACCGCCCTGCAGATCTATCCCAAGCATCTTCGCCTTTCCGCCTCCAAAGCGGACAAGTACCACCAATGCCGCTACGCCTATTTCCTCCGCTACGGGCTGGGGATCTCCCCCCGAAGTCGGGCAGAATTGGATCCGCGACAACGGGGAACGATCATCCACGAGGCGTTGGAATCCATCATTTCCCAAGGGCTGGATTGCTCCGACGAGGAACTGCACCAACGGGTCCGGGACTTCGGACAAGGGCAGATTTACAAATTCTACGGCGACGAAACCCCGCCCCCCACGGTGCAAAGCTATTTTGACGCGCTGATGAAGAAGATCGAACGGCTTTTGACCTTATTCCGCAAGGAATTCCAAGCCTCCCAATTCGTCCCCTACGCCTTTGAACAACGGGTAGGCATCGGACAAGACGCGGTGGAATCGGTCAAGATCCCCTTGGAAACCGGAACTTTATCCATGATCGGCGTAGTCGATCGGGTCGATCTTTTTGAAAAAGACGGCAAAAAATACCTGCGGGTGGTGGATTATAAGACCGGGAAAAAGGATTTTTCCTTCCAGCTGATCCAAAACGGCATCGACATTCAGATGCTGATGTACCTTTACGCCCTGCAGCAAAATCTCTTCCCCGGAGAGGTCTGTATTCCCGCCGGGGTGCAGTACATCGGATCGAACCCCAAAACCGTGTCGGGGAAACGGAGCGATCCGGAGGAAAAGGTTCTGTTACAATGGGAAAGCGAAACGCCCCGATCGGGGGTCTATCTGAAGGACCCCGCGGTGCTTCACGCCATGGACAATACGGAGGAACGGAAGTTTTTGCGGATCAAGCAAAACGACTCTCCCTTCTTCATCACCGCCGAGCAATTCGGCAAGCTTTTCGGGCAGATTTCCGACCTGTTGCAAAAAATGGGCAACGCCCTGCACGAGGGGAAGGTGGAGAAAAATCCCATCAGGATCGGAAGCGCCTATTGCAGTTGTAATTACTGCGATCTGAAGGATTACTGTCGGCACGAAACGCCCCGCGACGTCTTTGCCGTCGGAAAGGAGAAGCCCGATGCCCAAGTGGACTGACGCCCAATTAGAAGCCATTCATACCCGGGGACGCAATCTTTTGGTCTCCGCCGCCGCCGGATCGGGCAAAACCGCCGTGCTTTCCGCCCGCGTGGGCGAATTCGTGGAGCAGGGAGGACGGCTCGACCGTCTTTTGATCGTCACCTTTACCAACGCCGCCGCCGCGGAAATGAGAACCCGCATCGCACGGGATCTTGCAGCCCGCGCCGCCGCAAATCCGGGGGACGCCCACCTGAGACGGCAAAGTTTGACGCTGTACAAGGCAAAGATCTGCACCATCGACAGCTACGGTATGGATCTGTTGCGCCGCAATTTCCAAAAGGCGGGGATCTCC
This sequence comes from Clostridia bacterium, assembly GCA_017623475.1. Lineage (GTDB taxonomy): Bacteria > Bacillota > Clostridia > Oscillospirales > UBA644 > RGIG995. The sequence continues at coordinate 50,117 of JAGAPC010000039.1, read as the reverse complement.
CCCGATTTTACCGTCATGGACGAGACCGAATTGGCGGTGTTGAAATCTGCCGTTCTCCAGCGGCAGATCGAGGATTATTATCACAAAATCCCCGAGGGATTTCGGGAATTTGAAGCCCTGTTCGGGGGAGAAACCGACAGCCGCGCCATGGAAAGCACCATCGACACCGTAGCGCGGAAGATCGAAACCTTCCCCTTCGGAGACCTGTGGCTTCACAGACAAAAAGCCCGCTTGTCGGAAGGCGACGCCTGGTGCGCTGCCGCCTGCCTACTCCTGCAGCCGATCCTGGAAGAATATCTGCACATTTTCGATCAGATCGTCGCCGCCGCGCCCTTCCCGACCATGGACGTGGTTTTGGACGAGCATCGGTTACTGAAAACCCTTTGCGACGCCCTGCAACGGGGCGATTGGGACGAGGTCAGCCGTCGGGTTCGGGGACATATTTTCGACAAAGCCCCCGCCGTGCGGAAGGGATACCCGAAGGAAGCGTACCTCTACAAAGAATACCGTTCCGGACTGAAGGCGTTTTTGGAGGGGGAAGAGATCTTTTATCTCTCCTCCGACCAATGCAAAAAGGACCTGGACGCCTTGCGCCCGGGTATGGAATTTTTGCTCTCCGCCGTGGAAGCCTTCCGCCGAGAGGTCACCGAGGAAATGCACCGCAGAGGAGCGTATTCCTTCTCTGCCCTGGCGGAATTGGCGTTGCAGCTGACCGTCGCCGACTATTCCCACGAATCGGGAGAATTCACCCCCACCCAAGTCGCCCTGGCGGAGCAAGCGTCCTACGACGAGGTTTTGATCGACGAATACCAGGACGTCAACGACCTGCAGGATTTGTTTTTCCGCGCGGTCACTGATAACAACTGCTTTGCGGTGGGTGACGTAAAGCAAAGCATTTACGGATTTCGGGGGGCAAACGCCGATAACTTTTTGCGGAAAAAAGAGACCTGCAAGGTCATCGCCTTAAATAAAAACTTCCGAAGCCGAAAGGGAATTTTGGACTTCGTCAACTTCCTGTGCCGGGGGTTATTCTCCAAAGCCGTAGGCGGATTTACCTACGACGAGGGGGAAAAACTCTTCGCCGGAAGGAATCCCGACGAAGCAGTTCCTTATCCCAAAAATTACGAGAAAACCTTGATTTCTCCCGACGGACTTCCCGCGCCTCACACCGAAGAGACCGAGCCGGACGCGGAATTGCTTTTACTCCCCACCGCCGGACGGATCGGAGAAACCCACTACGCCGAGGAAGCGAAGCTTTGCGCCCAGCTGATTCGGGACGCGGTGGAGGGAGGCGCCACCGTCTATGATAAAAACCAAAACGCCCACCGCCCCATGCGCTATTCCGACGTGGCGATTCTGTTGCGCTATATGTCTTCGGCGCCGTTGTACGAACAGGTCTTTCGGGAGAGTGGGATTCCCCTGCTTTCTTCCGACGGCGAGACCTTCCTGGACACCCCGGAGGTCTGCGGAATTTTAGCGTTTTTGCAGGCGGTCAATGATCCCTGGGACGATATGGCGTTGTTCGTGACCTTGACCGGAAGCGTCTTTTCCATGTCCCCCCAAACCCTTGCAGAACTGCACCTGAAGGCGAAGGATAAAGCCCTTTGGGTTGGGTTGGAAGAGGCGGCAAAGGAAGATCCCTTGGCGCAAAACGCCGTGAAAACCCTGAAAAAATTTCGGATTCTTGCGGAAAATCTCCCCGTCCCGAAATTGTTGTGGGAGATCTACACCGCCACCGATTATCTGGCGTTGGAATCGGCAACCGACCCTGTCGCCCGAAGCAATCTGATGAAATTTTATTCTTTTGCCTGCCGATACTCCAAAAGCGACGGTCTGTTCGGCTTTTTGGAATTTGCCGATCGGGCAAAGGCGTCGGGCAAGGTGCGGGAGCAGGGCGCTGCCCCCGAAGGAGATTTCGTCCGTCTGATGACGGTACACAAATCCAAGGGGCTGGAATACGCCTGGTGCATCTTCCCCGAGCTGGAACGCCCCCTGCGCTCCGATCGGGATAAGGTTCGGGTGGACGGAGAATACGGAGTTGCCCCCAAGATCAAAAACGAGGGAGAAACGGCGGAATACACCACCCTGATGCGGGAATTTATCGGGCATCGCGCCAACCGTTCCGAGGTGGAAGAGGAGCTGCGGAATCTCTACGTCGCCCTAACGCGGGCAAGAGATCGGCTGACGGTCATCGGACGGGTCAGCGACAAGCTGGAAAAATTGGATCTGCACGGACTTCACTCGGAACAGGGGGCGGTACGGCTGATTGATCTTTTGGAAATGAACAATTTCCGAAGCCCCATTTTAGACCGCGCCGTAGCCCACCCCGACGCCGGAATTATTTCCTCGGCGTGGCTGAAGCCCGAAGACGAGGAGGGGCGGCTTCGGGTCTGCTTCGTACAGCCTCCTGACCGCGTCGATGCCTCCTACGCCGTGGAAGAGACGGTCTGCGGACTTTCGGAGGAAGAATTGAACCGTCGGTTTTCCTTCCGATACGACGGACATTTATCCACCGTTCCCGCAAAGGTTTCGGTCACGGAGATCGCAAAGGCATCCCCCGACCCGGACAGTGAGCTTCTCATCACCGAGCCGCCGATTTTAAAGCCCAAATTCTTGGACGAAGCCGCCGTCACCGCCGCCGAAGCGGGCACGGCGATCCACACCTATTGCCAATTTGCGGATTTTGACAAGCCCATCCCCGACGAGCTTCAACGGCTGACCGAGGCGGGGCATCTGACCAAGGCAGGGGCAAACGCCATCGACCAAAAACTCCTTCAACGGTTTTTGGAAAGCGACCTGATGCAAACCCTGAACTCCTCTGTGGGATACGATCGGGAGGTGCGGTTTACCTGCAAAATCCCCGTTTCCTACTACTCCGGCAATCCGGGAGAGTCGGGCGAAATGCTCATGCAGGGCGCCATCGACCTTCTCTGCGAATTGGAGGAGGGGTATCTCATCGTCGATTTCAAATCCGATCGGGCTACGGAGGAGGAATTGCTCTCCCGCTACTCCCGACAGTTGAATCTCTACGCCGCCGCCGTCCGCCGGTTGTACGAAAAACCGGTCGTCGGTTGCAAAATCTGGGCGTTCCGTTTGGGGAAAGCCCTTGACGTCAAGGAAGAAGAATTATAATGGAATTACGACTTTATCTGCCGCAATACAACGAGCTTCTGTTTCGGGAGCAGTTGCTTTCCGACCCGCAAACCATGGCGTTCAACCGCTTTAAAGAGCCGATGGAGGATTACCACCCCGACACGGGATGTATTGATTTCCCCAGATCCACCTGGGCGTTGTGGTACGATTTTTGGATGGATCGGGAGCCGGACAATTTCTACGCCGTCATCGCCGACGGCAGAACCCCGGTAGGAGAAATTTCCTGGTTCTTTGACGGAGAAAAGCACCACGTAGGCATCATTATCCTGGCAAAGCATCGGGGCAAAGGATATTGCACCCCTGCCCTCCGCCTGTTGCTCCAACGCGCCTTTGAGCAAAATCATCTCCCCTCGCTGTCAGTCACTTTGTCCACCGCCAATACCGCCGCCGTCAAGGGATTTACCAACGCCGGATTTCAGCGGATTCGAAAAGGCGGGGGCACCTGCGATCTGAAAATCACAAAAGAAGAATGGGGAAAAGCCTTCCCTTAGTAAGGGAAGGGGGACCACGAAGTGGGGGATGAGATTGTTCCAATGCAAACTACTTAATCCATTCCTAAACAACCTCATCAGTCGCCTGCGGCGCCAGCTTCCCCTACCAGGGGAAGCCTACCAGACGAACCGCACCGCCGCCGTCAAGGGATTTACCGCCGCCGGGTTTCAGCGGATTCGAAAAGGCGGGGGCACCTGCGATCTGAAAATCACAAAAGAGAATTTTGAAAAGACAAAATAAGGAGCACGACCATGAAATTAAACGAAATCAACATCCGAGATCCCTTTATCCTGCCCTACGACGGAAAATATTACCTGTACGGATCCCGGGTTACCACCCCAACCGATGAGCATTACTGGGGCAAACAAGACGGATTTGACGTTTATACTTCCACGGACTTGGACGATTGGAGCGAACCGAAAAGCATTTTTGAATGTACTCCCGACTTTTGGGGAGAACGAGATGCGTGGGCACCGGAAGTCCATCGGTATAACGGGAAATTTTATCTTTTTGCTTCCTTTATCTCCAAAACACACCCTCGGGGCACCCATATTTTCGTTTGCGACACCCCCGACGGAACCTTCGTTCCCGTATCCCCCGACCCGGCAACGCCCTCGGATTGGGAATGTCTGGACGGAACGTTCTACGTAGATAAAGCCGGAAAACCCTATATGGTCTTCTGCCACGAATGGACTCAAATCGGCGACGGAACGGTCTGTGCCGTAGAATTATCCAACGATCTCTCCACCCCCATCGGCGAACCGAAACTTCTTTGGAAAGGATCGGATTACAAAGACGTGGTCGGGAAACGTGGGGGCGCAAATTACGTCACCGACGGACCCTTCTTGTACCGCAACGGAGACGATCTGCTGGCGATTTGGTCATCTTTCAACGCCCAAGGTTACGTGGAACTCATTTCCAAAAGTGACAACGGCGACATCGACGGCAACTGGACAGTTCTCGACACCCCCCTCTCCGCCGAAGACGGTGGCCACGGCATGATTTTTAAAGCCTTTGACGGCAAAGAATACTTCCTCATGCACCGCCCCAACAGTCGCACCAACGAACGCCCCGTGCTGACCGAACTGAAACACGACGGCGAGAAAATTTTTATTTAAAAGAAAACGGAGAACTTCAAAATTAGAAGTTCTCCGATATTTTTTATTAAATTCACAGTCGAAGCCGTTCATAAACGGAAGTTATTTTTCGTTGCAGGCACCCGAAGGCGTACCGAGAGTACGTCGAGAGGTGCGGTCGACGGAAAAGAACGACGTTTTAGGCGGCGATTTTTATTCTACAACCACTTTCATGTAAGCCTTTTTGCCGCGGCGGAAGACTTTTCCGTCTGCCAGGTCGGCTTTGGTGTAGGTAGTTTTGTTGTCGGTGACTTTTTCACCGTCCACCGATACGCCCCCTTGGTCAACGGCGCGGCGGGCTTCGGCGCGGGAGGGGTTCAGCCCTGCCTTGACGAGAACGGCGAGGATGTCGATTTTGCCATCGACGAAATCATCGTCGGTCAACGTGCAGGTGGGCATATTGGCGCTGTCGCCCCCTTGGGAGAACAGAGCCTTTGCGGCGGCTTGGGCTTTGTTTGCCTCGTCCTCGCCGTGAACCAATTTGGTCAATTCGTATGCCAAAATTTCCTTGGCTTGGTTCAACTGACTGCCTTCCCAAGCGTCCATCTTGTCGATTTCTTCCAAGGGCAGGAAGGTCAACATCCGGATACATTTCAACACGTCGGCGTCTTCCACGTTCCGCCAATACTGATAGAAATCGAAGGGGGACGTTTTGTTGGGATCAAGCCACACGGCACCCTTGGCGGTTTTGCCCATCTTTTTGCCCTCGGAATTGAGGAGCAGCGTGATGGTCATGGCGTGGGCGTCCTTGCCCAGCTTGCGGCGAATCAACTCGGTACCGCCCAGCATATTCGACCACTGATCGTTGCCGCCGAACTGCAAATTGCAGTTATAATGCTGATAGAGATAATAGAAGTCGTAAGACTGCATGGGCATATAGTTAAATTCCAGGAAGGACAGACCCTTTTCCATCCGTTGCTTGAAACATTCGGCACGCAACATGGTGTTGACCGAGAAGCAACCGCCGATATCCCGGATAAAGTCGATATAATTCAGGTTCAAAAGCCAGTCGGCGTTGTTGACCATTTGGGCTTTGCCTTCGCCAAATTCAATAAACCGTTCCATCTGCTTTTTGAAGCAGGCGCAGTTGTGGTCGATGACCTCCTTGGTCATCATGGAACGCATATCCGTCCGTCCCGAAGGGTCGCCGATCATGGCAGTACCGCCGCCGATCAGGGCGATGGGACGGTTGCCTGCCATTTGCAGACGCTTCATCAAACAAAGCGCCATGAAGTGACCCACGTGAAGGGAGTCTGCCGTGGGGTCAAAACCGATATAAAAAGTCGCCTTGCCGTTGTTGACAAGATCCCGAATTTGATCTTCATCGGTGGTCTGGGCGATCAAGCCCCGGGCGACCAATTCTTCATAAATCTGCATGATATTACTCCTATAATACATTCAATTTCTACCATTATATCACATTATTACAGAAAAATCAAGCCCTATCCAAAAAAATCCCGTGGAATCCCAAAAGAATCCCACGAGATAAATTTTTTACGGTTTCCAATATTCCTGAACACATTCTTTGGCGATCTGAACGTAGCGACGCCCCCGTTCCATATCGCCCCGCAAGGTCATAACTTCCCGTTGGGCAATTTCAAACAGACAGCCGGAAGCGGCGGTGCAGACCCGTTTGAAATCACGACGCAACGCATCTTCATCCAAAGGTCCGGGATGGGTCACCAGATCCGCCCGAGGTTTGCTGTAATAAATTACGTTACTGCCCCGGAGATATTCCCCAACCTGATCTTCGTTATTGAAGGGGGAAACGGAAAGTTTCCGAAGATTTTCCCACTTGGAAAGGTAATCGGGCCAGATGGCATCCACACGCTCACAACAACCGTAAGACAAAAGTCCGAACCGCTTAACAAGGCGATCCTGATAGGGGAAAACAAATTCCCCAAAGGTTTCGGGAGAAACGGCGGTAGTTTCCTGAGATTCCAAAAAGCCCCAACAATCGGTGGTTTTGGTTGCTTTGTCGGTGGGCAATTCATGATTGAAGGCAAAGGATTCCTGATGCAACGGGCTGATTCCGCAAGTGGGAAGCAAAAGCCCTTCTTGCTCCAGATAATCGTAACAGCGCTCGAAAATCGTCGTTGCCATATCCATGACTTTGTGCAACGTTTCGGGGCAATCGTACATCGCCATATAGTAATTTTCCATCCCCATCAGATGCACCAAGGGGTTGGTCATCGAACCGCTTAAAGGATTCATAAGGAAACGGGCAGGCAAAATATCCCCGAACACTTCTTCCGCTTGGGCTTTCTGATCCAAAAATGCCTGACGGTTAAAGTGGAAGGACCCACCTTCTAATTTTTCAATTTCCTCTTCCAGATCTTCAATGACCGGCTCGATGTGATAACCGCCGGTTTTCAGATCCCGAACCCGTTGCGGCTCGATTCCAAAGGGATTCACCCGTGGTCCGATACGGATATCGAAGGTAGGAGAAATGGGGGTGTCATCGTCAAACAGTTCCCGTCCGGTCATACTGCGCAATAAGGCATCTTCCAACCGACGAGCCGCCTCTCCGGTACAACGCATCCGGGGCACAACCGCTTCCGCTACGAAATTGCTGTACAAAAGGCGAACGGTGGGGGCTTCTCTTTTTCCATTCCCCAAAGCGTTCCATTGTTTTAAAATTTCTTCGTTTCTCGGACTGTTGGCATAAGCGAGTTTTTTCTCTGCCAATTCCCGCAAAATTTCCCGATCTTGTAACGAAATTTGTTCCATATCAAAGATTCCTTTCTGCAATAAGCAAAAGCACTTGACATTTTTCTGATTTTATTGTATCATATAAGCGAACCAATTTGTTTTGAAATAAAACTAAAAAATTTAGAAATCCTACGGTGTTTGCTATGAATCCGAAACAAATTCAATTTCTTGGGGAAAGCATCTACTATTTCCATACGCCTTCCGAATTCGCCCGGCGGGAACTCTTTTACCCTGTGGCAGTGGGAAGTTATGAAAAAGTCCGGGATTATCGAATCCATCGGAAACACTACGACAGTATTTTAATTTTGTACGTTGCAGATGGAAGTTTGTACTTAAAACAAAACGGAACCCTCTACAAAGGGGAATCCGGGGATATGCTTTTGGTGAACTGCTATGGGGAACATGAATATTTTACGGATTCCTACGCAAAATTGCTCTGGCTTCATTTTGACGGAAATTCCAGCGTTTCCTGGTTCAAAAATCTCACCGAAGCCCACGGGCAAGCACTCCGGGGAAGCCCCCGTTGCCCACACATGATCCGGAGCATCATGGACGGAATCAAGACCGGGGAAAACGAATATCTTCTTTCCGCAAAAATCTATACTCTTCTCTGTGACATCTCCGCCTTTTCCGAATCCCAGGCAACGGAAAACTATTCTCCGGCGATCAGCGAAGCGAAAACCTTTATGGAAGAACATTTGGAGCAAGATCTGTCGGTGGAACAAATCGCCACGGCGGTGCATTTCAGCCCATCGTATTTTTCCAAAATTTTCAAAGATTCCACCAAGATGTCCCCTTACGAATACCTTCTTTCCCGGCGGATCGAGCGAGCAAAAAAATTGTTACTGCAAACCCGATTTTCAATGGATGTCATCGCCGAACGATCGGGATTTCACAGTACCCCCCATTTCATTTGCGCCTTCAAACAGGCGACAGGACTGACCCCCTTAAAATTCCGAAAATTGAATTTCTAAACAAAACGCCCCCGATGATGGATCCAATATCATCGGGGGTTGATTTTATTGAGCTTTCACAAAGGTCGTGTATCTTCCGCTTTGAATGACTTTAACCGAAGCGGGGCGGGTGGTTTCGCCGTCGGTGGTCCAGGACATGGTTCCGGTGATGCCGTTGACGGTGATTTTGGTCATGGCAGACACCATCTTTCGGTTAAAATCGTCGTTGTCCACGTTTTCCGGCGTAATTCCCGCCTTCCGCAACCCCTCGGCGATAGCGTAAACCGCATCGTATCCGTCGGCGGCGTAGCGGTCGGGGGTCGTGCCGTAGGCCTCCCGATAGGCGGAGACAAAGCTCTGCACCAGCGTGGAATCCTCATCCGAAGCAAAGGACGTAACGACGAACGTGCCCTCCAGCATGGTGGGGGCTTCCGCCGACTCCAACATTCCCTCCAGCCCGCTGCTTCCGATGATTTTTACGGGGGACAGGGCGCCGTCCCATTCATACGCCTTCAAAAACGCCTTGCTTTCGGCGGGGGAAAGGGCGAGGTAGATCATCTCCGGGGGATCGTTCTGCAAGCGGTCGATCACCGACGAATAATCGGTAGCGGCGTTCACCGGCTCTTCTTTGGGAATCTCGTAGGATTCCACCGTGCCGCCTCGGGATTCAAAGGCAGATTGGAAGGCTTCTGCCTGCTCCTTCCCACCGAACACGTCGTCCGACCAGATCACGGAGACGTTGGTGGTAAGGCGGTTATCCGCGATAAAGTTGGCGGCAATCGTGCCCAATCGGACGTCGGAAAAGCAAATGCGGAAGCCGTTTCCGGTCGTTCCCAAGGCATCGCTTCGGGAAGAGGTGGGAGAGACCATCAACAGTCCGTCTTGGGCGGCAATGGGAATTAACGCATCGGTTTCATCGGAAAAAACGCCCCCCAACAAAACCTTCATATCGTTATCCAGCAATTTTTCGTACAGGGTGACGGCGGTTTGGGGATCTCCCTTGGAATCCTGGAAATTCAGCACCAGCCGAAAGCCGTTGACACCCCCGGTGGCATTGATCTCCTCCACCGCGATCTGAGCCCCCTGATAAACCGAGCGTCCGTAATCGCCCCGATCCTCGGTCAGCGGTCCGATCCCCCCGATGACGAAGGGATCCAACGCCGAACTGTCAATCCCCACGTGAGGGGTACTGCTGCACGCGGCGAAGGAGCAGGCCAGCAGAAGAACCAGGCAAAGAGAAAGAATTTTTTTCATACGACACCTCAAAAGAGAAGAATTTGCAAAATACAGGCACGCCCGACGTTATCCGTAGATCCGCACGCTCACTTCCCCGCAGGACAGAACCCGCTGCGTGCCGTCGGACAGACGGACGACCAACCCGGCGGAATCGTCGATTCCCAACACCTCGGCAGTCCCCTCAAAGGCTCCGGTGGGAGAGGTCACGGTTTTTCCGATCAGAACCGAACGGCGGCGGTATTCGTCCAACACCGCGGCACGATCTTCGGTCTGAATCCGATAAAATTCGTTGAGAAAGGCGGCGGCAAGACGGAGACGGGCTTCGTCGTCGTAAGAGTCCAAAAGAGAACCGGCAATCCCCGTCAGCTCCGTCGGAAATCCTTCGGGGGGAGAAAAGACGTTAAACCCAATGCCGCAGACCGCGTAATCCAAGGTATCGGAATCAAAATTTACCGATGCCTCGGTCAAAATTCCGCACACCTTCCGTTCCTTATAATAAAGGTCGTTGACCCATTTGATCCCAACGTCGATGCCGAAGGCGGATTGAATCCCCCGGGCGGCGGCGACGGCGGCGGCAACGGTCAGAAAGACGGCGTCGGCGGCAGATCCGACAGGGCGCAGCAGTACCGAAAGATACAAGCCCGTTCCCCGGGGGGAATGAAAGGATCGGTTCAACCGTCCTCTGCCTTGGCTTTGCCGATCGGCGATCAGCACGTAGCCCTCCGCCTCGCCCTGCTCCGCCAAGCGTTTTACGTCGGCGTTGGTGGAGCCGGTTTCGTCCACCGCAAACACCCGATAGGGCGCGGTCAGCAATCGCCGGACGCCCTCGGCAGACAATCGATCCTTCACGGCAATCCGCCCCTTTCCTTTTTCGATATTTCTATTTTACCATAAAATCAGCGGCATGTCAATGACATACCGCTGAATGATATTCTATTCGACAGAATCAGTCAAAATTCTTTTCGCTTGCCCAAGCCTGAAGTGCGACCTTGTTGGGAACGATGTGGGTTTCCACGGCGGTGTCGATGATACCGGCGTAGCGGTCGATCAGAGAAGAAACGGACAGGGTCAGGAACTGATCTCTCATATTGGTCCAAACGGTGTCAATGCCGTCGTTGGGCCAATAAGAATACTGAAGGGTAGCGTCGGGACGGATCAGCATTTCCAGATCCATTTCGGAATCGAAATAGGTATCGCCGTAGTAATCGATAACGTCCTGGTAAGATTCAACGTCTTCCAGACCTTCGAACAGATCTGCCATCAGGAACGCGGAATGCTTAACGTCTTGAGCAAACACGGGGATTGCAACGGAATAAACCTGTTCGTAGTAACCGGACAACGTATTGGCGTCAACCCCGGCCCAGCAGATCAGACCGAAGGGATCCTGGCTATCGACGACAATGTAGTCGAACAGGTCGATGGGACGGGTAATCTGCATAGCGCAGAGACCTTCGGTGAAGGAAGAGTATCCACCCCAGCCTTCGCCAACCGGAGAAGTGCCTCCGTTGTTAAAGCATTTTGCATTGGACTTCAGAGTTTGCTGCAGCCAGCCGATGGCTTCTGCCGCTTCTGCGGTCTTCAGACCGTTGGTCCATTCCACCGTACCGTCGGCGTTGATCTTGTCGATCTGCGCCAGCTGAACGCCGGTGGAGAGGAAGGTGGCGCGGATCATATGCTCTACGTTACCGTTCATGCCCCAAACACCGTTGGCTTCGTCGGTGGTAGCCTTGATTACGTCGAGCATCGCGTAGCGATCCCATTCCTCATTTTCCCAATATTCCTGAGGATCGGTAGCCCCTGCGGATTCCACCAGGCTCTTGTTATAAACGATTTGATAATAGGGCAAGGGAGTGCAGTCAACCCACAACGCGGGGGAAACACCGTAGAAGGTACCGCCTGCCATCATGGATTCACGGGCAGTGATGGTGCCCCATTTTTCAGAATTCCAGAAATTGATGATATTGTCAACCGCCAAAAGATCCTGCATCAAGGATTCGTCCCCGCCGGTACCGAGGCACTGACGCAGGTAAGCGTTCTTGTACGCGAAGACCAGGTCCCCGCCGTTTTCAGCAAACTGAAGCGCCTGCATCTGGGTAACGAAGCCGCTGCCGTAAGCGATCTGAGAGAAGTCAATGGTACAGCCGTAAAGATTCTGAACCTCCTCAATACGGTCGCCAATCTGAAGACCCATCTTGGAGTCCTGGGAATAGCCGAAGCGATCCACCGTATCTTCGTGTTGGATGATGATGTAGGTTTTGCCTTCCGTTTCCGAGGTGGGACGGTCGGGCATAACGAAATCATCAACGTCATCGTTACCTCCCTGGGTGTTGCCGCCCTGGGGGTTGTCGGGATTGGGATTGTTCTGAACTCCGCTATCCGTGGGTTCTCCGTCGCCGCCGCAGGCAGCCAGAGCGAAGACCATCAGAAGGGCAAGGAGCAGAGACAACAATCTTCTTGCGATTTTCATGATAGAATACCTCTTTCGAAAATGGTTTTGCCCCGAGGGGCTTTCGTGCCTTATATTATAACAATTTTATAATACGCTTGTCAAGGCTTTTTTTAAAGTCTCAAAAAACTAACACAATTATCGGCATAATGCCCAAAATCAGCCGTTGGTTTCTGTGTATTTTGACGAATGATTTTTGAACTTTTTTTAAAAAATCAATACCCGGAATGTAATTCCAGCGAGGAGTCGTTTTCTACCCATTCCTTGTACACGTCGATGACCCGGTATTCCGTCTGGGTATCCCGAATGACCACGGTGGAGATCCCCGCGTTGATAATCAACCGCTTACACATGGAGCAGGAATTGGTTCCCGACACCAACGAGCCGTCCTTGGGATCCCGGCAGACCATATACAGGGTGGCGCCGATCATCTCCTCCCGGGGGGCGACGATGATGGCGTTTGCCTCCGCGTGCACCGACCGGCACAGCTCATACCGTTCGCCGCTGGGGATGTGGTGCTTTTCCCGAAGACACCAGCCCAGATCACTGCAATTCTGCCGTCCGCGGGGCGCTCCGTTGTAGCCGGTGGAAATGATGGTATCGTTTTTCACGATCACCGCCCCGTAGGTCTTGCGCAGACAGGTACTGCGCTCACAGACCGTGCCGGCAATATCAAGATAGTAATTTTCTTTATCTCTGCGAATCATGGAAAATCCCCTCCTTTGTTTTCTTTATTATAACATAGCCGTGGGGCAGAAATCAAGGAAAGCGGCGAATCGTTGCAAAAAAGTTACAAAAACCCCTTGACGGAGAACGAATTTCATGAGATAATAGGAGAGAGTTAAGAGTGAAGAGTTAAGAGTGAAGATATTTTGCATTTTCTATAAAAGGGGGTTTTTATGAACGAAAGTTTCCGCCCGTACATTGATCGGTACGTCAAAGCCATGGTAAAGGGATATCTTCCCACCGCCACGGGCACGAAAATCATCCACGATCCCATCTGGGGATCGGTGGTCTTTCATCCGTGGGAGGTTCGTCTTATCGACTCCCCGTTGTTTCAGCGGCTTCGCAACGTCAACCAGGTAGGGTTGGCGGATTCCACCTACCCTGCCGCCCGACATACCCGCTTTGAACATTCCCTGGGCACTGCCGCCATCGCGTCGCGGATGATGGAGCAGCTTTCCTCCGAGGCACGGCAGCGTCCCGACGTGGCGTCGGTCATCGGCGAGGACGAGATCCGTCTGGTGCGCCTTGCGGCGTTGCTCCACGACGTGGGGCATTGTCCCTACTCCCACCTGTCGGAGGCGGTCTATGGAACGATGCCCGAATTTGCCCCCATGCGGGAGTACGTGATCGCCGCAACGGGACAGGAGATCTCCCCCTCTCCCCACGAGGTGTTTTCCTATCTGATTATCGTTTCCGACGCTTTTATCAATTTCTTTTTCCGAAATATCCACTACCCCGGCGTCCGCACCAGAGCGCAGGCGAAGGAGTTACTGCAACGGGCGGCAAATATGGTGGTAGGGGCGGTAAATTGCGGAAAGGACGGCACGAAATATTCCTATTTAACGACGGTTTTGAACGGGAATTTCGACGCGGACAAATTAGATTATACCCAACGGGACAGTTATACCGCAGGCATCGCCCTGACCTACGGAGTGGAACGGTTTTTGCTGAAGCTGGTGCTTTGTAAAACCGAAGAACAAGGCGTGATCGACTACCGATTGGGCATCACCGCCGACGCCTTATCCACCGTAGAAGAATTGCTCTTTAACCGTTCCATGCTGTATCATTATATGTACCGCCATCAAAAGGTTTTGGCAGCCGAAGCCCAGATGAGAGACGCCATTTACGCCTTGGTTCGGGTGGGGAAAATCAAGCACCCCTGCGATTTTCTGTTCCTGAACAACCAGGAATTAAGCGCCTTGTATCATTCCAAAAAACGCCCCTTTGCCACCGACGGCGCGGAGACGAAAACCCTGGAATCGCTCATGCAGGCGTTTTCCCGCAGAACCCTGCCAAAGCGGGCGCTGGAGCTTTCCCCCGACAGCTTTTCCGAGCAGAACTTGCCCGACCAAATACTGTCCCGGACGTTGAAAAATCTGGAATCTGCCAAAAGCGACGTCGAAAAAAAGCAGATCCTTCAAGACCTTTTGGATCAATGGCAACAAAACACCCTCTTCCCCGAAACCGTGGCGTCGTACATTCAATTTTTGAAAAACTGCTCCGTGGAACAGAATATTGCGGAACGGAAGATCATCGCCGAAAAAATCGCAGAAGCATACGAAACGGTCGGGAAGCCGGTGGATTTCGACGCCTTCGACCTGGTGCTGTCCTTCCAGCCTCCCCTTGAGACCGATCTTTCTCTGACGGTGGTGGATAAGCAACACCGCCCCCTGCCGGGAGACAAGGCAATTCAGCGGATCGAGGATTGGACGCAGACCTTCAATCGGGGGAAATGGCGGGGATACCTCTTCGTCGCCCCCCACGTGGATCGGACGCTGGCAGGCACGGCGTTCCAAAAATACCTCAACGAATGGGGAAAGAAGTAAAATTCGAGGCACGCTCTTTCGAGCGTGCCTTTTTTCTTTAGTTATCCTGTTGCTCCTGTACCGCGTCGATGGCAATGACCGACATCAGGGCAGAAAGGGCGTTATTGGGATCGAAGACCTCAATGGAGTATGTATCGGTCCAGTTCCACAACTCTTTGGAGATGAGTGCCACCGGATTTCCTTGGGGATCGGTCAAGGTATAATCCCAACAGAAGAAGTCCCCTTCGATCTCCCAGCCGGGGCCTCCGTCGAAATGATAGCGGGGCTTGAAAAAGGAAAATTCCTTGCAGAGGGTGGAAAAACATTCCTCCCCCTCGTACAGATCAAACTTGGGAAGAAAAGTGAAGATCCGCTGCTTCACCGTTCCTACGTGATTGCCCCAAGCGTCGAAAATTTTCAGGCATTTGCCCCAGCTCAACTGCCCCTTCACGGTATAGGCGACGTTGCCGGTCTCGTAATACACGTCGTAGGAATCAAACCAGGAAAACATCCTTTGTTTAAACAGTAATTTCATAAAAATCTCCTCATACGATTGCGGTATGGAGTAAATTTAAAAGCAACAGGGCAGGAAGAGACAACACGCACCAAAGGGCAGAAAAATAGGGGCAGACTTGTCCTAAAATATTCCCCCGAAGGTTGGAATAATCCCAAACCTTCATACCCATTTTCAGATTGACCACGCAGCCGAAGGAAAATTCCACGGCGGTGATAATCAAAGCCCCCAAGATACATTTAAAGGGCAGGGGCAGGGCAAAAAAGACGCCGTTGCACAAAAATTCCAAAAGCACCGCGCAGACACCCCCCGCCAAAAACATGGTCCAGTGGGTTCTTCTGCGCCACCACAGCTCCAGGGTCTGATATACCGTTCCTCCGAGCCAAAAGGCAAAGAGATAAAAGATAAATTCCATAATTTTTTTCGTCCTTTCGGGAATTATTATCTCCGAAAGGGTCAAAAAATCATGAAAAATCCTTCCGCCAATTTCTGCCAAGACCTGCTTTTGCAAAAAATCCGCCGAGAGATCCCGACGGATTTTTACGTTGACAAAGTTCAGCTTCGACGCAGATTCACGCCTAAAATCCCCCCGAAAATCCCTCCGACGACCTCCGTTGCAAGATAGGTCAAAAGAGATGCCGTGATCTCGCCGAACAACGCTGACGAAAGGAAATGCAGAAGAAAAAAGGCGATCCCGGCGCAAAGCCCGAAGAGAAGCCCACGGGTTTTTCCCTTCATTCCGGCGCAAAGCCCTCCGCAGCCCGCCGCAAAAAACACGGTAAGATACGTGAAAAGGGGAATCGCACCGTCCGGAACGCCAAGGGCGAGAAGGGCGGAAAACAACAACGTCAGAAGCACCGCGGAGCAAACGCCTGCGGCAAATCCAAGCAACGTCACCTTCGCCACCCGCATCGGGGAAATCGAGATCTGCTCCATACCATCAACTCCAGGCATAAAATATCGTTGATACACTTTATGCCGGAGAGACGGGGAACATGACAGATCTTATTCGGAAATGGTGTCCTTCGACTGAACCGCCCATTTGTGGATGGTCAAGCGGTCGTTGTTGGCGCCGGTTTCAATGACGTACAATTCGCCGTCGTCCTTGATCTGACGAACGGTACCGACGATTCCGCCGATGGTGGTGACCTGGTCGCCCACCTCGATGGAGGAACGCATTTTTTCGGTTTCCTTTTGTTGCTTCTTCTGAGGACGGATCAGGAAGAAATAGAACACGACGATGATCAACGCAAAGGAAAGAACGGAACCCAAAATTCCCCACAGACTCTCCAGAGGGGTCTGATTGGAAGCGCCGCCGTCGGTCGCCACGTCGGTGGCAAGGAGCAAAAGATTGGTAAGATTCATTGGGATATACCTCCGAAATTATATTTTCTGCAGTAAATATATTATACGCGCAAAGTGTAAGATTTTAAGGGCAAAAATAGTACGAATTTCCAAACAATAGAAAAAGGGAGAGTGGAGAGTGGAGAGTTAAGTGAGGCTCTGAAAATGCAAGCCGCAGGCGTAGGATTTTCAGCTAAGCCGAACTTATGCAGCGAGCGTAAGCGAGTCGCTGAAGAGTGAAGAGTGAAGAGTGGAGAGTGAAGAGTGGAGAGTTAAGATATAACATTTTGCATTTTGCTCTGCCTCCCCCCGTCTCAGGGGCGAGGGGGAGGGGAACCGTCCGCAGGACGGTGGTGGGGGTTAATTTTGCATTTTGCATTCTGCATTTTGCATTTTGCTCTGCCGTCCCCGACCCGCAGGGTTGGGGAAGGGGGACCATCCGAAGGATGGTGGAAGGGGTGCATTTTGCATTCTTTCCTAAATTCTCACTCCATAGATCTCCCGCTTTTCCCGATAGAAGGCTTCAAAGCTTCCGTTATCCAGGTGGAAGCGGATATCCTCCATCAACTTATTGTAAAACCGCAGATTGTGGGCAACCACCAACCTTGCCCCCAGCATTTCGTCTGCCTTGATCAGGTGGCGGATATACGCCCGGGAGAAGTTTTTACAGGTGGGGCAATCGCAATTCTCGTCGATGGGAGAATCGTCGTTTTTATATTTTTCGTTATTGATGTTGATGATCCCCTTGGACGTGAACAAATGCCCGTGCCGTGCGTTGCGGGAAGGCATGACGCAATCGAAGAAATCCACCCCCCGGTGCACCGCCTCCAAAATATTGACCGGCGTGCCTACGCCCATCAGATATCGGGGCTTATCCTTGGGCATAAAGGGCTCAACCGCCTCGATGACCCGATACATTTCGGGGGCAGGCTCCCCCACCGCAAGTCCGCCGATGGCGTAGCCGTCCAGCCCCAACTCGGCGATCTGCTTCATGTGCTTGACCCGAAGATCCTCGTAGGTACAGCCCTGGTTGATCCCGAACAGCATCTGCTTTTTGTTGATGGTTTCGGGGAGAGAATTCAGCCGATCCATCTCGTTTTTACACCGCACGAGCCAGCGGAAGGTACGCTCGCAAGAGCGCTTGGCGTAATCGTATTCCGCGGGATTTTCCACACATTCGTCAAACGCCATGGCGATGGTGGACGCCAAATTGGATTGGATTTTCATGCTCTCCTCCGGACCCATGAAAATCCGACGTCCGTCCAGATGAGAGGCAAAGGTTACCCCCTCTTCGCTGATTTTCCGCAGAGACGAGAGAGAAAACACCTGAAATCCGCCGCTGTCGGTCAGGATCGGCTTGTCCCATTTGGTAAATCGGTGCAATCCTCCCTGCCCGGCAACCACCTCGTCCCCCGGACGCAAATGCAGATGGTAGGTATTGCAAAGCAGCACCTGCGTGCCCAGATCCTTCAGATCCAAGGCAGAAAGTCCGCCCTTGATGGCGGCGGCAGTGCCCACGTTCATAAACACCGGGGTTTCGATAGTTCCGTGGACGGTCTCAAACCGCCCCCGACGGGCAGAGCCCTCGGTTTTTAACAATTTAAACATAATTTATCCTCCTATGGGGAAAACAGCCCCACGGTTTTTTGAGAGTGGAGAGTAAAGAGTGAAGATAGGAGAGTTAAGTGAGGCTCTGAAAATTCAAGCCGCAGGCGTAGGATTTTTAGCTAAGCCGAACTTATGCAACAAATCGCTGAATATCTTCACTCTTAACTCTTAACTCTTCACTCTTCTCCGATAAAGGACTGCGTCCTTTATCGGAGAAGCATCGCGTCTCCGAAGGAGAAGAAGCGGTATTTTTCTTCCACGGCGTGCTTGTAGGCGTCAAGAACGAACTCCCTCTTCGAAAAGGCGGAGATCAGCATAATCAAGGTGCTTTCCGGCAGATGGAAATTGGTAATCAGCCGATCGATGACCCGGAATTCAAAGCCGGGATAGATGAAAATATCCGTATCTCCGCTTTGCGCCGTCAAGGGAAGCCCCTGCCGTCCGGCAGTTTCCAAAACCCGCGTGGCAGTGGTTCCCACGGCGGTCACTCTGCCCCCTTGCGCCTTGGTCTCGTTGATCAGATCGACGGTGGCTTGGGGTAAAATGTAGTATTCCGAGTGCATTTTGTGGGTGGTGGGATCTTCCACCTTTACCGGACGGAAGGTGCCCAGCCCCACGTGGAGGGTGACGTATCCGATCTTTACCCCTTTATCTCTCAACGCCTGCAGTAATTCGGGGGTAAAATGCAACCCTGCGGTGGGGGCGGCAACCGAGCCCTCCGCCTTGGAATAGACGGTCTGATACCGTTCCGCATCCCCCAATTTTTCGTGGATATAAGGGGGCAGGGGAACTTCTCCCAGCGCCTTTAATTTTTCGGTCACGTCGCCGCCGTCGGAGGCAGAAAAGGAAATCACTCTGTTTCCGTCTTCCAGAACCGACGTTACCGTAGCGGTCAGATCCCCCAAAAGAAGGACTTGTCTCTCCCGGGCGTTCCGCCCCGGCTTCACCAAACATTCCCAGCAATCGTCAGCCCGGGGGCGGAGCAAAAAGATCTCCACCGCGCCCCCCGTGGGACGTTTCGCCTGCAACCGGGCGGGAATGACCCTGGAATCGTTGGCGATCAGGCAATCCCCCGGCTGAAAATAGTCCAATATATCGTTAAAATGCCGATCCTGATATTCCCCCGTTCTTCGGTTCAACACCAAAAGACGGCTGGCGTCCCGCTGCTGCAAGGGCGTCTGGGCAATCAATTCCTCCGGCAGGTCGTAAGAAAAATCCGATAATTTCATCTTGCAGTCCTTTATTTGAAATATATCTTATTATATCATACTTTCAAAAAAATTGCAAGATGCAGGACACATTTTATATTCTGCTTTGCCGTCCCCGACCCGTAGCGGAGAAACGGCTTTGCTACGCAGAAGCATCGATCCTCCGAAAATTCTGCGTCTGCGACTTGAATTTTCTGGGTCTCACTTAATTTTGCATTTTGCATTCTGCATTTTGCATTTTATCCTAAAGCTACGTCCAGCGCCATCATCAGCGAAAACCCTGCGCCGAAGAAGATCGTACCAAAATTCGACGGATCTCCCTCTGCCATTTCGGGGATCAGCTCCTCCACCACCACGAACAGCATCGCCCCTGCGGCAAAGGAAAGAAGCACCGGCAGGGCGGGGGTGATCAGCCCGGCAAACAGCAGGGTCAACGCCGCCCCGATCGGCTCTACAATGCCCGACAGCGTTCCCATCCAGAAGGCGCGCCCCTTGTTCATCCCCTCGGCGCGCAGGGGGAGAGAAATAATCGCTCCTTCCGGGAAATTCTGCAGGGCGATCCCCACCGCAAGGGCGATGACCGTAGCTCCGGTGATCCCCGGCTCTCCCTGCAAAAATCCGGCTAAAACCGCCCCCACCGCCATACCCTCCGGCAGATTGTGAAGCGTGACCGCCAAGACCAGCTTACTCGACCGCTTCAGGCGGCTTTCCGGCCCCTCCGCAAGTCCGTTTCCAAAGTGAAGATGAGGGATGATTTTATCCAGGAGCAGTAAAAATCCAATGCCCAGCCAAAGCCCCGCAAGGGCGGGCAAAAAAGCAAAAGATCCCAAAAATTCCGACCGATTCATAGCAGGAATCAGCAAGCTCCAGACCGATGCCGCGGTCATCACCCCTGCGGCAAAGCCGGTCAACGCCCGACGCAAGCAGGGGTTCATGGTTTTTTTCATAAAAAATACGCATCCGGCTCCCAGCGCCGTTCCGAAGAAAGGCAAAAGAAGCCCGAATAACACTTCCGTATTCACGAAACTCCTCCTTTCACGACAGAATATGCAGAACGAAACGAGGGGGTGCGGAATAGAATGGAACAGCAACTTACGACGCGGGAGGTAACGATATGAAGCAACCTATTTTTCGGGGAAGCGCCACGGCGTTGGTCACTCCGTTCTTTTCCGACGGGGCGGTGGATTACGAAACTCTGGGGCGGCTGATCGACACCCAGATCTCCGCCGGAACCGACGCCTTGGTGCCCTGCGGAACCACCGGAGAGAGCGCCACCATGAACGACAAGGAACGGCTTTCGGTCATCGAATACACCCTGTGGAAAACCGCCGGCAGAATCCCGGTCATCGCGGGGACGGGAACCAACGATACCGCAAAATCCGCCGCCCTGACCAAATCTGCCCAACACCTTGGAGTCGATGGAATTTTGGCGGTCTGTCCCTATTACAACAAGCCGGAGCAGGAGGGGATCCGAAGGCATTACGAGACCTTGGCGGATTTGGGCTCCCCGGTCATCGTCTATCACGTGCCGGGGCGAACGGGCAGAGGAATCGCCCCCGAGACGCTGAAGGAATTGTCCGCCCACCCCAATATCGTCGGGCTGAAGGATGCGGGAGGATCGTTGCAGGAGGCGGCTACGGTGCGAAGCCTTTGCGGAGACGATCTGCCGGTTTATTCGGGAGACGACGGCTGTATCGTTCCCTTTTTATCCCTTGGAGGCGAGGGCGTGATTTCGGTGGTGTCGAATATTCTCCCCCGGGTGGTACATAATCTGTGTATAGCATGGTTTTCGGGCGACGTCAAGGGGGCTTGCGACCTGCAACTCCGTCTGATGCCTTTGGTAAAGGCCCTGTTCCGAAGAACCAACCCCGTTCCGATCAAGGGGGCGTTGGAATACCTGGGATATCCGGAGCAATTTTTACGCCTTCCCCTCTGTCCCTTATCCGCAGAAGAAAAAGAGTCGGTCTTTGAAGCGATGAAGCCTTGGTTGAAGGAGGAGTAACCGTGAAATTCAATTTGGAAGAAACGGTCGTCGGCGCCGATATAACGCCGGGGGCAGTCCTGCTGTTTTTCCCGCGGGAACGGATGAATGAGCTGTTTCAGCGGCTTGAGGAACAAAAAGTTTTTATCGACGCCTTTACCGCAGATGAAACCCGTGGAGTTATGGCAATTTTTCCCCAACGTAAAGGCGCGGATTTTTCGGAACTTTTGGACGGCGTGACCGTGGAAACAGAGGTGTTCCGCCTGACCCTTCGGGGGCATCGGCTGACCGAAGGAAAGGGCTTGGCGGCGTTGTGGGAATCGGTGCTCTCCGACGCAAAGATCCCCCTGCCCCTCGCCTGCTCCAACTGCGGCGGCGTCACCCACTATCTCCCGGAAGCGGCGCGGAACACCGTGCTGACTCTGCTGGAACGCACCTTCGGAATTCGGGCGGTATAGAGAGGGCGAAAAGTACCCAAAAGAAAAGCCGAATCCGTCGTAATCCTTGCGACGAAGCCCAAGGAATAAAACGAAAAACGCCGAAAGTTCTTCCCTCGAAGAGCTTTCGGCTTATTTTCAAAGGAAAAATATTCTGTAAAAATCTATTGCATTTTTCGTCGAAATGTGTTATAATGTAGATAATTGTGTCAGAATTGTATGAAACACGAAAGAAACGATTCATCGTTGCGAGGGATTTTTATGAAGGATTTTGTTATTTTGGCAGATCTGACCTGCGATCTGTCCCGGGAATTGCGAAGGACTTCGGCGTTGCCGATTACCTCAAGGGGCATATTACCGTGGACGGTCGGGAAATGCTGACCCAGCTGGATTGGGATCTGATCTCCCGGGAAGAATTTTATCAGAAATTAGGGGATAAAAGGGTAAAGATCACCACCGCGCCCCCCAATTTGGAGGAATACTGCGAAATCTTTACCAAATACATCAACGAGGGCTACGGCGTTTTGAGTATGTCGATCTCGTCCAAGATCTCCGGCACGTACGATTTTTCCTGCGTTGCCGCCAATCGGGTACGGGAGAAACATCCCCAAGCGGAAATTTACTGCTTCGACTCCTTTCGGATGTCCGGCGCCTTCGGGCTTCTGGTCGCCCACGCCCATCGGCTGAAAAACGAGGGCAAAACCATGCAAGAGGTTATTGATTGGCTGGAGGAAAACAAGGTGCGGGTGCATCAGATGGGTCCCATCGACGATCTGATCTACGTTGCCCGCCGAGGACGGATCACCATGGGCAAGGCGATTATGGGCTCCTTTGCCGGGGTAAAACCCATGGGCGACTGCAACTCCGACGGCTACACCACCGTGCTGACCAAGGCGAAGGGCATCAAAAAAGCCCTGGATATTACGGTAAAATACGTCAAAGAAACCGCCGACGGGATTGAAGATCAATTCCTGATTATCTCCCATTCCGATCGGGAGCTGTACGCAAATACCCTTAAGGAAATGCTCGAAAAGGAGCTGAATCCCAAAAAGGTTTACGTAAGCGACGTCTTTGCCGGAAGCGGCGCCAACATCGGTCCCGGCATGATCGGGGTCTATTATCTGGGCAAGCCCATCTCCCCGGATCTTTCGGCAGAAAAAGAAGCCATGAACCGGATCCTCGGAAAATAAAACGGTTGGAGTTATTATGACGACTACGATAAGCGGCAAGCAATATCAAAATTTGATCGATTACGGAATCCGAAATCTGACCATCTACTGCAACAAGGTCAACGAGCTGAACGTGTTCCCCGTGCCCGACGGCGATACGGGAACGAACATGGTCAAGACCCTGCAGAACGGATTCCGCGCCATTCAGGGCGTTCCCGGAGATCTGAAGGATCTTTCCCAAAAATTCTCCAAGGCAGTCGTCTTCGGCGCCCGAGGGAATTCGGGGGTCATCACCGCCCAATTTTTCAAGGGCTTTTCCGAATGTCTCTTTGAAAAAACCGAAGCAGACCTGCAGCAGATCGCCTCGGCGTTGCAGTCGGGGGTTCAGACGGCGTATCAATCGGTGGCGCACCCCGTGGAAGGCACGATGCTGACCGTTCTGCGGGAGGCCTCGGATTCGGTACAAAAAAATCTGTCCGCCGGGAACATTACCACGGTGGAGGAATTGATCGCTCTCTTTTTACAACAGGCAAAAAGATCCCTGGACAACACCCCCAATCTGCTTCCCGTTCTGAAATCCGCCGGCGTGGTGGACAGCGGCGGGGCGGGGATCGTCTATTTATTTGAGGGCATGGAAAAATGCCTGAACAATCAACCCATCGAAGCCCCCGTCTCGCAAAACGAGGAAGCGGCGGTGGATTATTCCCGCTTTGACCGATCCTCCGCCTTTGAATACGGCTACTGCACCGAATTTCTGTTGCAGCTGACCAACGGCAAAGCCCCGGTCAACCGAGAGGAATTCAAACAGGAAATCCTTTCCCTGGGAGATTCGGTGGTCACGGTCTTTGACGAGGACAAAATCAAAGTACACGTCCATACCAAAGCCCCCGCAAGCGTGTTGTCTTACGCCCATAAATTCGGAGAATTTCTGACGCTGAAGATCGAAAATATGAGCGTTCAGCATACGGAAAACCCGGCGGGGATCGAGATTTGGGGAAGCGGAGAGTACGGAGATTTCGCCGTCATCGCCGTTGCCCACGACCAAAAGATGAAAGAGCTGTTCCAATCCATGGGGGCAGACGCGGTGATCGCGGGGGATGCGAAAATCCAACCCTCCACGAAGGATTTTTTGAAGGCGTTCGCCTTGACCGGCGCAAAGGAAATCTTCGTATTTCCCAACAGTAAAAATTCCAACCTTGCGGCGGAAAAGGCGGGGGAATTTTACCCCGACGGAAACGTAACGGTCTTTGATACGAAATCCGTGGCGGAATGCTACGCCGCCCTTTCCATGATGGATTTTGAAGCCCCCGACAAAGCCCTTTTGGCAGACGAGATCCGCAGTATTATCCAAAATGTCGCCACCGTGCTGATTACCAAAGCCGCCAAATCCAGCGTTTTCAACGAAACGCAGATTGAAAAGGACGATTTTCTCGCCCTTTCCGGCACGGAGCTTTTGGGCGTAGCAAAGGAACGGATCGCCGTTGCCGTCCGCACCCTGGAAACGGTGCTGCGGGATTCGGATCGGGATACGGTCACCCTCTTTGCGGGGAATTCCGTCCCCGAAGAGGAATTGGATTCCATCTCCGCCTACGTGGAAAAGCACCATCCTCTGACCGATCTGGACGTCATTTCCACCGGCAACAACACCTTCGATCTTTTGATTTCCTTCGAATAACCAAAAAACGAATTTCTATATAAGGATGGAAAAACAACGTGAAAACTCTAACCAAAAAATGGCAGATTATCCTTTACGGATGCTCCGGAATCGGCGTGAATATGCTGAATATGATCGTCGGCTCGTACTTATGCTCCGCCCTTTTGACCGGGGGCTTCGCCGCGGAAGACGTGGGGTATTGGACCTACACGGACAAAAACCTGGTCATCGCCGGGATCTGGGCAACGCTGATTTTGGTGGCAAAGGCAATCGACGGAATCATCGACATTCCTCTGGCGTCCTTTACCGACAATCTCAAAACCCGTTGGGGGCGCCGCCGTCCTGCGATTCTGATCGGCTATATCCCCATGATCATCGCCTATCTTCTGTTTTTAATCCCCCTGAACAACGGCTCCACCGTGCTGAACACCGTTTGGTTTGCGTCTCTGCTCTGCCTGTTCTACGGAGCTTACACCCTAACGATGGTGACCTACTACGCCACCTTTGCGGAAATTTTGGACAACGACCAGGATCGGCTCTTTTTGTCCAACGTAAAGTCCATTTGCGACGTGGTTTATTTTTCCATCTCCTTTGCGTTGGTTCCCGTGTTCGTCAACGTCAGCCGGATGAACATCCGCTGGGTTGCTCTGTTATTCCTCCCCCTGGCGGCAAGTATGTTTATCCCCTTGTTTATGATCAAAGAGCCCTCCACCAAGGACGGGATCCCCGAAGGATCAAAGGACGCCCGCGGGGTCAATTTCATCAAATCCATCACCTACTCCTTCCGCAATAAGGATTTTATCTATTGGATGATCTGCGCCTCGGTAATGAATTTCGGGCTTCAGCTGTTTTTAAGCGGAATCAACGAATATTTCTCCTCCACCGGGCTGAACATGACGCTGGTTATGGCGTCGTCCTTCGCCCCCGTGCCCTTTACCCTGCAGATCTACAATAAGTTAGTCAAGAAAAAGGGAATCAAATTCGGATTCCAATACTGTCTTTTGGTCTATTCCTTCGCCATGGTTCTGATGTTCTTCTGCCGCAACCTCCCCATGAATATCATGACCCCCGTGGCGCTCGTGGGCGGAATTATCGTGTCCTTTGCCATGGGCACCTTCTTTTCGATTACCTACACCGTGCCCTCCCAGCTGGCGGCGGATGAAAACGCCCGCACCGGCATCTGCGCCTCGTCCATGTACTTCGCCGTCCAGGGCTTGTTTGAAGGAACGGCAGCAGGGTTGGCGTCGGGTCCCATGCTGGTCTGGCTGAAGCAGAACGGCGGAATCCCCTACATGACCCTGGTCATCGCCGCCGCCTGCATGACCGCCTTCGTTTTGGCGTTCTTCCTGCCAAAGTCGATTGCGTACATGGGAAAAGAGCATAAAGAATAAATGCAAAATGCAGAATGCAGAATGCAAAATTAACCCCCACCACCGCCAAAGGCGGTCCCCCTCCCCCTCGCCCCTGAGGCGGGGGGGGAGGCAGAGCAAAATGCAAAATATTATATCTTAACTCTCCACTCTTCACTCTCCTATCTTCACTCTTTAAATCTATGTCTTCTTTTCAAAAACAGATTCGGGCGAATTGTCGGCGCTTGGCGGATTCCCCCCGAACGATGGAAACCATCTACAACATCATATTTACCCACGGTGACAAGGTCATGACGGTGGACGCCTCCCTGGTTGGGGCGTCTTCCCGAAAGACCTACCGCCAAGCCCGGGAGGAGATCGAACGCGCCGCCCGGGGAATTGCCCTGCATACGAAGGGGGAAACGGGGAAATTCATCGGGCTTTACGGAGAGAATAAGCCCCAATGGATGATTTTGTTCTGGGCGATTTTGAAAAGCGGAAATACGCCCTATCTGATCAATCTCCGCCAGCCTGCGGACTTTACCGCCGACGCGCTGAAATCCCTGGGGGCGACGGTAACGGTCTGCGTGGAGAACGCCCCGGATTTCGGCACGCAAACGATTTCTTATCAGACGTTGATGACCGGCGACGCTCCGATCGTCCACGCCCCCTTTGCCGACGGCTTTGCCCTCTCGACCAGCGGAACGACCTTGAGCAAAAAAATCTGCGTTTATACCGGAAAAAACGTGGCGGCGCAGATCTTGAACGTCATGGGGATGATGAAAGAAAACCCCGCCATCGTAAAGGATCGAAAGGGACAGATCCGCCATCTGACCTTCCTGCCCCTCTACCATATTTTCGGGCTGGAGGCGGTCTTTTTGTGGTACTCCTTTTTCGGCTCCACCTTCGTATTCCCCCCGGACATGAACCCGGAGCATCTGCTGCGCACCGTTCGGGATCACGAAATTACCCATATTTTTGCCGTGCCCCTTCTTTGGGCGGCGGTGGAAAAAAGCGTCCGCAAGGAAGCGTCGAAAGACCCGAAAACCCAAAAGAAATTAGAGACCGGATTAAAAATTTCCCGAACTCTTCAAGGGATCTTCCCCAAATTGGGGCAAAAAATCGCCCGGATCCTGTTTCGGGACGTGCAGGCAAAATTGTTCGGGGATTCGCTGATCTTCTGCATTTCCGGAGGCAGCCCCATCAAGCCCTCCACCCTGGAGCTTTTAAACGGCGTGGGGTACCATCTCTGCAACGGCTACGGCATGAGTGAGATCGGCATTACCTCCGTCGATCTTTCCAAAAATATAAAGGACCGTCTTTTGGCGACGGTCGGCAGACCCTTTTCGTCGGTGGCGTACCGCATTGACTGTGACGGACGGCTGCTGGTCAAGGGAGATTCCCTTTGCGGAAAAATGACGGTGGACGGGTTGGACTGCCCCATGGGAGAATGGTTCAACACCGGCGATCTGATGACGCGAAACGAAAAGGGACAGTATCGGATTTCGGGCAGAGCCTCGGACTTGGTCTTCGGAGACGAGGGGGAAAATCTCAACCCGGATCTGGCGGAGCAAGTCTTTTCCTTGACCCAGGCGGTAAATTTTACCGTCACCGGGGACAAGGACAACGAAAAATTGATTTTGGTCGTTCAAATTCCGAACGGTTTGACCAAAGAACAAAAAGCCCTTCTTTTGCAGGAAATTGCCGACGGAACGGGCAAGCTTCCCCCCGCCTATCAGATCAAAGAAATTTATTTTACCTTCGATCCGATCCTGTCTCCCCGGGAGATCAAGGTCAGCCGCGCAAGGCTCCGCCGTCAGATTACCGAAGGCACCGTCCGATTGTTTGATTCCTTGGGCGATTCCGAGCCCTCCGAGCGCCCTGCCGACGAGTCTCCCTTAAAGGCAGAATTGCGTGGGATTTTCGCGGAAATTTTGGAGATCCCGCCGGAAGACGTGACCGACACGGGGCATTTCATGAACGATTTAGGGGGATCGAGCCTGGATTATTTTACCCTGCTCGGCAAAATCGACGAGGAATACGGCGTTACGCTGGAGTTTGAAATGGAGCAATTTTCCTACTGTCTCAACGATTTTGCGCGAATTATAGGAGAAAAACGCCCATGATCTATAAGGAAATTTTGCGTTGGTACGGCTTGTTGTCCGGCTACCCTCTGTATCTTGCCTATTTCAAGCGGAAAACCTATTACGAGGACAAATCGGTGCAAAGCCGTTGGATCAAGGGGGGCGCGCTGATCGTCTCCAACCACTACCACGTGTACGATTTTATCGTCAACGCCGGGCTGTTTCCCTTCCGCAAGCTGTACGTGGTGCTGAAAAGCGATATTTATAAACACAAATTTACCGCCTGGGGGATGTCGATCTTCGGGGGCATCAAGTCCGAGCGTGACACCATGGGGATGCGGTTTATCGACGAAAGCGTTGCCCATCTGAAAAAGGGGCGGCTGGTTCAGATCTTCCCCGAGGCGTACATCACCGAGGACGGAAGGATGCGGGAATTTAAAACCGGCTATCTGATGATTGCCCAGCGGGCGGATCTGCCCATCATTCCGGTGATCACCGACGGAAACTACGGCTGGAACAAGCGCACCCACGTCATCATCGGCAAGCCCATTCTTCTTTCCGATTACTGTCCCTACGCAAATCCCAATCGGGAGCAGATGACCGAATTAAACCGCATCGTTCGGGGAAAGTGCCTGGAATTGCAGGAAGAACTGCATCGGCGCATTGAGGAAGACCGAGCGAAAAAATCACGGAAAGGACGTTAACATGACGCCGTTTTTATTTCTTTTTGATCCTCTTTGGGACGCCCTTCGGATCCTTTTGGATTCGCTGATGCAAGGGATCACGGCGCTTTCCCCCACGGTGCAAAGTATTTTTGCCGCCGTCGCCCCCATTCTTTGGGGGATTTTACTCACCGCCGTCTCTCTCGTGTTTTTCCTGTTTCTCGCCCCCAATATCATCGTGGGGTACATCATTTACGTCATGCACCTAAAACGAACCAAAAAGACCAAGTGGACGCGGGATTGCTCCGCCGACACCCCCGTACAACAGGGGATGTACGACGAGGGAATGGAATGGTTTCGGGCAAATGAAGCGAAAAAGCAGGACGTTCATATCGTCAGCGAAAAACTGAATCTTTACGGAGAATTTTTCGATTTTTCCTCGGATAAAACGGTGATTTTAGTGGCGGGACGCACCGAGGGGTTGCGCTACAATTATTATTTTGCCCGTCCCTACGCCGAAAGCGGATACAATATTTTGACCATCGACAACCGAGCCCACGGAAAAAGCGACGGAAAATACAACACCGTCGGCTTTGAAGAACATAAAGACCTGCTTGCCTGGGCAAACTATCTCCACGAAAACCATCATTCCGAGACGATTTTGTTCCACGGAATCTGCATCGGCTCTGCCGGCGCCCTTTACGCCTTGACCCACAAGGACTGCCCCGATTACGTCGCAGGCATGGTGGCAGACGGAATGTACCCCAACTTTTGGGAAAGCTTCCGCAACCACATGATCGAGCTGAAAAAGCCCCTGTTCGGGCTTCCCTTTATCAACGCTTGGATGATGCTTTTGACCGGACATTCCATGAAAAAAGGCCCCATCGACGTCATCGACCGGCTGAACCGCCCCCTTCTGATGCTTCACGGCACGGGGGATCTGTACTCTCTCCCCTGTGAGGCGGAAAAATTATACGAAAAATGCGGGAGCGACCAAAAAACCATCGTCTGGTTCGAGGACGGCGTTCATTCCCAGCTCCGTTATCAGGATCCGGAGAAATACGACGGAGCGATCAAAGCCTTTTTGCAGGAACTTTTCCCCGCTTAAGAAAGGATCTCTTTCATGAATTTTATTTCCGCGTTGTGCTCCAATCCCTACCTTCTTTCCTGCCTTTGCGCCTGGCTGACGGCTCAAACCGTCAAGACGGTCATCCACGCCGTGATCCATAAAAAATTAGAGATCCGACGGCTTTTCGGCGACGGAGGAATGCCCAGCGGACATACGGCGACGGTCACCGCCCTTGCCGCCACGTGCGGGCTGAACGCCGGGTTTGACAGCGCCGTGTTTGCCGTCAGCGCCATTCTGACGGTGGTGGTCTGCCGGGATGCGGTGGGCGTCCGTCGGGAGACCGAAAAACAGGCAAAGCTGCTGAACAAGGTGGTCGATACCCTGAACACCGACGAGAAAGCACCCCTCTCCGACGAGCCCTTGAATATCTTCATCGGTCACACTCCCCTGCAGATCGCCGTGGGCGCCCTCATCGGCATCGGCGTGGCGGTGATATTACACTTTTTGGTTCTGTAAAATAAAGAAAAACCCCCGGAACGCATACGGCGTTTCGGGGGTTTTGTTTTATCTTAAATTTTAATCAACGCGCTTATCGCCCCAGAAGAAGAGCGCCACGGTGCCGGGACCGGTGTGGCTGCCGATGGTGGTGCCGATGTCGTAGATCTCCACCTTGCCGTTCAGCTTGGGGAATTTGGCTTCCACCAAATCCGCCACGGCGCGGGCATCGTCGTAGCAGGCGGAATGGCACATATAACATTTTCCGCCGTAATCCAAGCGGTCGTCTGCCAATTCTTCCATGCGGGCAACGATCTCGGCGATGACCTTCTTTTTCCCCATGCACTTTTTTCGGGGGATCAGATGTCCCTCGTGATCCACGTTCAGCAGCGGGCAGATGTTCAAAACGCCCCCCACGAAGCCGGACGCCTTGGAAACTCTTCCGCCCTTGACGAAGAAGGTCAGGTCGGTGGTAAAGAACCAATGGTGCATCTTTAATTTGTTGGCTTCCGCCCATTCCTTCAGCTGATCCATCGTATAGCCCTCGTCCCGAAGATCCGCCAGCCGATCCATCAAAAGTCCGTACCCGGAGGCGGCGGCAAGGGAATCGACGATCTCGATCCGACGGTCGGGGAATTGCTCCTTCGCCATCTCTGCGGCGATCTTCGCCGACTGCACCGAACCGGACAAGCCCGACGAAAGGGAAACGTGGAAAATATCCTTCCCCTGCTCCAAAAATTTCGTGAAATACGCCAGATATTCCGTGGCGTTGATTTGGGACGTTTTGGTTTCCGCCCCGTCCACCATCGCCTGATAAAAATCGGCAAAGGGAATGGTCTGCCCCAAATCGTCGGGATATTGCTTCCCATCCAGGAAATAATGGAAGCAGATGTATTCAATATTACGGTTTTCAAAGTGTTCCTTGGTCATATCCGCCGTGGAACAACAACTCAATACGTATTCGCTCATCGTCGGTCTCCTTACCTTCAATCTGTATATATAATATTCTACCTTTTTTTGGAGAAAAAATCAACCTACCCTTACCGTTTTTCCTTCTACCGTTTCATTTTTTCTCGGTAGAGTCGAAAAATAGAAATTCTACTATGGGTAGAACTCTTGACAACACGCGTTTTTTGTGATATAATAAGGAAAAGAACGGATTTTCCCTCCGACAGATTTCGACGGAGCAAGCCGCCCTTTGAACGGACGGGAGAATTTATTTTTCTCCAATCAACCGTTTTTTGCAAACGAAACCATCGATATTTTGCAACTCTACTGCAGGTAGAATCCCACCCCTTCCCCCGAAAGGAGAAGAAGCCATGACCGATTTAAAACCGATTTTTGCCGAAAATCTTGCGGCACTGCGCAAGAAAAAGGGCTGGACCCAGCTGGAACTGGCAGAACGGCTGAACTATTCGGACAAAGCCGTATCCAAATGGGAACGGGGCGAATCGTTGCCCGACGTAACCATCTTAAAGCAGATCGCGGATCTGTTTGAGGTTACCGTAGATTATATGCTGACGCAGGATCACGAGCCTGCCGCCGTTCCGGTCTCGAAGCGGAAGCGCCGCAATCGGGCGATGATCACCGGCATTTCGGCAGTTACCGTGTGGCTCATCGCGTCTATCGTCTATTTCTCCCTGGGATTCGTGGCGTCCGTGCCGTCCTGGTCGTGGGTGGTGTTCCTCGCCGCCGTCCCCGTCTGCTGCATCGTGCTTTTGGTGTTCAGCGCCCTGTGGTGGGGCAAGCGCTGGTTGTTTACCACCGTCTCGGTGCTGATCTGGTCGCTTTTGGCGTGCGCCTTCTTTACCGTCTTTTTCGCCGCGGGGCTGAATATCTGGCTGATTTTCGTCATCGGAATCCCCGCACAGATCATCGTATTCCTGTGGGCAGGCATGAAGAGTTAAACGCAAAATAAACAAAAAATTGGACATTCTATAACCGAAAGAGGTGTTATAATGGCGGTTCGTTTGAATGAAGACAAGCAAATCGTTGCCCAGATCAAAGAAGGTCTGAAGGCAAAGGGCGGATATTGCCCCTGCCGGTTGGAAAAAACCGAAGAAAACAAGTGTATGTGCAAAGAATTTCGGGATCAGATCGCCGATCCGGAATTTGAAGGATACTGCCACTGCCTTTTATACTACAAATCAAAGGATTGAAAGGACGTTTCGTATGGTACAGATTATCACGAAGGAAAATTACGACGAATTGGTCGCGAAGAGCGAAAAACCCGTGCTTTTGGACTTTTGGGCGGTTTGGTGCGGTCCCTGCCGAATGATGGCGCCCACCGTGGAAGAAATCGCCCGGGACAACCCGGATATTCTGGTAGGCAAGGTCAACGTGGACGAAGAGCCGGAATTGGCGCAACGGTTCGGCATCTCGTCGATCCCGACGCTGGTTGCCCTGAAAAACGGCGCCGTCATCGGACAGACCGTTGGAGTTCAACCCAAAGCCAAAGTGTTGGATCTGCTTTATTAACTCCGCGAACCTTAAGAATTTCTTAAAATTAGCACATTTTTGTGAATGATATTGCATTGAAGATTCTTTTGGTTTATAATAGGAAACGGAATATTTCAAACGGCAAATACGGAAAAGGAGGACCTTCCCCGATGAAATTTTTAGAAACCATGGCAAAGCTCAAAGCGTTTTTTGATCTATTCAAAAAATCAAGCGCCCCTGCCGAAGAAAAAAAGGGCAAAAAGATCGCCGTCGGTCTTTCGTTGGCGCTGACCGGAATCGCCCTGGTCGTGGGGATCGCGCTCCTGATTCGGAAGTTAAAACAGCGGCGGCTGGAAAAGGAAGCCAAGGAAGCCCTGGACGATTATTACGCCACCGACTTTGACGCCGACGAATACGCCGAAGACGAAGAAGATTATTAAATCATCAATGGAAATACAGGATTCAACCACCCGTTGTTTCCTGTATTTTTTTCAATTACAAATTGTTTGCTTTTTCCCCAAAAACATAATATAATAAAGGTAGTAATTGACAAGAGGAGTTTTGCAAGATGTTAACAAGCCGACTTCAAAGAAACAACGGAAAACCCCTTCTTTTGGTGGAGGATAAGCCCGTCGCCGCCATGGCGTACACCACCTATTTTGAGGAACGGAGCCGTTACGAGGACTTTTTGGAAAAGGGATACCGCATTTTCTTCGTCAACGCATCCTTTACCACCTCCCCGATCAACAGCAGTAAAACCGGGTTTACCCCCTTCCACGTCGGGGTTTACGAAGACCCGGAGCATCCGGATTATTCGGAATTTGAGGACGCCGTACATAAAATTTTGAAAAAATGCCCCGACGCCATCATCTTCCCCCGGGTTTACGTCAGTATGCCCAAGTGGTGGGTGGCGGAGCACCCGGACGAGGTAATCCCCACGAAATTCGGAGGCTATCGGGAAGCCATGTTTTCCGATAAATTCCGGGAAGACGGCACGAAATTACTGAAACGCTTTATCGACCGGGTAAAAGCCGCCGATTACGCCCCCAGGGTTGCCGGCTGGCAGTTGTGCGGCGGTCAGACCCAGGAGTGGTTTTGCCACGATCTCAACGGATGTCTCGCCCCTGCCGCAGAAAAATACTTCCGCCGCTGGGTCAAGGAGACCTACGGAGAAAACGGCGCAACCCTTCCGAAAAACGAAGACTTTTTATATCAGGGTCAGGTTTGTCAGACCAACGAAAACGCCAAGCGCTATTCCCTGTTCTGCAATTTGGGCGTGGCGGAAAGTCTGGATCACTTTGCGAAGGTGGTCAAGGAAGAAACCGATTATTCCCAGATCGTCGGCGCCTTCTACGGTTATTCCTTTGAGTGCAATCGGTCGGTTTTGTTCGGCTCTCACGGCTTGCGCCGCTTGTTGGATTCCCCCAACGTGGATTTCTTCTCATCCCCCAACGCCTACACCTGCAACCGTGCCTTCGGCATCGACTGGGCGGACATGATCCCCGTCGATTCGGTCAAGCATCACGGAAAATTGTGCTTTATCGAATGTGACATCCGCACGTATCTGACCACCGGCATCCAGCAGGCGCGCCCCGGTGAATACCCCGAATCCATCTATCCCACCAACACCAAAAATTCCGTCTGGTCGGGCCCCCCGACCCCGGAGCTTTCAAGGGAAGCCCTGCGGAAAAGCTTTGCCCACCAGCTGACCAAGGCATCCGCCGTCTGGTGGTTTGATATGTGGGGCGGCTGGTACAACGATCCGCTTTTGATGGACGAGTTGGAATCCATGCTGAAAATCTACGAAAAAGAGCCGGAAAACAAGCAATCCCCCTTGCGTCCGGAGGTGGTCTTTTTCGCCGACGAGTGCGGATACGCCAACCTGTTCAGCCAATCTCCCCAATTAAGCACCCACTTTGAATTGACCCCGGGGATCATCTACTCCCGCACGTCCATGGGTACCACCGGCGCACCCTACGATTCCTGCATGGTGGAAGACGCCCCGGAGGTGTTGAAGAACTATAAGGTTGCCGTCTTCCCCTTCCCCGCCCCCTCCGAAGCCGGCAAAAAAGCCATCGCCCTGTGCGAAGAAATGAACATCCCCTACCTTGCCGCAACCCCGGAGCATTTCAGCCTTTCCACCGAAGAGATCCGCAGATTTTTGCAGGAAAACGGCGTTCATCTGTATGCCGAAGAGGGCGACGTGGTTTACGTGGGCAACGGCTACGTGGGGTATCACTCCACCGTCGAGGGAACGAAGACGATCACCCTGCCGAAGCGGGTTAAAATTCAGCCGGTGTTCGGCGCAGACGTCCAAGCGCAGGTCTCCGACACCCTTCAATTTACCCTGACCGAAAACGCCACCGCCCTGTTTTCCGTAACCGAAGAGTAAACCTTTCCCCGGACTGAAACCACAAGTCCGGGGGTTTTTTGCTCAAAATTCAATTATTACTTGATAAAAATACGATTTTAAAGAAAAAATTGATTGACTCTTCAATTATTATTTGTTATAATAAAGAAAAAACCGAAAGGACAAGTTTTATGCTCGATACGGAATTGCTTGGGAAAAAGATTCGGGAGCTGCGGTCGTCCCAGGGGCTGACCCAAAGCGAATTTGCCCAACGGCTGAACGTCAGCTGTCAGGCGGTTTCCAACTGGGAACGGGGCATTTCTCCGCCGGATTTGGATAATCTGATCCGCATCGCCTCCCAATTCGGGGTTTTAATCGACGATTTACTGCGTCCCCAAAAGGAAGAACTGTTTTTGGGGGTGGACGGGGGCGGCACGAAGACCGAATTTGCGGTCGTTTCCCCCGACGGACGGGTACTGAAGCGGATCGTAAAATCCGGCTCAAACCCCAACGATATCGGCTTTCCCAAGTCCGCGGCGCTGATCTGCGACGGAATTGCCGAAGCCCTGGTGGCGTTCCCCGGCGTGAAGGGGATCTTTTGCGGAATTGCGGGGATCACCACGGGAGATCACGCAAAAAACCTGTCGGCAGAAATCAAAAAACGCTTTCCTCAACTGACCGTGCAGATCGGCACCGACGCCTTAAACCTCCTTGCCATGGAGGACGGCGCGGATATGGCGGTCATCAGCGGCACCGGCTCGGTGGTCTTCGTCCGAAAGGGAGACGAGGTGCTTCGGCTGGGGGGCTGGGGATATTTGTTCGATCAAGCGGGAAGCGCTTACGATATGGGCAGATCCGCCATCGCCGCCGCCTTGGAGGAGGAGGATTTCCTGCTTCCCCCGTCACTTTTGACGCAATTACTTCGGAAACGGATGCAGGTCTTCAAGGTTTGGGATCACATTCACGCCCTGTACGCAGGCGGCAAGCCCTACGTGGCAAGCTTTTCCACCACGGTTTTTGAAGCGTACGAGCAGGGAGATCGGCGGGCAATCCGCATCGTAGATGAAACCGCCCAAGCCCTGGCGCGGCTTTTGAACGCAGGCGTTTCCCTCCACGGAGCGCGGCCTGTGGCGGTGGCAAGCGGCGGAATTTTCGAGCATCACGGAGACGTCGTTTTATCCCACCTCAAAAAATACAGCAGCGTAACCTTACTTCAAACCGGGCTCCCCCCCATCTACGGCGCTTGCCGAAAAGCGTGCAAGCCCCAAGCGGGGAAATGCTCCGAGGATTTTTACAACAATTTCAGTAACACGTACGGAGGATTGAAACAATGAGCTTACCAAAAACCGAAATGCGCAATCCCTTAAGCATGAATTTTGATCGCTTGCCCACCGAAGAGATGGCAAGGCTGGTCATTTCCGCAAACTACGAGGCGGTCAAAGCGGCAGAAGCCGCCGCCGCGGACATCGCAAAAGCCATCGACGCCATCGCCGCCGCCTTTGAGGGCGGACATCGGCTCTTCTACATCGGCGCAGGCACCTCCGGGCGGTTAGGAGTTCTCGACGCCGCAGAATGTCCCCCCACCTTCGGGGTCGATTACGACCTGGTCACCGGAATCATCGCCGGGGGCAAGGAACGGATGTTCCGCGCCGGAGAAAACGAAGAAGATAAATATGAGATGGGCGTTCTCGCCGTCTCCGAATACGGAATCCAACAGGGAGACGTTTTGGTTGGGATCTCCGCCGCAGGCAACGCCGCCTACGTGGTGGGCGCGTTGGAAACCGCCAAAGCCCTGGGCTGCGTCACGGTGGGCATCAGCTGCAACCCCGACACGAAAATCTTGAACGCGGCAGATATTGCGATCTACACCGACACCGGCGCAGAGATCCTGACCGGATCCACCCGACTGAAGGCAGGCACGGCGCAAAAGGTCGTGTTGAACACCCTGACCACCTGTGCTATGGCAAAAACCGGCAAGGTTTACGAAAACATGATGATCAACCTTTCCCCCTCCAACGTAAAACTGAAGGGCAGAGTCGTCCGTATCGTGAAAGACATCCTCTCCTGTGACGAGCAAGCCGCCGTCACCGCCCTGGACGCCAACGGTTGGAACATCCGCAACGCCGTAACGTGGCACAAGGAACGCAACTGATTTGAAATAAAAAACCGCCGGGAGGCACGCGATTGCGTGCCTCCCTCATCTTGTTTATGAGCCTAAAATAATGACAAAGTATCCGAAACAATCTCATCCGTCACAGCGGGCGGACACGCCGTGCCACCTTCCCTTACTAAGGGAAGGCAAACGTCAGTGCGTCGTTTTGCGTTGGAGCTGTTCGGGGCGTTTGTTGCTATAAGTAGCGGGAGGCACGCAATTGCGTGCCTCCCACGATTTTATTTTTCTTTAAAACAGGAACGATTACGCCGCGGCGTTTTGCGTGTCCTCCAAAATCAGCTTGCCGGTTTCGTCGAAGAAATGCCAGCCTGCGGCAATTTCGCCCTTGGCAGATTCGTGAATCTTCCAGACGTAATACTTGCCCGCGCCGTAGGTGGTGTAGTTTTCGGAGGTAATAATCTTGCCGTCGTATTGGGCAACGTAGTAGTTTCCTTTATACTCGAACAGACCCATTTCGGTGCGCTTACCGTTGACGTAGTAGTAACCGTCCGCGATGCCGTTCAGCATTTCGCCGGATTCTGCATCGAAATAATACCAACCGGTGGCAATATCGCTTGCGGATTCGTCAATCTTCCAGACGTAATACTTGCCGGTGATGATCTTGCCGTCGTATTGGGCGACGTAGTATTTCCCTTCATATTCAAATAAGCCCATTTCGGTAGGCTTACCGGAACGGTAGAAATACTTGACGCCTTCAACGGTGACAATTTCCCCTTCCGCGGAAGAGCCGATCATCTTGCCGGACTCGTCAAAGCGGTAGTGTGCCGCGGGCAGGTCGCAGTTTTCAACCCTCCACGCGTAGTACCGTTGATTGACGACCAACACGCCGTTGGGGCCTGCGTAGTAATAATCGCTGCCGAGCTGAATCAGACCCTTTTCGGTGGGGAGGTAGTTTTCGTAGTAAATGCCGTCGAAAATGCCGTCCTTGACCACCTTGCCGGTTTCGTCAAAGGCGTACCAGCCCTCGGCGAGGTCGCAGTTTTCGTTCTGTCTCCAGGCGTAATATCTCTGATTGGCAACCAGGACACCGTTGGGGCCTGCGTAGTAGTAATCGTCGCCGATCTTGATGAGCCCCATTTCGGTGGGGACGCCGGAAACGAGATATTTGCCATCGACGATTTCGCCCTCGGCAAAGGGAATGGCGTAGGCGTTGGTAAAGCAGGGAACGACGTCCGCCGATGCGGTGAGAATTCCGCTGAAATCGGTGACAGTAACGACGACGGTATAAACCGTTTCGTCGTAGGTCACGCCTGCCAAATCGCCCTTGGTCTGCTGAAGGGTGTAGGTATAAGTGCCGACCTGATCAAAGGCAAGATCCGTGAAGAGGATCTTTCCGTCCGCGTCGTTCTTGACGGTCTGAAGAACCGCGCCGTCCTTTAAGAGAGAGAACTCGAAGTCCTCGGCGTTGAGGGTTTTGTCGGTCAGCTTGACGGTGGCGTTGACGTCAACCTTGATGGGATCGAGATCCGCGGAAATCAGCTCCATCCGGAAGCCGGTCAGGTTTCTTCCGCCGTACCAAGCAAGGGTAACGGGAATGTTTTCTCCTGCATCCAAGTGGAATTCGGGCGTTTCGGCGATTCTCCAGGCGACGCCGTAACCGCCGGTGGTCGCGGAGTTTGCGCACAGTCTGGCAATTTCCTGTCCGCCCACGATAACGGCAACGTCATTGGAGGTCACGGAGGAGGTGGCGTAGGGGAGTTGAATCTTATACGTACCGCTGACGGGGACGTCCATATACCAGGTAACGGTGCCGTCGGCGTTGCTGTTGTCAAAGCCCTTGCCGTCCAGACCGGAGGCGTAATCCTTCAGGGTCAGAGCAGAGCCGACCATGTCGGTTTCCACGTTCATATACAGCGCAGAGATCCATTCCTCCGCGGGATATACGGTAATATCGGTAATACAAGGAATTCCGTAGGATTCGGGACGGATGATCCGGACGGAGTTCTCCCCTTCGTTCAGGGTGACCTTCACGAAATGATAGGAGGGATCTGCAGTCCAGCCGCCGTTCTTATGGCACAGGTAGGTGCCGATGAGGGTGGAATTGACCTCCACGTTCAAATAACGGTTGTTCGAGCCCGACGCATATCCGACGGCGAGGTAATATTCCCCGGCGGCGGGAACGCGGATGGTAAAGTCCACGGAGCCGTAATTGTTGGCGAAATCTACGTAATAATTGGTAGATTCGTTACAGTTGAAGCTTCCGGAGGTGGGAGAGAATACCGCATCCTTGGCAAGATAAACTTGAGGTTTGGTCGTGCCGATGCCCACGGACTGTACGAGGATGGCGTGAACGGCGCTGACGCTCTGACTGCCCACCGTTGCCGTTGCGCTCAAAAGAACGGTGCCGGATTCTCCCGTCAGGGTAACGAGCCCGGTCAGAGCATCTACTGTGGCAGGTCCGGAAAGGACGGCGTAGGTCACGCTTTCCGCCGTTGCGGTAACGGTAAAGGGTTTGTCGGTGGTGCGCTTAAAGGCGGGGGTGTCCTCGGCGAAATCAAATTCCACGGAGGGCAGCTCCGAAATCCGCCAATAGCCACGGTTGGTGCGCATATTGGAATCGTCGTAATTCTTGCCGTCGTCCACGATCAGCTTGCCGTTTTCGTCCAGCGCAAGAATCTTGCCCGATTTGACGTGAACCAGATAATCGTAATTCAGAGCTTCTCCGGCGCGTCTCCACAGGGCGTTGCCGGCAGCCTCGCCGTTGGCGAGATCCACTACCTTACCGTCGGAGACCAGCAGCATACCGGTGTCACGGTTGACCAGGTAGTAATCCCCTTCCAGGGTGGTGACGATATCCCAGGCGGCGTTGGGAGAAACCGCGTTTCCGCCGATTACGAGGGGATCAGCCCCGGCGGCGAAGAGGCGGGAATCTTCCACGCAGGAGGAATCGATCACGGAAGGCGTGGAAATGTAGAGGGATTTTTCTTCCAAGATAACGGCGCCGAGCAGCGTGCCGCCCCTGGGAACGGAAATCGTAATAACGTTTTGTCCCGGAGCAAGGGAAACCTCAATGGATTCGTAGCCCCAGCTTGCACCGTAGTTGGGAGAAACCTTCTTCCCGGGGAAATAGCCGCGGATCACGCCGTTGACCGAGGCGGTAACCTCCCGCAGGCTTCCGTTGGGCGTCGAATAGAAGAAGCTCAGCTTATAGATGCCGGCAGGCTTGTCGGTAACCGTCCAGGTGACCGAGCCGCCGTTTGCCCCCACGTCAACGCCTTCGTCGTCAAATCCGGAGGGATAAGAGCCGATGGCGTCGTCCCCGGACAGGATGTTTGCTTCCGACGCCACGTAGGTATCGTCGGCGGCGAAGAGGCGCAGCTCCTTGAAGTTTGCGCCGACACCCGAGCCGGAATCAAGACGGATCTTGTTTTCCCCTTCGTTCAGGGTAACCTTCACGATATGGTAAGACCAGAAGGTAGTCCAGGAGCCGTTGGCGATAAATTTGTGAGTGCCCGTAGAGTTGCCGTTTACCAGAACCTCCATCGTCTTGGAAGCGCTTCCGGCAGTTCCCGAACCGTTGTTGTAGCAGAAGGCGGCGTAATAGTCCCCTGCCTTTTCTGCGTTTACGGTGTATTCCAGCCAGCCGGAACGACCTCCGAAGTCAACGTAATATTCGGACAAGCCGTATTTTACGTAACCAAGATCTTCGGAAATTTCCGCATCCTGGGCAAGATACACGTTGGCTTCTCTTTCGATGGTGCTGGAGCCTTCCCAATACAAGCCTTCGTCCTTGGCAAAGCGCTCTTCCATCAGGAACATGACGGAATCGCTGCCTTCCACGTAAACGGCGGCTTTGACGGTGGTGCCCAATTCCACGGCGAAGGCTTCCGTATATTTATTGGAGGACTTATCGGGGGCAGAGCCGTCGGTGGTATAGTAAATTTC
Organism: Clostridia bacterium; assembly: GCA_017623475.1. Lineage (GTDB taxonomy): Bacteria > Bacillota > Clostridia > Oscillospirales > UBA644 > RGIG995. Next base: position 9,037 of record JAGAPC010000039.1, on the reverse strand, counting down.
AAAGGTTTGCGTTTCGGGATTTCCGCGCAGAGCCAGCTGCTGAACGTCAATGGAAACCAGATCGGAGGTCAGCTGCTGCTTTTCCCCGACGATGGACGCGGCGGTAAAGAGGATATCGCCGGAATCCTGGGTGGCGCCGACGAAGACCTTGGCAAGTCCCATGAAGGCGTTGCGGTTGTAATTGACGTGGCTTTCGGTATCAATGGGAGAGCCGTTGTCCGCCGCCTTGATGTAGGCAGGACCGGAAACGTAGTAGTAGGTACGGTTTTCGCCGTAGGGGTAGAAGTTGCCGTCCTTGTCAACGGTCGATACGGTGACCTGACCGATATAAGAAGGATCGGCGGGCATTTCTTCCCCGGTGGTATTTTCCAATGCAAGGGCAGAAGGTGCGGCGGCGGTGGTGTAGGTATCGCGGATCACCTCGTTGCCGTCTGCGTCGTAGCCCACGGCGGTAATGGTGCCGGGGGTATAAGGAACGTCAAAGTCAAACTGAATTTCCAGATCGGTCCGCTGATCGACGGGACCGCGGGTTTCGGTTTCAAACAATTCGCCGTTCAGGTACAGTTCCACCGTTTCACAGTTGGAGTAAACCCAAACAGGAACGACCGTGCCCTCTTCCATGGTGGGGTGCGTCCAGGAGGGCAGGATGTGAATCATGGGCTCTTCGGTCCACATACTTTGATAGAGGTAGTACATACTCTTTTCAAAGAGCGCCGTATCTACCGCCCCGCTGTGGAACATCCGATAGGGCCAGCCGCCCAACACGTAGTTGGCTTCGCCCAAATAGTCGAATCCCGTCCAGCGGAATTCCCCGATCCGCCAATCGTTGTCACGGGTCTTTGCCCAATGGCTGCGGACGGAGATCTGGGAAACGGCGTTATCGTAATCGGAGGGCAGTCTTCTTGCCGGCGTTGCGGTGCCCGACCAGTCGTAGTTGAAAATTTCAACGTCGCTCAGGTTGGGCAGATGATTTCCGCCGGGATATTGGGTGGCGCTGCCGCGGGCCCAGGTCTGGGTCCGATACACGCCGCGCACCGCGTGGGTGTGGGGTGCTTCGGTGGCGATCAGGGGAAGATCTTCCACCGGCTGGGTAAAGGAGGCAGGCTCACTCTGTCCGTTTGCACCGGGGATATCAACGCCGTAGTGAATGGCGCTGCCGGTGGTGGGACGGGTAGTGTCAAATTGCTTGATGTGGGCGCTGATACCGGTATTGTCGTTATCACTACCGGTTTCATTCCCGATGGACCAAACCACGACGGAGGGGTGGTTCCGATCCCGGCGAACCCAATACTCAATATCTCTCTCCCACAATTCCGCAAACCAACGGGTTCCGTAGTCCCCGGCGGTCTTGCCCCGTTCTCCTTCGGAGAATTCGTCCATCACCATCATGCCCATTTCGTCGCACAGCTGATAGAATTCGGGGGGGCAGGCGTTGTGGGTAGTGCGGATACAGTTAACGCCCATATCCTTCATCATCTGAATCTTATAACGGATGATGTTGGTGGTCTGCGCCGCACCCACGGCACCCAGCGCCCAGTGATTGGAAACGCCCTTCAGCTCGATATTCTCGCCGTTGAGGTACATTCCGTTCACGTCGTAGGTGATAACACGGAAGCCGAATTCGGTGAGATAATCGTCGGCAACGGCGTCGCCCACCAAAATCTCGGTCTTCACGTAATAAAGGTTGGGGGTTTCGGTATTCCAGAATTCAGGATGTTCCACCAGCGCCGTCTGGGTCACGGTGAAATCTCCGTTTGCGGGAACGGTGACGGCGGGGCTTGTGACCTGCGCCACCTGTCCGTCGTCGGATTTCCGATAAACGGTGGAGCGAACGGTTACGTCAACGTCCGCGTTGCCGTCGTTCTTCACCAGCGTTTCCAGGTTCATTTCCCCGGTGGGAACGCCTTCGTCGTCCCCAAGGGTGGTTACGTAGGTTCCGTTTTCCGCAACGTGTACGTCTTCGGTAGAAACGATCCACACGTGGCTGTAAATTCCGGAGCCGGTGTACCAGCGGGCAGCGGGCTGAACCGAGTTGTCCACCTTAACGGCGATCACGACCGATTCCTTGCCCTGAACCTGCTCGGTAATATCGCAGGAGAAGGAAAGCCAGCCGTATTCCAGACCGCCGACCTTTTCTCCGTCCACGTAAACGGTGCTGTTACAGAATACGCCGTCAAAGGCGATGGAAACCTGCCGACCGTCTCTCCACTCCTCGGGGATGGTCAGAGTTTTCCGATACCAGCCGATGCCGGTGGGCAGATATCCGCCCGAGCCGCCGGAGGGATTCTCTTGGGAATATTCCCCTTCGATGGACCAATCGTGGGGCAGATTCAAAAGACGCCAGGAAGAATCGTCGTAATCCTTCGCCGACGCGTCGATATTATCGTCCTGAATAAATTTCCAATTCAGGTCGATCTGCGCCCGATAACGGACGTCGGTGGCGTCGTAATTTTCAAACGCCTCGGTGTAAGTAAAATCGTTTTGCTTTTGCTGTGCCATGGTCAATACCTCTGAGCCTTTCGCTATAATTTGGGAGATATTTGGGATAATACCGCTTCCCAGCAGGGTCACTACGAGGAACATTGATAGACAAAGCCATCGTTTCTTTCTCATCAAAACGCTCTCCTTTTTTGTTTTTTGAAGTTTAAGAAAAAAAACGCATTTCTTATGATATCATTATAACATAACGAAATCAAAAAGTAAATGGAAAAAATGAACCAAAGAATTTAGAAATATGAACCTGATAACGCCCTGCCCCCTGCAAAAGCTCCTTAAACGGCAAAAAACGAGCCGAATCCCCCGACGCCTATTGACATTTTCCCCGGTTTGTGTTATACTGTAGGCGGAACTTGTTGAAATCTCAACAAGCAAAAAGGAGTCAACCATGAAGGAGCGCTTTGAGACCTTTACGGTTCTGATCAACAGAATCAGCAGAAATATCAAAAAAATCAAAAACCGGGAAATGGCGCGGTACGGGCTTCGCAGTATTCACGTGTCTTGCTTATACTATCTTTATTCCGCGGATTCCCTGACGGCGACGGAGCTGTGCGAACGCTGTGCGGAGGATAAGGCGACCATTTCCCGCGCCCTTGATTTTCTGGAAGCCAACGGGTATCTGACCTGCGAATCCAAAAGCGCAAAGCGATACCGAAGCCCCCTCGTTTTGACCGAAAAGGGAAGCAGAATGGGGGAGAAAATCGCAGACAAGATCAACGGCGTTTTGGACGCGATCAGCGAAAATCTTTCGGAGGATGAGCGCGCGGCGTTTTACCGAAATCTTTCGATGATCAGCGAATGTCTGAATCTGTTTGCGGCAAATCACGTACAATAAAAAACGGAAAGGAACGTTTTTATGAAAGTAACCAATGAAAAGTACGAGGCGTTGTTTACGCCCTGGCACGTCGGCAACGTGGAGATCAAAAACCGCATCGTCATGTGCCCCATGGGAGGCACGTCCCTGTTCGGGTGGTTTGAGCTTACGGGCTGCCATTTCGACAAGGAGGCGGCAAAGCTCTTCCTGGAACGGGCGAACAACAACGTGGGACTGATTATCCCCGGAATCGCTCCCCTGCGGGACACCTTCTGGGGAAAATGGCTTTGGCAGAACCCCAAAATGTTTGAGGAATTGAAGGATTTCATGGACGAAATCCACAAAACCGGCGCGAAGCTTTTCGTTCAGCTGACGGCAGGGATGGGACGCTCCTGGGCGATCACCGAGCTGGTGGCTCCGTTACATAAAAACAAGGTTACCCGCGCCATCGTCAAGCCGATCATCGACACCTCCCACGAGCTGGCGTCTCCCTCCCCCCAGCCCTCCCGCTGGGCGCACGATATCGAATGTCCCGAAATGACCAAGGAGCAGATTCACGAGATCATCGAAGCCTTTGCAAAAACCGCAAAGCTGTGCAAAGAGGCAGGGGTGGACGGCGTGGAGGTTCACGCGGTTCACGAGGGGTATCTTTTGGATCAGTTCGCCATTGAATTTTTCAACAAGCGCACCGACGAATACGGCGGAAGCTTCGAAAACCGCTACCGCTTCGCCGCCGAGGTCGTAAAAGCCATCAAGGAAGCCTGCGGAAGCGACTATCCCGTATCCCTCCGCTATTCCGTGGAATCCAAAATGAAGGGATTCTGCGAAGGGGCGATGCCCGGAGAGGACTACACCGAAGTGGGACGGGGTATGGCAGAATCGGAAAAGGCCGCCAAATATCTCCAGGACGCGGGCTACGATATGCTCAACGCCGACAACGGCACCTACGACTCCTGGTATTGGGCGCATCCCCCCATGTATATGCCCGAAAACTGCAACCTTGACGACGTTGCCCACATCAAAAAATTCGTGGATATTCCGGTGGTCTGCGCCGGAAGAATGGACGCAGAGGTGGGGGCAAAGGCGGTTGCCGAGGGCAGAATCGACGCCGTGGGCGTTGCCCGTCAGTTCCTGGTTGATCCGGAATGGATCACGAAGCTGATCGAGGACCGCTTGGAAGACATCAAGCCCTGCATCTGCTGCCACAGCGGCTGCTTCAATTTCTCCTCGTCGAAGGGACACGCAAACACCCAGGATCTGACCGACACCATGGGGCTTTCCCGCTGCGCCCTCAACCCCAAAACCATGCAATCGAAGAAATACCGCATCGAGCCTGCAAAGAAACAGAAGAAGATCGCCGTCATCGGCGGCGGCATCGGCGGAATGGAAGCGGCCATCGTCTGCGCACAACGGGGACACAGCGTAACCCTTTACGAAAAAACCGACAAGTTAGGCGGCGTGTTTATCGCGGCGGCAGCCCCCTCCTTTAAAGAAAAGGATCGGGCGCTGATTGCCTGGTATATCCGGGAGCTGAACAAATATCCCATCACCGTCAACATGAATACGGAGATCCGAGACGTCGCCTCTCTGGACGCCGACGAGATCATCGTGGCAACGGGCGCCGTTGCAAAGAAGATCCCCGTCAAGGGCGCTCAAACCGCGGTGGAAGCCGTGGATTACCTGCTGGGGAACAAGCCCGTCGGAGATACGGTCGTGGTGGTCGGCGGCGGTCTTACGGGATGTGAAATCGCCTACGATCTCTATCAAAAGGGCAAAAAGCCCATCATCGTGGAAATGCAGGACGACCTGATTACCACCAAGGGCATCTGCCTTGCAAATACCAGCTATCTTCGTGACTTTTTCAAAACCAACCGCGTTCCCGTATATCTGGAAACCGCCCTGTCCGAAATCAACGATACCGGCGTCGTTCTGAAGGATAAGGAAGGAAAAACCTTCTCCGTCGATGCCGATTCGGTAATTCTTTCGGTGGGCTACAATCCGGCACCCGTTGCCAACAAGGGCAGAAAGATCCACGTCATCGGCGACGCCAAAAAGGTCGGGAATCTCCGCACCGTCATCTGGGGCGCCTGGGACGTGGCAATGAAGCTGTAAGAAAAGGAGAAAAGGCTATGATATTGACAAAAGAACAGCAAGAGATCCTCGACGGCGCGCGGGGAGAAACCCTTGCAAAGGTAATGAAAACCCTCGTCATGTACGGCGACGCCTTCGAGGCGGAAAAGCTGGTACCGATTACCTCGGATTACAATCATCTCGTCACGTCCTTCGGGCTCAAGGTCATGTCCCCCGTGTACGATTTGATGCAGCAGCTTTTGGACGCCGGGGTATGCTCCGGACAGAAATTTTCCGTCGATCCCCGTCCGCTGGACAAAAACGTGCCTGCCAATTTCCTGCAAAACCTCGTGTTCAATAAATTTATGTACACGAAGCAGAGCTTTTACGAGGATCAGCTGAAAAAGCTCGGTCTTATGGACGAAAACGCCTTCACCTGCACCTGCTATATGGACGAGGTGGGAAATCAGCCGAAGAAGGGCGACGTGCTTTCCTGGGCGGAATCCAGCGCCGTGGTTTACGCAAACTCGGTGCTTGGGGCAAGATGTAACCGAAACTCGGGGATCATCGACATTATGGGCTCCATCGTCGGCTACGTTCCCTACTTTGGGCTTCTGACCGACGAGGGCAGAAAAGCCACCTGGGTCGTGAAAATTCAGACCACGAAAAAACCCGAAGCCCAGCTTTTGGGCTCTGCCATCGGCATGAAGGTCATGGAGGACGTTCCTTACGTGATCGGGCTCGACCAATGGATCGGCGGAGAGCTGAACGATTCCGCCCGGGCGTACCTCAAGGATTTCGGGGCGGCAACCGCCTCCAACGGCGCGGTGGGGCTTTACCATATCGCAAACCTTACCCCCGAAGCGGCAGAGCTTGGGGAAGGTCTGATTGCCGAGGGCGCAAAGGAATATATCATTGACGACGCCGAGCTGGAGCGTGTGAAGAACAACTACCCCGTGATCTGGAAAAATCCCGACGCAACGCCGAAGCTTTGCTTCGTGGGCTGCCCCCATCTTTCCCTGGAGCAGCTGAAGGATTGGACGGTCAAGCTGGAGGAAGCACTGAAGAAGAACGGCAAAAAGAAGATCACCGTTCCCACCGTATTTACGGCGGCGCCCGGCGTTTTGGAAGCCTTTGAACAAACCGAATACGCCGCAAGACTCAAGGCAACCGGCGTGATCACCTCCTACATCTGTCCCCTGATGTACATGAACAATCCCCTTTGCAAGAAAATGCCCGTCATCACGTCGTCCAACAAGCTGCGCACCTATACGAGCGCAAGATATTACACCGACGGAGAAATTCTTAACATCGTTACGGGAGGTAAAAATCAATGAGACAATTTCCAGGAAGAGTCGTTACTCCCGGTCAGGTCACTGCCGAAGCGGTGGTAACGAACGAAGGCTTCAACACGTTGGCTTCCTTCCAGATGGCGTTGCAATTCGGCGATAAGGAAGTAAAATGCGGAGATCAGAGCAACCAAGATCTGTACGGAAAACCCCTGCTCGGGAAGGCTCTTTGCCTGCCCCAGACCATCGGATCGACCACCGGCGGGCTGGTGCTTTACTGCGCCTGCTCCATGAAGAAAAACCCCGCCTGTATGCTGTTTGCCAACCACATCGACTCCCTTGCCGCCGCAGGAGCCGTCCTGGCAGACGTTTGGGTGGACGGCGTTACCATGCCCGTCGTTGACGGCCTGGGCGACGAATTCCTCCATTACGTAAAAGACGGCATGAAAATCACCGTCAAGGAAAACGGCGTCGTCGAGGTCGAGTAACCCCCGCCCCAAAAAACAAAAAATACAAAAATTAAAACCGCGCGCAAGAAAATCCCTCTTGCGCGCGGTTTTTTCGGCTATAGGCTTGTAAAAATATTTTTTTATAGCACTTTGGACTCTCGCAATTTTTAGTAAGGTATCGGCTAATGCCGATGTAAAGTTCCGCATTACGGCAGAATGAAGTTTTGTGGGGCACAAAGTGAAAGTAAGTACGCCTCACTTCCGCAGAAACCTCACTATCCGCAGGACAACTTCACTTGCGCAGCAAGCTACACGCGGCGAACGGCGCGCTTTCTGGCAGGAGCGCTATAGATCGAACCCAGGACACATTGTTTTGGAGACCACAAGAACCACCTCAAAAACCCCAGCATTTCCAACACATCCAAAACCAAAAATCCACCTTGCAAATGTTTTGACAAATGTTTTTAGAGACTGGGAACTACATTATCAAATCGTTTCAGTATAAAACAAACATAAAAGCGACAGTTAAACCGTGCTTCTCATAAGGATGTTTAAGAAAATCCAGTAAAGAAGCCGGTTGACGAGTGCAAAGCAAAGAACGGATAGCAGTGAAAAACTGTTATCCGTTCTTTATTTGTTACAATTAACCGAATTTCGTTAAAAACCTATTGTAATTAATCGAAAATGGTGATATAATAGAATAAATTGGTGAAAGGTGGATTGCAAGTTGGACAGCATTACTACTCGGCATTATTACTTCCGAGATGTACTATAATAGTGAATATATTTCCTACGATGACGAGGTTTTTATTTTAGAAGAATTAGGCTTTGCTGTGTTTGAGGATGGAACAGTCAAGTGGTGATGTGAAGAAAACTGCATCACGCAACAACTATAAATCAATCTGATTAATGGAAGGTACATATGCCAACCGATCAACGATGGGAGATTCCGCATTTTGTTCCAGGATATTCAACGCATTGAACGCGCGGAACAACTTGGTGTTGGAAAGCTCGGAGCCATCACCGACCCAAACGACCGTGTGAGCCTTGCGGTAAAGCTTCAGATCTTCACGATCGATAGAAAAGTCAGCATCAACAACAATGTAATCATACGAACCGGTAAGTTGGAGTTCAGAAATTAGTTTAGCAATATCTTCACGGCTCAACTCCATCATATCAAGTGCGACCTTGGGTTGCGAGTAAAAGAACACTCCGCTTTCTGCCTGTTTGACACAGCCTTCCAATTTCATCGCAAGATTTGTTTTCTTGCTCTTTAAAGCAAAAATAACGTCACTCATGTCAAACTGACCTTCTGCGCTGAAAAACACGTCGGAGGTACCGAAGCGCTCCAAGTTAAGATATAGCGTTTTCTTTCCCTTTGCCGCAAAACGAATCGCGCAAGCTGCCGCCATCGAAGATGCACCCGAACCACCGCTTACCGATTGGAAAAAGATCAACTTGCCACTGTCATCCCCGAATTTCAACCCGGAAATATTTCCGGCATTTTCAGAATAGAGGCTGAGAATCTGCTTGTAAATCAGATCTGCCTTTTGGAACTTACAAATGGCCCGTTGATCATTCAAGGTTTCGATGTCGGGAGAATCCACAAAATATGCAAAGCCGCAACGCTTCGGGATTTGCTGAAAATCAATCTCGAAACAATCGCTTGCAATTAAAACATCAATCTTGGCAGACTCTAACGTAGAGTATGCCGCATCCGAGTCCGTAAACGAATAGACCTGGAAATTTTCTGCATATTTTGTTCCGAACACGCCTACGATGCGGTTCAAATAACTGACGTCTTTTTCTAAAATGGCAAGTTTGATTTTCACGATGATGATCTCCTTGTTTTCATTTTTGACAGTTTCAACTTCCCTCTGAAAAAGGGGAAAGATACATAATGTGCATTATGTTGTCTT
>JAGAPC010000038.1 GCA_017623475.1 Clostridia bacterium | reverse complement strand
TCGAATGTACCGCTATAAACAGAAAAATACCGAGAAAAACCTTTTACAGTTCTTCTCGGTATTCATCTTTTGGACTCGTCTTTGCTAATACCGGATAATTCAATGCATTAGATGTAGTTTCTAAATTACTTCCTTATCAGGTGTCAGCATTTGCGGTCTCCTTACTATTTCCCCCGGCGGATGTAATCCGCCGTCATTGGCTTTTCTTCGCCTACTTTCTTTTCTCCCGAAAAAAGCAAAGCCGAGTTCGGTGCAATCCTTGCACCTGAAAAGAAAAATAAGCGTGGGAGACCGAATGCACGGTCTCCCTAATTATATTCTTTTTCGGCGGATGTAATCCGCCGTCATTGGCTTTTCTTTTAAGTGAGACTCTAAAAATTCGAGTCAAAGACGATGAATTTTTAGAAAGTCGAACTTATGCCGTTGCTGCTACTTTCTTTTCTCCCGAAAAGAAAGTAAGACGTTCTTTTTTTCGTTCCCTCTCAACAACCTTCGGCGCAGCTTCCGTTCTTATTGGGCGGGAAGAACTGATCCAGCGGGAATTCCATTTGTCCGAACAGTCCGCAGGGATCTTGCTCGTCGGGGAAGCAGCTTTCCTTTTCGGGGATACAGAAATCGCAGGCGGGGATCAGCAGTTGAACCTCCCGCATCAGACGGACGATGGAGAACAGCCCCAAGGTCACGTACAGTCTGCGGCAGCCCTCCCGGTCGCACAGATCGTTTTCAAAATAGGAGTTGATATATCCCGGAATACAGGAAATATCCACCGTATCGCATCCGCAACGGTCACAGGGATCGCAGATGTGGGCGGCAAGAATGATGGGATCCAAAACCTCCACCGTTGCTCTGGGACGGTTGCTGCGCACCTCCAGATTGCGGTCGCAGCTTTGGGGCGCGTATTCCGAGGTAAAGATCCTCGCGCCACCTTCGCTTCCGTAAAGAATGGTCTTTTTATTGAAGGCAACGCATCCCTCGATCCGTTGGGGGCGTCCCTTTCCCTGACATACGTCGAAGGATACCCGAATGAAGAATTGGATATCAACGGTATAAAATCCGTTGTTGAAGGCAAGCGGTTCTACGTCTATGTAGGACCATAAAATTTCTGCTTCGATAGGCTTTACGCTGGCGGCGCTTTCCAAAATTTCCTGATCCTGATCGGATAAATAAACCCGAAGGTCCTGCATACAATCCCGATCCTTACAGCAGTCGTAGATCCGATCTACGTTAACGCAGACTGCTTCCCGGAATTCCGACGCAGGCGTCGTCGTTCTGTTTGTCGGCATTTCCCTTGATTCCTCCTTGAATCATAATGGCAAAACCAAAGTTTGCTCATTCCATTTATATGCCCCGGTCGGGTTTTTGTGCATAAAAAACGGAGCAAGAGACGTCTCTTACTCCGTTTTGTGCGTTTGAATTTTATTTTTCCGATTCTTCCACCGGACGATGGCTTACGTGATAGGAATAGATGATAGAGCAAAGCATCGCCGGGAAGAACCCCAACAGAAGATAGATCCCGAAGGGCTCGATTTTGATTGCCGAAAGCAGCTTATCGGAACCGAAGGCAAACAGGGAACAAATCACGAAGTAATACAGAATGTATAACAACAGATTTTTCTTCATCCCGATATATTTCCCAATCGCGCCGACGCCTTGCATCAACAGGTACATCACCGTTCCTAAAACGACGGTAATTCCCATGAAGATTAAAATCTGAACGAAGGACGCGGCGGGGAGATAGGTCTGCTGATAATAGAAATTGTAAGGATACAAAAGCGCGGTAATCCAATAGGCGCCCACGCAAATGATCCAGCACAAAATATTGCGCAATTTAAACAGTTCTTTCATGATCGGTAATCCTTCTCTGAAAATGCAGAATTGATTATGGACAGTATATCACATTTTCAGAAAAATGTCAAGGGTCAGGGGGCGAATAATCTCGTTTTTTGAGTTTATTTGCCGAGCTTCCGTTGGACGAATTTCACGATTTCCACTACGGGGATCACCAAAAGCGCCAACCCCATCGCAGTGAAGTATTCTGCCGCAGAAACGGTAGTGAATTCAAATACGTTCTTGAGGAAGGGGATATAGATGACGGCGGTGGTCAGCACCAGGGACGCCAGCATCGCGCCGAACAGCATCACGTTGTGACTCTTCAGGGAGAAGATGGACTTTCTCTGGGACCGCATATTAAAGGAGTGGAAGATTTCCGCCATAGACATGGTCAAGAACGCCATGGTAACGCCGTGCTCCGGATCTCCGTGGGATTCAACGATTCCGAGGAAATAAGACGCCAGGGTTAAAACCGAAACCAAAAGTCCCTGATAAACCACGTCAACCCCTACGCCGCCGGAGAAGATTCCTTCGTTGGAGTTTCTGGGATTGCGGTTCATGATGTCAGGCTCGCTCTTTTCCACACCCAGGGCAAGGGCGGGGAAGGTGTCGGTAATCAGATTGATCCACAAAATGTGAATGGGATGAAGGATGGTAAATCCGAGGATCGTTGCGGTGAAGATGGAGATTACTTCACTCAGGTTGGACGCCAGCAGGAATTGGATGGCTTTGCGGATGTTGTCGTAGATCTTCCGTCCTTCTTCCACCGCGGTGACGATGGTGGAGAAGTTGTCGTCCGCAAGGATCATATCGGCGACGTTTTTCGTAACGTCGGTTCCGGTAATTCCCATGCCGATGCCGATGTCCGCGCTCTTGATGGAGGGCGCGTCGTTGACGCCGTCTCCGGTCATGGCGGTAACTTTTCCTTTCGCCTTCCACGCTTTTACGATGCGAACCTTGTGTTCGGGCTGTACGCGGGCGTAAACCGAGTATTTTTCAACGATCGATTCAAATTCGCTTTCGGGGATTTCATCCAGCTGCGCACCGGTAATTGCCTGGGAAGCGTCGGAAAGGATGTTCAATTCCTTCGCGATGGCGATGGCGGTGTCGATATGGTCGCCGGTAATCATTACCGGACGGATTCCGGCGGTGCGGCATTTTTCGATGGCGGCCTTGACCTCGGGGCGAACCGGGTCGATCATTCCGGTCAATCCCACGAAGGTCAGATCCTGTTCCAGATCCTCCGGCTCGTAAGAGGCGGGCTCTGCGGCGTGGGGCTTCATCGCCAGCGCCAATACCCGAAGCGCGCGGTCGGACATTTCCTTTTGGGCGGAAAGAATTTCATTTTTCAATTCTTCCGTCAAAGGTACGCGGGTTCCGCCCTTCAGCACCGTGGTGCAAAGGGAGAGGATAATATCCGGCGCACCCTTGGTGTATTGAACGATGCCTCCCGCAGTATTGTGAACGGTGGACATCATCTTTCTGGAGGAGTCGAAGGGGGCTTCGCCGATTCGGGGAGACTTTTCCTTCAAATCGGGCTTTTTCAGATTCAGGCTTGCGGCGTAGTTGACCAGGGCGCATTCCGTCGGTTCTCCGTCCGCCCCGTGATCGGTCCATTCCGCGTCGGAGCAGAGCGCCATTCCCTCTGCCAGCAGGGCTTCGTTTTCGCCGTAATGATCCACGACGGTCATTTTGTTTTGGGTCAAGGTTCCGGTCTTGTCGGAGCAGATAACCTGGGTACAGCCCAAGGTTTCCACGGCGGTCAGCTTCCGAATGACGGCGTTGCGCTTGGACATCTTGGTAACGCCGATGGACAGAACGATGGTAACGACCGTTGCCAACCCTTCGGGGATTGCCGCAACCGCCAGGGAAACGGCGATCATAAAGGTATCAAGCATCATCATCCAGTTGACGGCGCTATCGGCAAAGATAGTGCCCGAATCCTTAATGATGGTAAAAGCAAAAATGAATACGCAGATTCCGAGAACCAGCCAGGTCAGGATCTTGCTTAATTGAGCCAGCTTCTTCTGCAACGGAGTTTGTTCGTCCTCCGCCTGGGACAGCGCCGAGGCGATCTTACCCATTTCCGTATCCATACCGATGGCGGTAACCACGGCTTTTCCGCGGCCGTAAACCACGGTGCTTCCCATATACGCCATATTTTTCCGATCGCCCAGAGGACAGTCCTTGCCACTCTTGGGAAGAACGTCGGAGGTCTTCGTGATTGCGTTGGATTCCCCCGTCAGGGCGGCTTCCTCCACCTTCATGGACGCAGATTCCAAAATCCGGACGTCGGCAGGAACGGCGTCGCCTGCTTCCAGCAGAATCACGTCACCGACGACCAGATCTTCACTCTTGACGTGGATCATTTCTCCGTCCCGCAGGACCTTCGACGTGGCGGCGGTCATTTCCTTCAAGGCTTCCAGGGCTTTTTCCGCCTTGCTTTCCTGAATCACGCCCAAAATGGCGTTCAGCAGAACGACGAACAGAATAATGATGGTGTCGGTGGGGAATTCCGGTTCGGGACCGAGGAAGGAGGTAACCCCCGAAATCAGCGCCGCCGCTAAAAGGATGATGATCATCGGGTCGGTCAGCTGATTGAAAAACCGCATTAACAGAGAGACCTTTTTCCCTTCTGCCAATTTGTTTTTCCCGGTTCCCAGCTCCGCGGCACGTTGGGAGGTCAGACCGTTTTCGGTGGAATTGACCTCGTTGAGTACCGACTGTGTGGTTTCAAAATAGTGTTTCATTTTCACAAACCTTTCTTTCGTTTATGTAAATTTTTTTCTCTCAAAATAAAAAAGACCTTTGCAGTACCGTGTTTATACTGCAAAAGTCTCGCGTGATACGTTGCAGTACCTGCGAACCGGGACGAAAAACGTCCGTATTGACGGTTCGCAAAAGAGCCAACGGCTCCCAGCTACTCCCTTTTACCGTATTATTTTACCATTTCTTCCACGGTTTGTCAAGAGGTTTTATTGTCAAACTCTTGAATTTTCCGTTAAATTATGCTATACTTATATGGGAAAGAGAGAAAAATTTTCTGATTCTATTATATGAAGTTGCAAAAATCTTTATACGGAGGACGACATGAACCGATTCAACGACTGCACCGCCCCGCTGCTTGCGTGGTATTCCCAACACGCCCGTTCCATGCCCTGGCGGGACGATCCCACGCCGTATCACGTGTGGATCTCGGAAATTATGCTTCAGCAAACGCGGGTTTCTGCGGTGATTCCCTATTACGAACGGTTTTTGACCGTCCTTCCCACCCTGTCCGACCTTGCTCGGTGCGACGACGAAAAGCTGATGAAGCTGTGGGAAGGCTTGGGATATTATTCCCGGGCAAGAAATCTGAAAAAAGCGGCAATTAAAATTATGGAAGAATACGACGGCGTTTTTCCCTCCGATTATAACGCCATCCGTTCCCTCCCGGGAATCGGCGATTATACTGCCGGCGCTATTTCTTCCATCGCCTTCGGAAATCCCGAGCCTGCGGTGGACGGAAACGTATTGAGGGTTTGGACGCGGATCTTGGGGGATTTTTCCGATATCATGGCAGAGCCGACCCGAAAGGCCTGTCGGGATTGTCTGCGCCGCGCCATGCCGCAGGGGAAGACTTCCGAATACACCCAAGCGTTGATGGAGCTGGGGGCTACCGTCTGCCTGCCCAACGGAGCGCCCTTGTGTGAACGGTGCCCCGTTTCTTGTCTTTGTGTTGCAAAAGAGCAAGGACTCATTGACCGGCTTCCCGTAAAAACGAAAGCGAAGCCCCGCCGGATCGAGCAGCGAACCGTGTACTTCCTTTTCCGGGACGGAAAGGTTGCGTTGCGCCGCCGCCCCCAAAAAGGACTTCTTTCCGGGCTGTGGGAATTCCCCAACGAGCTTTCGGATTTTGATCTGTCCTGCTGGAATCTTTCCGGGAGAGAGCAGTCCGATTTCGGATCGGGAAAACACGTATTTTCCCACGTCGAATGGCACATGGATTCCAAGGTTTTCAACCTGGATTCTCCCGATCTTCCTCCCGGATTTCTTTGGGTTACCGGGGAAGAACTGAAAACGACCTACGCCGTCCCCGCCGCCTTTCGGGATTTTCTCCCCGACGTCCTAAAACGACTTTTATAAATGCAAAATGCTGCCCCCACCACCATCCTGCGGATGGTCCCCCCCCCTCGCCTCTGAGGCGTGGGGGAGGCAACGCAAAATGCAAATAAGGAACGAGACTTTTGAGGAATCGGGAGTTTCGTTCTTTTGCTTTTTGTTTCTTTTTCTTTCAAAAATGCAAAATTGCGTCGCGTCTCATTGTTTCGAAAGAGTGAAATGTTTGTGAAAAAAAAGAAAAAAGGGATTGACAAACCTACGCTTGGAGTTTATAATAGATTAAATAATATATAATATTTATCGAGGTGCTTTATGATTCGCAGTATGACCGGCTACGGCAGGGCACAGCGGGTTCTCGGTTCGCGGGATATTACCGTGGAAATTAAAGCGGTCAACCACCGTTATTTTGAACTCAACGCCCGCATCCCCCGTGCCTATCTTTCGCTGGAAGACCCCATTCGGGCAGAGCTTCGCCGTTCCATCGTCCGAGGAAAGGTGGATCTGAACCTTACCGTCAAGCGGGAAGAGGGAGATGACACCGACGTTTCCGTGGATCGGGAGCTTCTTTCCAAATATCTGACCGCCCTGCGCTCCGCCGCCGAGGAATTCGGATTAAAAGACGACCTGACCGCATCGACCGTTCTCCGCCTTCCGTCGGTTCTTTCCGCCGACGCAGGGGAGGAAGACGCCGCCGAAGCGTGGAAGGATATTCAACCTGTGGTAGAAGAAGCCGTCGCCGCCTTTATTTCCCAGCGGGAAGCCGAGGGACAGCGCCTTGCCGACGACATTATTGCCAAGTGCGGGGAACTGACCGACCTTGCAGCACGGGTGGAAGCCCATCTCCCCGCGTTGATCTCCGCCTACGAAACCCGCCTGCGCACCCGCATGGAGGAGCTGTTGGGCGAGCATCCCGTGGAGGAAGGACGCCTTTTGACCGAGGTTGCCATCATGTCGGACAAGACCGCCGTGGACGAGGAATTGGTTCGTCTCCGTTCCCATTGTGCCGCGTTGAAGGAAATGCTCGAAAAGGGAATTTCCAACGGCAAAAAAATGGATTTTATCGTGCAGGAATTAAATCGGGAAGTGAACACCCTCACATCCAAAATCGGGGATCTGGACGTCACCCGCATCGCCATTGAGATGAAATCTCTCATCGAAAAGATTCGGGAACAGATTCAGAATATCGAGTAAGGGGGAGTCGTTATGCAGTTGATCAGTATCGGATTCGGCAACGTGGTTGCCGCCAATCGCATCGTCGCCATCATTTCTCCCGATTCTTCCCCCATCAAGCGCCTGGTGCAGGACGCCCGTGATAAGGGGACCTTGGTGGACGCCACCTACGGACGCCGCACCCGCGCCGTGGTCATTACTGACAGCGGTCACGTAATTTTAAGCGCCCTTCAGCACGAAACCATCGTCAACCGCGTTCCCGGTGCGGTAAATCCCTTGGATCACGACGATTCGGAAGGAGAAGAGGCATGAGCAGACCCCGTTTGTTTATCATTTCAGGTCCCTCCGGCAGCGGAAAGGGAACCCTTCTTTCCGATCTTTTGCAACGCCACCCCGACGTGTTTTATTCCATTTCCGCCACTACCCGGGCACCCCGGGAGGGGTTGGAGCAGGACGGCGTTCACTACTATTTTCTGACCCACGAAAAATTCGAGCAAATGATTTCCGAAAACGCCTTTATCGAGTACAAGCGTTATTGCGGCAACATCTACGGAACTCCCCGCAAGCCGGTGGAAGACGCGTTAAACGCCGGACGCAGCGTGATTCTGGAAATCGAAACCCAAGGGATGCAGGACGCCTACGCCCAATATCCCGACGCCGTTACCGTATTTATCTCTCCGCCGTCTCTGGAGCTTCTCGGACAACGTCTCCGGGGTCGGAAAAGCGAAGCGGAGGACGTGGTTCTCCGCCGGCTCCGTCAGGCGGAGGAGGAATTGACCCACAAGGGCGATTATCAGTACACCGTAATCAACGACGATTTGGCAGAAGCCCGGGAAGAATTGAACCGGATCTATCTTGCCGAAACCGCCGATCTTTAATTTTTGATTTTCATTTCTGAAAGGAAGCATACATCATGATTTACCCTGCAGTCAGCAATCTCATCAAAGAAGAAAAACAATGCCGTTATTCCTTGGTCATCGCCGTGGCAAAGGAAGCCCGCACCATCGCGGAGCGCGCCAACAACAGCAAGGAACGTCTTTCCGAAAAGCCCATTAAAATGGCGGTCAACGCCTTTGCGGAGGGCAAAGCCGTTTATTGCGAGGGCGACGAATCTCAAATCGGCGAATAATTTTTTTCGGGAGCTTTTACCATGATCTCTGTGGGCGTTGCCGTAGAGGGGATTCCCCGTTCTGCGGATAAACTGTACGAATATCTGCTTGCCGAGGGCGTTTCTGCCCCCGTGGGCAGTGTCGTTACCGTGCCCTTCGGTCGTGGAAATCACCCGGTTCGGGGCGTGATTTTGGGGGATGCCCCCAAGGACGGAACGCCGCCGGAAAAACTAAAAACCGTGCTTTCGGTGGGGGAATGTTATCTTTCCTCCGAGGCACTTTCTCTGATCCGCTATCTGCGGGATCGGTACTTTTGCACCTGGTTTGAGGCAGCCCGATGCCTGTTGCCCACGGGGGTCTTCGGCGGATCTGCAAAGTCCGTGATGTCAGCCTCCGTTCCCGACGAGGGCGCTGCCGCCGCCTATATGGAAGCCCATTATACGAACCGCAAGCATTGTGACGTTTTGGGCTTTTTGCTGGAAGAGGGGCAGATGACCGTCAAGGAGCTGACCTACATGGCGGGAGTAAGCGAATCGGTCGTAAAAACCCTTGCCAAAAAGGGCTTGATCCTGCTGGAAAAAGCCGAGGTTCTCCGCAATCCCTTAAAAGACCGCCCCATTCCCGAAACACCCCCCAAGGTGGTTCTTAACGAAGAACAGACCGTTGCCGCCGATCGGCTGATTTCCGATCTCAACAGCGGAAAAACCCACCTGCTTTACGGCGTTACCGGAAGCGGAAAGACCCACGTTTTTATCCGTCTCATTGACGAGGCTTTGAACCAAGGCAAGCAGGCGGTTTTGATGATTCCCGAAATTTCTCTGACCCTGCAGATCGTCAATCGGCTTTACGCCCATTACGGTCAATCTCTGGCGGTGCTCCACAGCGGACTTTCCATGGGCGAGCGCCACGACGAATGGCGTCGGATCCGTTCCGGGGAAGCCAAGGTCGTGATCGGAACCCGATCTGCCGTCTTTGCGCCGGTGTCCGAGGGATCTCTGTTTATCATCGACGAGGAGCAGGAGCATACCTACAAATCCGAAGCGTCTCCCCGCTATCACGCCAGGGAGGTTGCCGCCTATCGGGTTGCGCTGGGGAAGGGACTTTTACTGCTCGCCTCTGCCACCCCCTCCTTTGAAAGCTATTACCGTGCAACCAACGGAATAATCGGGTTTGAGCAACTGACCGAGCGCTTCAACGGAAAGCCGTTGCCGAAGGTTTTGGTGGCGGATCTCCGTCGGGAAATGATGTCCGGCAACCGTTCCTGCATCGGCAAAACCCTGGGGCTGGAGCTGGAAAAGAACCTTGCCCGGGGAGAGCAGACCATTTTATTTATGAACCGCCGGGGATATCAATCCCACATCACCTGTACCTCCTGCAATACGGTGGTCAAATGCCCCCATTGCGGCATCGCCATGACCTATCATTCCTACAACAATCGGGTGGTCTGCAATTATTGCGGATATTCCACCGGATACCTCTCCACCTGCGCCTCTTGCGGCGGAAAACGCCTTCTTTACAGCGGAGTCGGAACCCAAAAGGCGGAGGAAGAATTACAACGCCTGTTCCCGGGAATCCGCGTCTGCCGTATGGACGCGGACACCGTCGGCGGGAAATACACCCGGGAGGGAATTTTAAACGATTTTCGGGATAAAAAATACGACGTGCTTCTCGGCACGCAGATGATTACGAAGGGGCTGGATTTCCCCGACGTTACCCTGGTGGGTGTTCTGAATGCGGATATGTCGCTTTATACGTCGGATTTCCGCGCCTTTGAAAAAACCTTTTCCCTGCTCACCCAAGTGGTCGGGCGCGCCGGCAGGGCGGACAAGGAGGGGAGAGCCGTGGTTCAGACCTATTCCCCCGCCCACTACGTTCTGCACTATTCCTTTGCGCAGGATTATCAAAAATTTTATCGGGAAGAAATGGCGCTTCGCAAATCTCTTCTGTACCCGCCCTATTGCGATCTTTGTCAGTTTTGTTTTCTTGCGGATACGGAGTCCGAGGCGTTTCGCGCCGCCAACGATTTTTCCGAGGATGTTCGGAAAAAGACCAAGGACGATCCCGAATCGTTCCCCGTTCGTTTGATTCTTCCCAAAGTGACCGCCGTCCCCCTCGTCGGGGGAAAAACCAGGGTTCGGGTGCTGATGAAATGCAAGGATACCCGCCCGCAGCGGCAGATGATCTCCGACCTTCTCGATCAGTTCCGTTCCCGGAAGGAAAACCGGGACGTGACAATCACCGCAGATATGAATCCCGTCAATATTCTCTGATTTTCCGGAAAGGAAGTTAACACTATGGCAATCCGTAACATCGTAAAAGAAGGGGACGAAATCTTAACCAAGGTTTGCCGTCCCGTTACCGTATTTGACGACCGTCTCCGCACCCTCGTGCAGGATATGAAGGACACCCTTGCAAAAGCCAACGGCGCAGGGCTTGCCGCCCCCCAGGTGGGTATTTTGAAGCGGCTGGTTCTGGTGCTGGACGATGACGACGAGGTGTTGGTTCTCGTCAACCCGGTCATCACCCATACGGAAGGAACCCAAACCCCCACGGAGGGATGTCTTTCCGTTCCCGGCGTTTGGGGGAAAACCCTCCGCCCCGCCAAGGTCACCGTGGAAGCGCAAGACGAATACGGCAACCCGGTCAAATATACCCGTACCGGCATCGTCGCCGTCTGCTTCTGCCACGAGGTGGATCATTTGGACGGTCATCTGTATCGGGAACGGGTCACCGAATACGTTCAAATTGACGATTGAGGACGATTATGAAAATTTTATTTATGGGAACCTCTCCCTTCGCCGTGGAAAGCCTTCGGGCGCTTCACGATTCCGGGGCAGATGTGTGCTGCGTGATTACCCAGCCGGACCGACCCAAGGGGCGCGGATACAAAATGACCTGCACCCCGGTTAAGGAATTTGCCTTGGAAAAAGAATACCGGGTGGAAACTCCGGAGACACTAAAGGACGAGGCGATTTTACCGTTATTACAGGAATTGAACCCCGATCTGATCGTGGTCGTGGCGTACGGAAAAATTCTTCCGCCCTACGTTTTGCATTACCCGAAATTGGGTTGCATCAACGTCCACGGCTCTCTGTTGCCCCTGTACCGCGGAGCTGCTCCGGTCAACCACGTGCTGATCGACGGACAGACCGAAACCGGCGTTACCACCATGTATATGGACGAAGGGCTGGATACGGGGGATATGATCTTGAAGGCACCCACTCCCATCACTCCGGAGGATAATTTCGGGCTTCTTCACGACCGTCTGGCTCAGATCGGCGGCGAGCTTTTAGTCAAAACCGTCGCCGTGATCTCTTCCGGTACTGCCCCCCGAATTCCTCAAACGGGGGAGACCTGCTACGCGTCCATGATTACCAAGGAAACCCGCAGGTTGGATTTTAACCTGGGAAAAATGGCGTTGCACAACCGAATTCGGGGGCTTGCTCCCGATCCCTGCGCCTTCGCCCTTTGCGGAGGGAAAAACGTCAAGATCCTGGAATCCGAGCCCATCGACGGTACATGGGACGCGCCCAACGGCACGATCGTGGATAAAAAGCACTTGATCATCAAGGTCTCCGACGGAGGAATCCGCCTCAAAACCGTTCAGCCCGAGGGCAAAAAGCCCATGTCCGGGGAAAGCTTTTGTGCGGGAAACCGCAACGACCGATTCGAATAAGAGGTTTTCTATGCTTGCATCGTTTTACTATTCCGGCTACGGCGGCTATCTGATCTGGATGCTGCCGATCGTGATCCTTTCCGCCGTCGCATCCGCTGCGGTGCAGTCCAATTACAAAAAATATTCCAAGGTGCTCACCCGCAGGGGAATGACCGGGGCGCAAATCGCCGAGCAGATTTTGCAGGCGAACGGGATCTACGACGTAACGGTCAAAAAAATCCCCGGAAATCTTTCCGACCACTATAATCCCAAGGAAAAATATATCGGGCTTTCGGGCGGAGTTTTCGATTCCACGTCGGTTTCTGCCCTGGGCATCGCCGCCCACGAGGCGGGGCACGCCGTTCAGTATCACGAGGGGTACGCCCCCATCAAATTCCGCAACGCCCTCGTTCCGGTCACCAATTTTGCCTCCACCTTTTCCTGGATCTTGATTTTTATCGGGCTTTTGTTGAGCGAAATCGTCGCCCTTGCAGGCGTTGTTCTGTTCGGAGTTACGGTGTTGTTCCAGCTCGTCACCCTCCCGGTGGAGTTCAACGCCTCCAACCGCGCCCTTGCCGTGCTGGAGGGGGGATATCTGGACGAGGAGGAGCTTGCCGGGGCAAAAAAGGTTCTTACCGCCGCCGCCATGACCTACGTCGTTGCCCTTCTTACCTCGTTGTTGCAGCTGTTCCGTTACCTTATCATCATTTCCGGAAATCGGCGCAGGAGATAAAATTTGGAAAAGATCGATCTTTCATCCCTCACCTTGGAATCCTTGACCGAAGCGGTCCAAGCCTTCGGGCTTCCGTCCTTTCGCGGCGGACAGATTTACCGCTGGCTGGCACGGGGCGTTTCGTCCTTTGACGAAATGTCCGATCTGTCCAAGGATCTTCGGGAAAAATTAAACCAAACCTGTACCCTTGCCACCGTAGAGCAAGCCGCGTGCAGCCGGTCGTCGGACGGCACGAAAAAATATCTTTTCCGTCTTGCCGACGGAAATCACGTGGAAACGGTTCTGATGCGGTACGAGCACGGAAATTCCGTCTGCATCTCGTCTCAGGTCGGGTGCAATATGGGGTGCCGCTTCTGTGCCTCGACCTTGAAAGGAAGGGTTCGGAATCTGACGGCAGGGGAGATGCTTGCCCAGATCACCTATATCAACCGTACCGACCCGGTCTCCCACGTGGTGGTCATGGGGGTCGGCGAGCCCCTGGATAACTACGATAACCTGGTCACCTTTATCCGAAATCTCACTTCTCCCAAAGGGTTTGGCATGAGCCAGCGGCATATTTCGGTCTCCACCTGCGGCTTGGTTCCCAAGATCGACCGCTTGGCGGCGGAGAATTTGCAGATCACCCTTTCGGTATCTCTCCACGCTCCTGATAACGAGACGAGAAACCTTCTCATGCCGATCAACCGTACTTATCCCGTGGAGGAATTGCTTGCCGCCTGCGACCGCTATCTTGCCGCCACCGGCCGCCGCATTTCTTACGAATACATCATGATCAACGGGGTCAACGATACCCCCGACCACGCCCGTTTGCTTGCCCGCCGCCTGAAGGGAAAATTGGCGCACGTCAATTTGATTCCCATGAATCACGTGGACGAACGGGATTTTCAACCCTCCACCCCCGATCGGATCCGCCGTTTTTCTTCTCTTTTGTCCGAGCAGGGGATCAACGTAACCTGCCGCCGAAAATTGGGCAAGGATATCGACGCATCCTGCGGACAATTACGCGCTCGCTTCGAACGAGAGCATAAAAACTGATTTTTCCTCTGATTTTCTCAAGAAAGAAAGGGATCTTTTACCGTGAAATCTTACGTGATGACCGACGTGGGAAAAAAGCGCGCCTCCAACCAGGACGCCTTCTGTCAGGGACGGCTGAATTCCGACGTGCAGTTTTTGGTCGTTTGTGACGGTATGGGCGGTCACCGAGGCGGAAACGTGGCTTCGGAGATTGCCGTGCGCGGCTTTTACGAGCTTTTAACCCATCGTCTGACTCCGTCCGTGCGAACCAAGGAATTAAAATCGATCCTTTCGGACGTCATCGCCCGGGTCAGCCTGCTGATCGCACAAACCGGCGCGGAATCTCCCGAATTTGCCGGCATGGGCTCTACGGTCGTGCTGGCGGTCCGTTTGGGGAAAAAGGTCTGTATCGCCCACGTGGGGGACAGCCGTGCCTATCTGTACCGCAACGGAACGCTCCGCCGTTTGACCAAGGATCATTCCCTGGTGCAGGAAATGATCGATCGGGGAGAGATTTCCGCGGAAGAAAGTCAAAAGCATCCCCGCCGCAACGTGATTACCCGCACCCTGGGGTACGCGGAGGATTCCCAGCCGGAGATCGTCTTTTCCGATCTTCGCAGCGGAGACCTATTTTTACTTTGCACCGACGGCTTGACCGTTCCGGTGGATGACGCCGCACTGTCGGAGATCCTTCGGGAAAATCCCCCCGAACACCTCGCTTCGGCGCTGATTTCCAAAGCCCTGGAAGGGGGAGGACCCGACAATATCACCGTCGGGATTTTGTATGAAGATGAAACGGAGGCGAGCCTGAAATGAAACAGCTGATCGGAAGTATTGTCAACAATCGCTATCAGATTCGGAATACCTTGGGGGTCGGCGGAATGTCCGTCGTTTTCCGTGCTCACGATCTTTTGGAGGGACGGGAGGTTTCTCTGAAGGTTCTGCGCGCCGACCGTCTGGGGGATCAGGAGTCCCGCCGCCGTTTTTATAACGAATCCCGCGCCATCGCCCTGATGTCCCATCCCAACATCGTTAACGTCTGCGACGTAAATTTCGAGGGACGCCTGCAGTATATCGTCATGGAATACGTGGACGGCGTTACGCTGAAGGATCGGATGGATCAGAAGCGCACCCTTTCTCCCGAAGAGACTATCCACTATCTTCGTCAGATTTTAAGCGCCCTGTCCCACGCCCACGAGCGTGGCGTGGTGCATCACGATATCAAGCCCGAAAACATTCTTCTTTTGTCCGATGCCACGGTAAAGGTCACCGATTTCGGAATTGCCACGGTGCCCAGCTTTGAGGACGATTCCATCTCCGACGAGGCGGTGGGATCGGTACATTATATTTCCCCCGAGCAGGCAAAGGGCGACGTTACCGACAACCGATCCGACCTTTATTCCGTGGGCGTTATGATGTACGCCATGCTTACCGGAAAGCTTCCCTTCGACGCCCCCTCTCCCGTGGACGTTGCTCGGATGCAGGTGGAAAAGCCTCCGTATCCTCCCTGTAAGCTGATTCCGGAATTGCCCATCGGATTCCAGCAGGTCATCTTCCGCGCTATGGCGAAAAATCCCTCCCAACGGTATCAGGACGCTACGGAAATGCTCAACGATCTGGAAGCTCTGGAGGCAGATCCCGACGCCCTGTTCCCCTATCCGAAGGAATACCGCGTTCCGGGGAAGAATACGAAAAAACGCAAGGGAATTGCGGGATTTTTCCGCGCCCTTTATCCCGAAGACGACGATACCTACGTGTTTGCCCGCAACAATCAGCTTTCGGTGATCTGCGCCCTTCTGCTTTCCGCGTTGCTGGTCTTTTCGGGCGTCGGATTGATGGTTGCCGTCGTCTCCAATCTGTACCAGGAATACGTCAACGTTCCCCAATACGTCGGGATGTCCTACGACGATATTGAGGCAAGCTACGAGGTGGCAAAAAACTTTAAATTCAACCTTCAATATGAATTTGACAACGCCGTGGAGGAGGGGATCGTCTTGGAGCAATCCCCCACCTACGGAGAATCGGTGGTTTCCGGGTCGGAAATTACCCTCGTCATCAGTAAGGGCGGCAGAAATATCGTTATTCCGGAGATCTCCGGGAAAACCGAAAATCAAGCCATCGCCGCGCTGAAAAACGCAGGATTGACATACCTGCGCAAGACCGAGGTAGGCAACGTTGCCCTGGACGAGGGCGTCGTTTTGCGGTGCGAGCCGGCGGAAGGCACCGAGGTGACCGAGGGTACGACCGTCACGATTTACGTCAACGTCCGCGCCGCCATCACCGAGGCGATCATGCCCAATTTGATCGGATCTTCCAAGGAAACCGCCATTACCGCGCTTTATAAAAAGGGATTGACCTCCGTTTCCATCAACGAGGTTCAAAAGGACGACGTTCCCGAAGGACAGGTTATTTCTCAATCGGTGCCGGCAGATTCGGTGGTCTCTCTTTCCGAAACCATCACCATCACCGTCAGCAAGGGAACGGGGTCTGCGGGATAATATGGAAGGAATCGTAATTCGCGGACTCGGAGGGCTTTACGAGGTCTTTCGGGACGGACAGATCTATGAATGTCGCGGCCGCGGCGGATTGAAGCGGGATCGCAATATTCTGTACGTCGGGGATCAGGTGGAATTTTCCGACGGCGTGATCACCAAAATTCTCCCCCGCCGCAACGTACTGCCCCGCCCTGCCGTGGCAAATATCGATCAGCTGGTGATCGTCGTCGCTCTGACCGATCCCTTACCGAACCTTTATACGCTGGATAAGCTTACCGTAATCGCCCGACATTGTGGGGTTTCTCCCATTTTGGTCTTGAATAAGACCGACCTGGAGGATCCTTTGTCGGTGCGTGATATTTATTCCTCCATCGGATATCCCTGCTTCTCGGTTTGCGCAAAAACCGGGGAAAACGTAGATACGCTTCGGGCTTTGATGAAGGATAAAATCAGCGCCTTTGCCGGACTTTCCGGCGTGGGAAAATCGACCTTGATGAACGCCCTTGCTCCGGATTTCCTCCGCCAAACGGGGGAGATCAGCCGAAAATTGCAGCGGGGAAGACATACCACCCGCGCGGTGGAATTATACCCCTTTGAAGGGGGCTTTTTGGCAGATACCCCGGGCTTTTCCGAGTTGGAATTTGCCCCCTGCGGCTTGTACGACCGTTCTTTTTTGTCCGATTATTTCCCGGAATTCGAACCCTATTTGGGGGAATGTTATTTTCGGGATTGCGCCCACGGAAAGGAAAAGGGCTGTTCCGTCCGTGCCGCGGCGGACGAGGGGAAAATTCCCCGTTCCCGATATGAAAATTATCTTCGGATGTACGAGGAGATCGGTCCCCTGCGTCTATGGGAGGTAGCCAAATGAGATGGGTTATTTTCTGTTGGTCAAAATCCACCCTTCCCCCCGGGCAGCTGCGCCCCGACGACGTGATCGTCTGCGCCGATTCCGGGTTGGAATACGCCCGCCGCTGCGGAGTTACGCCGTCGATCGTATTGGGGGATTTTGATTCTTATTCGGGGGAATTGCCGACTCATGCCGAAATCATCCGTCTTCCTGCGGAAAAGGACGATACGGACGCCATGTTCGCCGCCCGTCTTGGGCTGGATCGGGGCGTTCGGGAGTTTTTGATCGCCGGGGGCATCGGCGGTCGGTTAGATCACACCCTCGGCGCCGTTCAGACCTTGAATTTTCTGATCTCCCACGGGGCGGAAGCCTCCATGAGTGACGGACAACAGTCGATTGAGGTTCTGAAGGCTCCGTTTTCCAAAGAATACACCCGCGGCACCGCCTCGTATCTTTCCCTTTTAGCTCTGACTCCGGAGGTCAGGGGCGTGACGCTGGAAGGGTTTAAATATCCCCTTCGCAACGCCGTTTTGACCTACGATTTCCCCTTGGCGGTCAGTAACGAGATCTGCTCGCAACGGGCAAGGATCTCTGCCGAAGCGGGACGGGTCGCCGTAATCCGCACCTCCGATTGATTTCACACATTTTTTTCCCCGCGCATAAGATGGCATGAACAGTGGGATCGAGAATCCCCTGGAATTCAAGGAGGCTTTCTTATGATGAATTGCAACACCAACTACTATTTCTGGACCGTCCTTATCGCCGCCGTTATTATCTTCGCCGTTTACGGCAACAACGGCTGCGGATGCGACAACGACCGCTGCTGCTGATGGAACCCACATAAGAACAACCGCCGGAAATCCGGCGGTTTTCTCTTTTATGCGTTTCGTTCTTCCCGGGAAAGGGGAGAGGTTTCCAGCCCAAAGCTGATGGAAATGGCGCGATCGACCCGATCCATCGCATCCCGATCCAAATGCCCCATCCGTTCCTTTAATCGGCGCTTGTCTAACGTCCGAATCTGCTCCAACAGAATAATGGAATCCCTTGCAAGACCGTAATTTCGGGCATCGACCTCAATGTGGGTAGGTAATCGGTTTTTGTTGATCCGGCTGGTAATGGCGGCGGCGATGACCGTGGGGCTGTGCTTGTTGCCCACGTCGTTCTGAACGATCAAAACCGGTCGGATTCCCCCTTGCTCCGATCCTACCACCGGGCTTAAATCCGCATAATAAATATCTCCTCGACGAATCAGCGGCATTCCTTGATCCTCCTATGATTTTCCATGTAATTTCTTTTTCAAATCCTTGGGACAGTATTATTTTCCTCCGTTTCCTCGGATTTTAATCAACCCAAATTTCGGAAAATAAAAAAGCCGTCCTATATCATCATAGTTTTTTGCCGCAAAAAGGTGCATCGGGAGATTATGCTTAAAAAAAAAGAAACGCCACAGACTCACGGAGATGAATCTATGGCGTTTTCCTGTTTTATTGCTTGTTTTGATTTTTCTGTTGAGGCTTTTTATTTTTATTGTAGAAATGCTTTTTCTTTTTCTTGGGCTTTTGGGGTTGCTCCGCATCGGATTTTTCGGAGACCTCCGGCGTTACCGGTGCTGCCGGCTTGGGAGATTCATCTCCGTCCGGCGAGGAAATTTCCTCTTTTTTATAGAAGACCGGCGGCTCGGTGGGTTTGTCCTCCAGCCGCACCCGCACGCCCTGCTTTAAGGCGTTGACCTCGCATACGGTTCCGCATCCGTTGGGCGTTTTGACGTAAGAGCCCATGCGGGGCAGTTCCTTGTAATCTTCCTCGTAAGCCTTCTGCTCGAAGGACAGACAGCAGATCAACTTTCCGCAGGGACCGGAAATTTTTTGGGGAGAGGAGGATAATCCTTGATCCTTCGCCATTTTTACGGTGATCTGATCAAAATCGGACAAGAAGGAGGCACAGCATACCTGCCGTCCGCACAAGCCCAGCCCTGCCACCGACTTGGTCTGATCCCGAACTCCGATCTGGCGAAGCTCGATTCTCGTCTTGAATACCCCTGCCAGATCCTTGACCAATTCCCGAAAATCCACGCGACCGTCCGCCGTAAAGCAAAATACGATCTTCGAGCAATCAAAGGTGTATTCCACGTTGATCAGCTTCATGTCAAGACCGTGCTGCTTGATCTTGTCCACGCAAACGTCGAAGGCCTTCTTTTCCTTTTTCCGATTTTCGTTATCCTGTTTCAGATCTTCTTCCGTTGCCAGGCGAAGAACGGGGGACAGGTCCTTGATATTTTTGGATTCGTCAATTTCTTTATTTCCCAAAACGACGGTGCCGATTTCAATTCCACGGACGGTCTGAACGATGACCTTTTGCCCAGGAAGGGCGGTGATGCCGTTGGGCGCAAAATAATAAATTTTTCCTGCGTTGCGGAAGCGGATTCCTATGATTTCGATCATTGGAGCAATCCTTTCTGTTTAAAATGATCTTCTTGCTTTTCGGCAGAGCCGCGCAAGATTCGTGTTCCAAAATTTTACGTTTACGTTGGTCTGCATTCCCTTTCCTGCTTCGTCCCAAAGCCTTGCAAGATCGGCAAAAAACAGCCGTTCGTTCCCTTCGCTTTCCCGAAGGCGGCGTTTTACGTGGAGGGAAAAGGCGTTGTAAAACGCGACCAATTCTTCTCTCTCTTTAAAGGAAAAAATACGGAAGACGGTAATGGGATCGTTTTCCCGTAACGCTTTTTCCAATACCTTACTTTTTTCCGCGTATTCGCCCTCCGAGGATTGATAGATTTCCAGCGCTTTCCCCAAAAAACCGGCGGACAGCAAGGCGGCGTTTTTCGCCTTTTCATCATAGCCTCCGAAGGCTTTGACGAAATGCTCCCGAATGACTTCTTCGGGCAGCGGCGCCAACGATAAGGTCTGACAGCGGGAGCGAACCGTCTCCAGCACCCCTTCCTTCGTGGTGCAAAGCAACAGGAATACGGCGTATTCCGGCGGTTCTTCCAGGGTTTTCAGCAACAGATTCTGCGCCGCGTCAAGCATCTTTTCCGCCCCGTCGATCCGATACACCTTGTGCTTTGCGTCGTTGGGGGAAAGGACGATGCCCGCCAAGAGCTGACGCAATTCATCCACGGGGATATCCGCCGGGATCTCGATGAGATCCGGATGGCATTTCTCCCGAAATTTGTAGCATTGTCGGCAGACTCCGCAGGGGGGATTCTCTCCGTCGCAGATCAAGGCGTTGGTGATCAGATCCGCAAGGGTGTGCTTCCCCGATCCCTTCGGTCCTTCAATGAGATACGCGTGGAAGGGATGGGTGTTCAAGATTTTTTTGATCGGTTCGTTTCCGTAAAAGCCTGTAAAATTCATACCGATTGCTCAAAATCGCCGCCCGTATAACCGTCGCGGAAGATTCCGAAAACTCCCCTTTCCCAGCATATTCTCTCTTATTATATCACAAGCGGAGAAAAATTGCAAGAAATTTTACCGAAATTTAAAATAAAGTTGCTGGAAATTTCGTTAAAAATATGGTACAATGGAAAAAAGAACCTTTTCAGGAGAGATCGTATGGGTTATCTCACCGTCCGCGGAAATGCGGAATTTGAATTTACCGAAAAGAAATCCCAATTCATCGGCAGAGTTTTTTATACCCCCACCGAGGCAGAGGCGAAAGACGCCGTTGCCCGGGTTCGTGCTGCCGATCCGGAGGCGCGCCACCACGTTTTTGCCTACGTGATCCACGACGGAACCGTGCGTATGAGTGACGACGGAGAACCCTCCGGAACGGGAGGCGCCCCCACCCTGAACGCCATACAGAAAAACGGACTTGAAGACGTAACGGTGGTCGTCACCCGCCATTTCGGCGGAATTCTGCTGGGTGCAGGCGGATTGGTTCGGGCATACGCCAAGGCGGCGGCAGGTGCGTTGGAGGCTGCGGAAAAAACCGAAGCCGTAGAATTTATTGATTTCACCGTATCCTTCCCCTATTCCAAAACCGGAACCGTCACCTACCACGCGGAAAAATTGGAGATCCCCATCAACGACCGTTCCTTTTCCGATACCGTCATCTTTTCCATGACTGCCGAAGAGCCTGCCTTTTGCGCGTTGAAGGAAGCCTTTGCAGAAGATATTTCCATCGTTTTTACCGAAGCCGGACGCCGGATTGCCCCGAGATAATCTCTCGGGGTTTTTCCCTTTTTTCCCGAAATTTGCCCCTTGACAGATTCCGAGTTTTGTTATATAATAGTATTATTGGTAACTATGTATATAAACCGCCCGATTTGAGGGTAAATATTCGGTCGGTTTGAAGAATAAGAGAGGTGTATATCAGCATGGCGTTTTCCTTTCGCGGCGGAATCCATCCGGATTATCAGAAAGAAAGAACCGCCGCCAGCGTTATCGTCAGCAACCTTCCGCAGCCGGAGACGGTGGTAATCCCCCTGTCTCAGCATATCGGCGTTCCCTGCCAGCCTTTGGTTAAGGTGGGCGATCGGGTGGTGGAAGGTCAGAAGATCGGGGATTGCCAGGAGGGGCTTTGCGCTCCGATCCACGCAAGTATTCCCGGCATCGTTAAGGCAATCGAGCCCCGCTGGAACGTATCGGGGATCAAGGTTCTTTCCGTGGTGATCGAAAACGACGGAACCAACGGACAGATCGAAATCGAACCCTATACCGGGGAGGTCACCGACGTTACGCCGGATCAGATCATCGCCCTTGCTCGGGAAGCGGGCATCGTGGGGATGGGCGGCGCGGCGTTTCCGTTGCACGCAAAATTGCGTACCGCCATTGATCGGAAGGTCACGTCGGTCATCATCAACGGTTGCGAATGTGAGCCCTTTATCACCGCCGACCATCGGGCGATGGTGGAATACCCCCGGTTTATCGTTACCGGCGCGGAATTGATCCGCCATTGTCTCGGCGTGGACGATGTGGTTATCTGCGTGGAGGATAACAAGCCCGACGCCCTTGCCACCCTGCGCGCCACCGCCGACGGAACGGGCATTACGGTGTTGGAATTGCCCACCAAATACCCCCAAGGGGGAGAAAAGCAGTTGATCCGCGCCGTAACCGGTCGGGAGGTTCCTCCGGGAAAGCTTCCGATGGATATCGGTTGCGCCGTTTTTAACGTCGATACCTGCGCGTCTCTGTACCGCGCTATTTACCGGGCACAACCCCTGATCAAACGGGTGGTGACCGTCAGCGGCTCTGCGGTGGCGAACCCCGCCAATCTGTTGGCTCGGATCGGCACCTCTTACCGGGAGCTGTTCCGTCATTGCGGCGGCTTCACGGAAGAGCCTTATAAGATCGTCACCGGCGGTCCGATGATGGGGACGGCACAACATTCCCTGGATATTCCGGTGGTAAAAAACACCTCGTCCCTGTTGGCGTTTGCTCCCCGGGGCGGGGAAGAGGCATTCCCCGATGGGGATACCTGTATCCGTTGCGGCCGTTGCGTTTCGGTTTGTCCGATGCGTCTGCAGCCGACTAAGATTTATGAAAACGCCGTTCTCGACCGCTTTTCCGAGTGCGCGGCGTTGAACGTCCAGGATTGTATCGAGTGCGGCTGCTGCGCCTACGTATGTCCTGCAAAATTGTATCTGGTTCAAGCCATGCGCATGGCAAAAAGCCAGATTTCAAGGGAAGGAGCAAAGAAATGAGTACCAATCAATTCCTCGTCAATTCTTCCCCCCATTATCGGAGTAAGGATTCCACCCAATCGATCATGCGCGACGTCATCATCGCCATGCTTCCCGCCCTGGGCGGGGCGGTGATCTTTTTCGGATTCCGCGCCTTGACGCTGACGTTGGTTTCCGTTGCCGCCTGTATTGCCTTTGAAAGCCTGTTCCATTGGGCGACCAAAAGCAAAAACACGGTCAGCGACCTGTCTGCCGTCGTGACCGGGATGTTGTTGGCGTTTACCCTCCCCGTAACCACCCCCTATTGGATGGTCACGGTCGGGGCGTTCTTTGCCATCGTCGTCGTCAAAGGCTTGTTCGGCGGATTGGGAAAGAATTTTCTCAACCCCGCCCTTGCCGCACGGGCATTTTTGTTCTCGTGGCCTACGATCATGACCACCTACACCAAGCCCTTCAGTAAGATCCACGGAAATCTTTCCTTTATTTTCGGCGAGCCCATGTTTACCGACGGCGTGATCTCCGATTCCGTTGACGCGGTCACCGGGGCTACGGCGTTGAAGAGCTTGAAGCAGGGGATCGTCCCCGATCTGGATCTCGTGGATCTGTTCGTGGGAAACGTCCCCGGGTGCCTGGGCGAAACGTCAAAGCTTCTGATCTTGGTCGGGCTTGCGTATCTTCTTTTCCGCAAGGTCATCAAGTGGCATATCCCCGTCTGCTACGTGGGAACCGTCGCCCTTTTGACCTATCTGTTCCCCACGGGCGGAATGGACAATCTTACCTATATGTCCTACGAGCTGTTCAGCGGCGGATTGATGCTGGGCGCCGTTTTTATGGCAACCGATTACACCACGTCGCCCCTTTCCCGTCTCGGGAAGGTGATCTACGCCGTGGGCTGCGGCGGACTTACGGTTCTGCTGCGCACCTTCGGCTCGTATCCCGAAGCGGTCTGCTATTCCATTTTGATTATGAACGTCGTTACGCTGGCGCTGGATCGGTATATCAAGCCGCGCCGTTACGGGATCGGAGGGGATAACGCATGAAGCAATATTTATCGCTGGGATCCCGCCTCGCGCTCTTCGTTGCCTCCGTGGTTCTGATGCTTTCTCTGGTCAATATGCTGACCCGGGACACCATCGCGGAACGCCAACGGATCGCAGGGGAGACCGCCCGCGGAGAGCTGCTTTCCGGTACCTTTACCGAGGTGACCGATTTTACCATCCCCGAGGCGGAAGCCAAAACCGTCACCGCCGTTTATCGGGCGGAGGAGAACGGCGTCGTAACCGGCTATTGCTTCGACGTCACCGTCAAGGGCTACGATGAAATGACCATGATCGTCGGCGTAAATACCGATCTGATCGTCACCGGCGTCAAAATCTTAACCCAATCGGAAACCCCCGGAATCGGCTCGAAAGCCGTGGATGAAAACGGAGCGTTTTTGCCCCAATTCAAGGGACTTTCTTCCCGAAACCTGGATTCCGTTTCCATCGTAAGCGGTGCAACCGTTTCGTCGGTTGGCATCCAATCGGGGGTTCGTTCCGCCGTAACCGTGTGCAGTCTGATCCTGGAAGGAAAGGGGGAATGATTTATGGCAAAAGAGACTTTTTCCGTAAAGAAGATTTTTAAAGACGGTCTTCTCGATCAAAACCCCATCTTCGTTCAACTGTTGGGGATGTGCTCCACCTTGGCGGTTTCTACCACCGTAATCAACGGCATCGGGATGGGCTTGAGCGTCACCTTCGTTCTCGTTCTTTCCAACCTCTTTATTTCGTTGCTTCGGAATTACATTCCGTCCAAGATCCGTATCGCCTCCTATATCGTCATCATCGCCGGCTTCGTTACGGTGGTGGATATGATTTTGCAGGCGTACGTTCCTTCTCTTGCGGAATCTTTGGGGTTGTTTATCCCCTTGATCGTCGTCAACTGCATCATCCTTGCCCGTGCGGAAAGCTTTGCTTCCAAGCACGAGCCGTTGCCCTCCGTCTTGGACGGACTTGCCATGGGTGCAGGCTTTACGGCGGCGCTCGTCGTCATTTCCGCCCTTCGTGAGCTGGTTGGAAGCGGAACGTTGTTCGGAATCAAGGTAACCCCCGCCGGTTTTTCTCCCGCGGTGCTGGTCATCTCTCCCGTGGGCGGATTTTTAATCCTGGGCGCATTGATCGCCCTGGTTCAATGGCTGCAGAGCCGTCGGAAGAAGGAGGACTGATTTATGGCAAATATTTTTCTTCTGGCGATTACCGCCCTGCTGATCGAAAACTTCGTATTCGTTAAATTCTACGGAATCTGCCCCTTCCTGGGCGTTTCTCAAAAAACCGAAACCGCCGTGGGAATGGGGCTTGCGGTCACCTTTACCATGACCATCGCCTCCGCCCTCACCTGGCCTTTGTACTATTTCGTTCTCAAGCCGTTGCAGATCGAATATCTGGAAACCATCGCCTTTATCCTTCTGATCGCCTGCCTCGTGCAGCTGATCGAGATGTTCTTGCAAAAGGCGATCCCCTCCCTGTACTCCGCGTTGGGCATCTATTTGCCCCTGATTACCACCAACTGCGCCGTTTTGGGGGTTGCCCTTCTCAACGTGCAGAACGATTATAATTTCATCGAATCGGTGGTTTACGGCTTTGCCGCGGGGTTGGGGTTCTTATTGGCGATCTTCCTGTTGTCCTTGGTTCGGGAACGGTTCGAATTTGCAAAAATTCCCAAGCCCTTCCAAGGGGTTCCCATCGCCCTGATTGCCGGCGGTCTTTTGGCGTTGGCGTTCAGCGGTCTGCGTCTGTCTTTTTAAAGGAGGGCTTTTATGATTTTATCTCTACCCGTTTATTTTGAAATCCCTCTGACCGTTCTTGTTCTCGCCGCCATCGCCTTCTTGTTCGGTCTTTTGCTTGCCGTTGCCGCAAAGAAATTTGCCGTGGAAAAAGATCCGAGAATCGATGAGATTACGGAGTATCTTGCCGGAGCAAACTGCGGCGGATGCGGTTACGCCGGCTGCTCTTCCTATGCAAAAGCCATCGTGGAGGAGGGCGTTCAGGTAGGTCTTTGCCCCGTTGCCGACGCCAAGGCAAACGGAGAAATTGCCCGAATTATGGGCGTTGAAGTGACGGAAACGGCGCGGATGCGGGCACAGGTCATGTGCAGCGGGAACCATACCACCGCCAATTATAAATACCTCTATCAGGGCTTGGCGGACTGCCATTCCGTTTCCCGTCTCGGAAACGGACCGAAGGAATGTAGCTACGGTTGTATCGGGCTTGGCTCCTGCGTCAACGCCTGCGCCTTTAACGCAATCAAATTGGAAAACGGTGCGGCGTTCGTGGATTACGACCACTGCCGTGCCTGCGGAATGTGCGTTTCTGCCTGCCCGCAAAATCTCATCGAATTGGTGCCCTTTGATTCCCGCTATTGGGTTGCCTGCAAATCCAAGGATAAGGGCGTTACGGTGCGTTCCCATTGTGAGGTGGGGTGTATCGGCTGCGGAATCTGTGCGAAAAACTGCCCCAACAACGCCATTACCTTCGAGAATAATATTGCCCACATCGATTATTCTCTCTGCAATCAATGCGGAACCTGCGCCGCAAAATGTCCCCGAAAGATTATCTTGGACGGACTGAAGCCCGACGCGATCCCCGACGGAGTGCCCGAAGTATGAGAAATCAATGGTCCTTCCGTCGGTCTCCCGAAAGAAAAAAGCGCACCCTGTGGCTGATTTTGCTCGGAATCGCGTTGTTTATCCTCGGATTTTTTTCCGCCCGCCCCCTTTTGTTACTTTTGGGGCTCATCAATTAAAAAGTTCTTCTGTTTTACCTCCCCGGAGCATAGAATTTCCGGGGAGGTATTTTTATGAAAAAAAATTATTTTTATGCAACGGTACAAGAAGAATTTGCATTTCTTCTCAAGGCAACGCAGACCGATTCGGAAGAAGAAATACAACGCCTTCAAAGCGCCTGCTATCAACGCCATAAATCCCTGTGTCTTCACCTGCTTCGGGATTTTATTACCCCAGTGAATCGGGAAGATCTGTACGAGGTGTCGTCTGCAATTTTCTCCGTATTTCCAACGCTTTCCCCTCTTTGCAAAACGGAACGAAAAACGGCGGAGCAATCGGTGTTGCTCCTGTCCTGCGACCCCTTTCGCCCGGACGAAACGCCGATCCGCCGTCGGGAGGATCTGTGGGATCTTTGGGGGAATTCTGTCGGGCGTTCTTCCCCCGCCCAAGCCTGTTTTTCCGCATTGGATCGGGTTGCAGAGCGATTATTGATTACCGCCGTCCGAAATGCATAAAAATAATCATACAATTTTGAAATGCCGTCGGGGATTTTTTTTGCGTTTTCTCTTCGTGCGCAGAGGCGTAAAACGACAAAAATCCCATGAAATAGGGAAAAATTTGCTCTTGTGCAAAATGCCGAAGGGTTTTCCACCGTTGCATATTCAAAACTGTTGAAAACCTTGTGGAAAATGTGTAAAACCGCTTATTTGACCACTTTTTCCCACCTCGGGAAATTTCGGGAAATGTTCCGAAAAAATTCATGGAAACGCGCAAACCGTTGATACAAGGGGAAAAATAAAGTTTGTCCAACTTTTTCTTTCGGGGGCGAAATGGGAAATATATGCAAAAATATTTCCCGCGTACTCCACACCAAAACGGTATAAAACCGTGGAAAACCCTGTTGACAACATGGAAAACCCTGGTATTATCATGGGTTTTACCCCCAAACAGCCTGTGGAAAACCTACCGTAATCTTCGAGTTTTTCCTACGATTGTGAAAATTCCGGAAATTCTGATTTATTTCGCTTTTTTCTCTTTACAAAATGAAAAAAATGTGTTATAATACTATATAGTATTATAATCTAATAGATTTCCGCACCTTCCCGGTGTGAAAATCCGAAGGGAGAAATATTACAATGAAAATTAAAATTACCGCCGAAAGTACCCTTGATATGACCGACGAGCAGCTTCAGACCTACGGAATTGTTAAGGTTCCCTTGAAGGTTCAGCTGGGAGAAGAGACCCATACCGACGGCGTTGATCTGGACGCACAGGGGATTTACGATTTCGTTGCCCGCACCGGAATCCTTCCCAAGACCTGCGCCATCCCGCCCATCGAGTTTGAGGAGTTCTTTACCGAACAACTGAAGGACGCCGACGCCGTCATCCATTTCAGCATCAGCTCCGGGCTTTCGTCCTGCTATCAGAACGCCTGCCTTGCGGCGGAAGAAGTGGGCAACGTCTATGTGGTCGATACCAAAACCCTTTCCACCGGCATGGCGCTGCTTGCCATCGAGGCTTCGGAAATGGTGCGGGAGGAAAACGCCGACGCCGCCGCCATTGCGGAAGCCTGCCGCGGTCTTGCGGATAAGCTGAACGCCTCCTTCGTTCTCGGAGATCTGGAATATATGGTCAAGGGCGGCCGCTGTCCCGCCGTCGTCCGCTTCGGGGCAAACCTTTTGAAGCTTCGCCTGATCCTGGAAATGAAGGACGGAAAGCTGGGCGTCGCCGGAAATCTTCGTGGAAATCTGTCCCGGGTCAACGAAACCTATATCGCCGGACGACTGAAGGATAAAAAGGTGCGCAAAAACCGCGTCTATTTTACCACCTCCTGCGTGGAAGACACCATTCCCAACCAGGGCAAGCAAATCTTGGAGGATATGGGGATCTTCTCCGAAATTCTTACCTCCACCGCCGGCTGCACCGTAACCTCTCACTGCGGCAAGGACACCTTCGGCGTTCTCTTTATCGAAGAATAACAAAATTAAGGACTGAATATTTATGAAAAAACTGTTTACCTCCGAATCGGTCACCGAGGGGCATCCCGATAAGATCTGCGATCAGATCTCCGATGCCATTCTCGACGCGATCCTCACCGAAGACCCCGCCGCCCGGGTTGCCTGCGAAACCTTCGTTACCACCGGGTTGGTCAACATCATGGGGGAAATTACCACCTCCTGCTACGTGGATTTTCAAAAGATCGCCCGGGGCGTGATCCGGGAAATCGGCTACGATCGGGCAAAATACGGCTTTGACTGTGATACCTGCGCCGTGCTTTCCGCCATCGACGGTCAATCCCCCGACATCGCGATGGGGGTGGATCGGGACGGCGCCGGCGATCAGGGAATGATGTTCGGATACGCCTGTAACGAAACCGATACCCTGATGCCCCTGCCCATCTATTACGCCCATATGCTTGCCAAACGCCTTACGGCAGTCCGCAAGGACGGAACGCTCTCTTATCTGCGTCCCGACGGCAAAACCCAGATCACGGCGGAATACGTGGACGATAAGCCCGTCCGCATCGACACCATCGTAATTTCCACCCAACATTCTCCCGAAGCAACTCTGGAGCAGATCCGTGCCGACCTGATTCAACACGTGATCACCCCCACGATCCCCGATTATCTGTTGGATGAAAATACCAAGATCCTGGTCAATCCCACCGGCAATTTCGTCGTCGGCGGTCCCCAAGGGGATACGGGGCTGACCGGACGGAAGATTATCGTCGATACCTACGGCGGAACTGCCCGTCACGGGGGCGGCGCCTTCTCCGGGAAGGATCCCACGAAGGTGGACCGTTCTGCCTGCTATATGGCGCGTTATATTGCCAAAAATATCGTCCGCGCCGGACTTGCCGACCGTTGTGAGGTTCAGCTGGCTTACGCCATCGGCGTTGCCGAGCCGGTCTCCGTCATGGTCGATACCTTCGGCACGGGCACCGTTGCCGAGGACAAGCTGACCGAGGCGGTCTATCAGGTCTTTGATATGACCCCCAAGGGTATTATTGAAGCCCTGGATCTTCGGAAGCCCATCTACCGTTCCCTTGCGGCGTACGGTCACATGGGGAGAGAAGATCTGGGCGTGAAGTGGGAACTGTGCGACAAGGTTGACGCCTTGAAGCATGCCTGCCAATAATTGGAAAGTGAGATGCGAAGTATGAACGAGAAAGAAAAGATCCTTCACTACCTGGAGCAAAACGCGCGGCTGACCGCAAAGAATATTGCCGACGCCTTGGATATGGAAGAATCCGCCGTGGCTGAAATCATCGCCGCCGCGGAGAAAGACGGAACCATCCGCGGGTATCACGCCCTGGTTAATTGGGATAAGACCGACCGGGAGCATACCTGCGCCGTCATTGAGATCAAAATCCACATCCGCCACGGAGAAGGCTTTGAAGAGGTTGCAAAACGGATCTGCGCCTACGAGGAGGTCCAGGATCTGTACCTGATGTCCGGCGGTTACGATCTGATGGTCGTCATCGAAGGAAAGACCCTGCGGGACGTCGCCCGCTTCGTCGGGGAAAAATTGGCGGTCATCGACGGCGTTACCGGGACTGCCACCCACTTCGTTCTCACGAAATACAAGGACAAGGGCGTGATGATGGATCTTTCTTCCGAGGATCACCGCCTGATGAGCGAAATTTGATATGAGTTTGAATTATAACGAATTGATGAACCCCATCGCGCGGGATATCAAGCCCTCCGGAATCCGCAAGTTCTTCGATCTTGCAGGGTCGATGGAGGACGTGATCTCCTTGAGCATCGGGGAGCCGGATTTTAAAACTCCCTGGCATATTCGGGAGGCGGGGATTCGGAATCTCAACGAAGGCAGAACCGCCTATACCCCCAATGCGGGGTTGGTGCCCCTTCGTAATTCCATCGCTTCCTATATGTCCCGCCGCTTTGGGCTTACTTACGATCCCAACGGGGAAATTATCGTTACCGTCGGCGGCAGTGAGGGGATCGACGTTGCCATGCGCACCCTTCTCCGTCCCGGAGACGAGGTTTTGATCCCCGAGCCCTGCTTCGTCTGTTACGCGCCTCTGGCGCAGATGACGGGCGCCGTGCCCGTGGCGCTTCCCACCTACGAAAAGGATGCGTTCCGTTTGACGCCGGACACGTTGCGCGCCGCCATTACGCCCAAAACGAAATTGCTGATTTTGTCCTACCCCAACAATCCCACCGGGGCAATTATGACGAAAGCCGATTACGAAGCCATCGCCGAGGTGTTGCGCGGAACGGATATTTTCGTCATCGCCGACGAGATCTACATCGAGCTTTGTTACGCCAAAGAGCCCCTCGTTTCCTTTGCCTCCATTGAAGGGATGCAGGAGCGCACCATCGTGGTCAACGGCTTTTCCAAGGCCTACGCCATGACCGGTTGGCGGATGGGGTATCTGTGCGGACCGAAGGAATTGGTTCGTCCTGCGTTAAAATTGCACCAGTTCGGCATCATGTCCGCCCCCACCACCAGCCAGTTAGCCGCCATTGAGGCGCTGGAGCACGGGGACGAGGACGTAAAAATGATGCGGGAAAAATACAATATGCGCCGCAAATTCCTCCTGCGCACCTTCCGGGAATTGAACGTTCCCTGCTTTGAACCCCTCGGTGCGTTTTACGTATTCCCCAATTTCAGTCGGTTCGGTCTTTCTTCGGAAGAGTTTTGCCGTCGGTTTTTGGAGGAAGAAAAGGTCGCTATGGTTCCCGGCAGCGCTTTCGGGGAAAGCGGCGAAGGATTTGCCCGCGTTTCTTACGCGTATTCCATGGAGCATCTGCAGA
Organism: Clostridia bacterium; assembly: GCA_017623475.1. Lineage (GTDB taxonomy): Bacteria > Bacillota > Clostridia > Oscillospirales > UBA644 > RGIG995. The sequence continues at coordinate 55,479 of JAGAPC010000038.1, read as the reverse complement.
TTGCGATGGATCGTCTGAAGCGGTTCATATCCCGATTGGAGGGATAACCGTGCAGATCGAAGCCTACGCAAAGATCAATCTTACCCTGGACGTGACCGGCAGGGATGCGCGGGGGTATCATCTCCTTTCCTCGGTCTTTGCCGAAATTTCCCTTTCCGACACCGTATCTCTTACTCCGGGCGGAAAGGGAATTACCCTGTCCTGCTCCGATCCGCGGATTCCCACCGACGGTAAAAATCTTTGCGTCAAAGCCGCAAAAAGGTTTTTGGAGGAATTGTCTCTTTCCGGAGATTTTCAGATCGGCTTGATCAAACGAATCCCTTCCTGCGCCGGATTGGGGGGCGGATCCTCCGATGCGGCGGCGGTCATCAAGCTTTTGTGCCGCCATTTCGGGATCTCTGTTGAAGATCCGAGGGTGCAAGCCATCGCCCTTTCGGTAGGCGCGGACGTTCCTTTTTTCTTAAAGGGCGGCGTGTGTCTGGCGGAGGGGGTCGGAGAATTGCTTACACCGTTAAGCCCGATGCCGGAATTCGTAATTCTTCTTGCCAAAACCGACGAGGGCGCGTCCACCCCCGAGGTCTATCGTCTTTACGACGGACTTTCGGCTTCCCCGCCCTTGATGACGCCGAAGTTTCTTTCTGCGCTGCAACGGGGAGAATCGGTTGCTCCCTATATTTCCAACCACCTTACCGCCGCCACCGAAACGGTCTGTCCGTCGGTGTTGCGGTTAAAAAAACAACTGACCGCCGCCGGGGCAATCGCCTCGGAAATGTCGGGAAGCGGTACTGCCGTGTACGGGCTTTTTCCCGATGAAATTACGGCGCAAAACGCGATGAAAAAAATCGATGCGGAATTTTGTCACATCTGCCGCTTCGTTTGATATAAATTCAAAATTTTACTTCTTGAAAGGAAGACGAATACAATGCACAGCATGGGTCTGAACGAAATCCGGGAGAAATACCTCTCTTACTTTGAAAGCAAGGGGCATCTGCGCTTGCCCAGCTTCCCCCTGGTTCCGATAAACGACAAATCCCTTCTTTTGATCAACTCCGGGATGGCTCCGATGAAAAAATATTTTACCGGGGAAGAAGAGCCTCCCCGCCGTCGGGTTACCACCTGCCAAAAATGTATCCGCACCCCCGACCTGGAGCGCGTGGGGAAAACCGCCCGCCACGGCACCTATTTTGAAATGCTCGGGAATTTCTCCTTCGGCGATTACTTCAAAGAAGAAGCGATTGCTTTTTCCTGGGAATTTTTGACTAAGGTTATGGAAATTCCCGAAGATCTCCTTTGGCCCTCCATTTACGAGGGAGACGAGGAGGCGTACCACATCTGGAAGGATCAGATCGGCGTTCCCGAAGAGCACATCGTCCGTCTCGGCAAAGCCGATAACTTCTGGGAGCACGGCTCCGGTCCTTGCGGTCCCTGCTCCGAAATCTATTTTGACCGTGGGGAAAAATACGGCTGCGGCTCTCCCGACTGTAAGCCCGGCTGCGAATGTGACCGGTACATGGAGATCTGGAACAACGTGTTCTCCCAATTCAACAACGACGGCAACGGCAATTATACCGACCTCGTTCAGAAGAACATCGACACCGGCATGGGGCTGGAGCGTCTCGCCTGCGTCATGCAGGGCGTAGATAATATGTTCGAGGTGGATACCATCCGCAACATTCTGAACACCGTCTGCAAGCTGTCCGGCAAAAATTACGGCGACGGGGAAGAGGACGATATTTCCATCCGTATTATTACCGACCACGTCCGTTCCTCCACCTTTATGATCTGCGACGGCGTGTTGCCCTCCAACGAAGGCAGAGGCTACGTTCTCCGCCGCATCATCCGCAGAGCCGCCCGCCACGGCCGCCTTTTGGGCATTGACGGAGAATTTTTGGGCGGAGAATTGTGCGACGTCGTCATTCGGGACAACGAAGGCGCATATCCTGAATTGAAGGACAAGGCTGCCTTCATCAAAAAGGTTCTTTCCTTGGAAGAAGAACGCTTCGACGCTACCATCGACCAGGGGCTTTCCATTCTTTCCGAATTGGTTCAGGACGCGGTCAAGGCAGGGGAGAAGACCCTGTCCGGTGCCGACGTGTTCAAGCTTTACGATACCTACGGCTTCCCCATGGATCTGACCCGGGAAATCGCCGAGGAAAAAGGACTTGCGGTGGACGAAGAAGGCTTCGACGCTCTCATGCAGGAGCAAAAGACCCGCGCCCGCGCCGCCCGCGCCAACGTCAGCGGCTGGTCCGACGCCACCAAATCCGCCATTACCGCTTTGGATAAAACCGAATTTGTAGGTTATACCGCCGACACCTGCCAAGGGAAGGTTCTTGCCCTTTTCGTCGATGACGAATCGGTGCAGACCGTCTCCGAGGGCGATTGCACCGTCGTCTTTGACCGTACCGTTTTCTACGGAGAAGGGGGCGGACAGGTTGGGGATACCGGTACGGCAACCGCCGACAGCGTAGTCCTCAACGTCACCGATACCAAAAAGACCGAGGGCGTTTATCTCCATCTTTGCACCCTTTCCGACGGGGCAATTTCGGTGGGAGATACCGTTACCCTGACGGTGGATTCCATTCGCCGCGCCGCCATTCGCAGAGATCACTCTTCTGCCCACCTGCTCCAATCCGCCCTTCGTAAGGTGTTGGGCGATCACGTGGCGCAGGCAGGCTCTTACGTGGACGAGCATCGGATGCGGTTCGACTTTACCCATTTCGCCGCCATGACCCCCGAAGAGATCAAAAAGACCGAAGATATCGTCAACGAATATATTTTCTCCGCCCTCCCGGTCAGCGCTACCGTGATGTCCATCGAGGATGCTCAAAAATCCGGCGCCATCGCCCTGTTCGGCGAAAAGTACGGAAGGGAAGTCCGCGTCGTGAAGATGGGGGATATTTCCACCGAATTCTGCGCCGGAACTCACGTAGAAAACACGTCCAACATCGGCGTATTCCACATTCTGTCCGAATCGGGGATTTCCGCCGGCGTCCGCCGGATTGAAGCCGCCACCGGGATGAACGTGCTGGCGCTTTTAGAGGAAAAAGAAGCGGTTATCCACCGCGCCGCCGCCGCATTGAAGGGCAACGCCTCCGATCTGGAAGGCCGTTGCGAAGCGGTGATGAACGATCTGAAATCGGCGCAAAAGCAGATTTCCGAATTGAATGAAAAGCAAGCCTCCGCCTTTGCGGAATCTCTCTTCGCAAAAGCGGAAGAGATCAACGGCACCCCCTTTATTTGCTGTACCGTGGACGGTGACGCGGCGTTTTTGCGTTCCGTCGCCGACCAGATGCGGGAAAAGAATCCCGACGCGGTCATTCTTCTGTCTGCAACCGCCGACGGAAAGGTGATGTTTGCCTCCGCTTGCGGTGTCAACGCCGTCAAGAAGGGCAACCACGCCGGAAACCTGGTCAAAAAAGCCGCAACCATGTGTGGCGGCGGCGGTGGCGGAAGACCCGACTGTGCCGCCGCGGGCGGTCGGGACGCCTCCAAATTGCCCGAAGTGCCCGCAGCCCTTCGGGAGCTTGTGAAATAAGGAGGTTGCCATGTGCGTATTCTGTAAAATCATCGCAGGGGAGATCCCCTCGAAAAAAGCCTACGAGGACGACGACGTTCTCGCCATCTACGATATCAACCCCCAAGCGCCGGTTCATATCGTGTTTATGCCTAAAACCCATCGTATGACCTGCGCGGACGACGTCAACGGAGACAACGCCGAGATCATCGGCAAGATCTTCGTCGCCATCGCCAAGGTCGCGAAGGAATTGGGGCTTTCCGACGGCTACCGCGTGATCAATAATTGCGGTGCTGCCGCCGGTCAGACCGTCCCCCACATTCATTTTCATCTTCTTGCCGGAAAAGACGGCATGAGTGAATCTATGATCTGATTTTCGTTCTTCTCCCTCTCCCCGTTTACCGAAAGGATGCCCTATGAATTTGTTTGAGTCTGTCCGCCGCCGTCCGCTGATCTGGATTTTATCTCTGGTCGCAATTCTGATCTCCGTTGCCGTCGTGGTGCTTTTTGCTCTGTCGTCTCTGCCCGTTTCGGTGGATTCCATATCCCTGGATCGGTCGGAGCTGACCTTCTATTCCTTTTCGCAGACCCATCAACTCTCGCCGGTCACCGAGCCTGCCGGGGTTTCCCCTCGCCGTCTGACCTGGACCTCCTCCGATCCCTCGGTGGCAACGGTTTCTTCCTCGGGCTTCGTTACGCCCGTCGGAAACGGCGTTGCCCTTATCACGGTTTACGGAGAAAAGGGCAACGGAATTGCCCACTGTACCGTCAACGTTTCGGTGGTTTCTTCCATTACCTTTGCGCAAGAAGAAGTCGTTTTGCCGATTCACCGATCCCAACAACTGCAATACACCGTGGAGCCGAGTGAGATCGACGTCGGCCGATTGGTTTGGTCTTCTTCCGATTCCTCTGTCGTTTCGGTGGACGGAAACGGGGTTATTACGGCGCATCGGGGCGGAACTGCCACGGTTACCCTTGCCGTCGCCGACGGAAGCGTTTCCCACTCCTGTAAGGTAACCGTTACGGAAAACGTTCCGATTCAGGGCGTTTCCTTTGCCGTTACGGAGTTCGTGTTCGATTCCTTTGACGACACCTTGATTTTAACCCCGATTTTCACTCCTGAAGATACGTCCCAACGGGATCTGGCATGGTTATCCACCTCTCCCGACGTGGCAACCGTCAATCCGGAAACCGGGGAGGTAACCCCCGTCGCCAACGGAACCACCACCATCATCGTACAAAGCGTTCACGGTGATTTTACCGCATCCTGTACCGTCGTGGTGGATCGGAGTATTCCGGTCAAGGGAATCTCTCTCTCGGTGGATTCTTACAAATTCAAGGGCGTCAATCAGACCTATCTGATCCGCCCGGTCTTTGATCCCGTGGATGCCAGCAATCAGAAAATTAAGTGGACCTCCTCCGATCCGTCCGTTGCCAAGGTCTCCGATCAGGGATTGGTAACCGCCCTCAAAAAAGGCACTGCCACCGTCAAGCTGACCACCGAGGACGGCGGATACACGGCAGAATTTAAGGTAACGGTGGAGCCCGATTCCAAAATTGCCGTAACCGGCATCAAGCTTTCGTCTTATACCGCAACCCTGGAAAAGGGAAAAACGGTCAAAATCTCCGCTTCGGTTCAACCCTCCAACGCCACGGAAAAGGGGATTACATATACCTCGAAAAACACCGCCGTTGCCAAGGTTTCCGCTTCCGGTACGGTCACTGCCGTCGGATACGGAACGACCCAGATCGTGGTAACGACCAAGGACGGAAACTTCAGCGAAAACTTTACCGTTGCCGTTCCCGAACCTCCGCCGCCGGAGACGCCGGATCCGGAAACTCCCGACACCCCGGTGGAGGATCCGGATTACGTCAAGGGCGTTTGGTATTCCTACGTGGATTTCCCCGGCTTGGATAATCTTTCGGCAGATCAGTGGAAAAAGGAAATTGATACCCTGATGGACAATACGGTTCAGATGGGGTTGAATACGGTCTATTTCCACGTCCGTCCCTCCGGCGACGCCCTTTATCCGTCGGAGTTGTACCCTTCTTCCACCTACGTTGTGGAGGATCAGGGCGATCCCCTGCCCATGGATCTGTTGGATTACGCCATAAAATCCGCCCACGAGCGCGGACTCTCCCTCCACGCCTGGATCAACCCCTATCGGGTGACCACCTCCACCACCTCCACCAAAAATCTTGCCTCGACCAACCCGGCGGTGAAAAATCCCTCCTGGGTGCTTTCCGACGGAAAGAGATTGTATTTAAATCCCGGTATCCCCGAGGTGCGTCAGTATATTATTGACGGCGTGATGGAGATCGTCAACAAATACGACGTGGACGGAATCCATTTCGACGACTATTTTTATCCCTACGATTTAGGGGATTGGGACGATTCCGCCACCTACGCAAAATACGGAAACGGTCAAGCCCTGGACGATTGGCGCCGCGCCAACAACGACGCGCTGATCCAAGGCGTGTACGAGGCGATCAAGGCAAAAAATAAAGATATGCTGTTCGGGGTCAGCCCCGCCGGCGTTTGGGCGAAAAAGAGCAGCGCTCTGCCCGAAGGTACGGACAATATCGGCAATCCCATGCAGACCTACAACCAAGGGTACGCCGACACCCGCAAGTGGGTGGTAAACGGTTGGCTGGATTATATCTGTCCCCAAATTTATTGGCAGATCGATCACAAAGCCGCCCCCTTCAAGCCCCTCGTGGATTGGTGGAACGATCTGGTCGCCAAAACCGACGTAAAACTGTATATCGGGATCGCTGCCTATAAGTGCGGGGGAGACGACGCCGTTTCCGCCTATACGTCGGGCAAGGAAATTCCCGCCCAGCTGGATTATCTGGAAACCAAATCCGACGTTTCCGGCGCGGTTTTCTTCAGCTACAAGTCTCTTATGGAAAATTACGCCGGCGTGAAGGATCAGATTACCGACCGCTATTATAAAAAACCGGTCAGTACCACCCTGCAATTCAGTCAGCCGTCTATTACGGTTGACGCGTCTTATTCCGGCGTTTACGTGGTCGGGGTTTCCGATCCCAATTATCCCTTGTATGCCAACGGAGAGACCGTTTCTCGGACGTCGGACGGATATTTTGCCCATCCGGTCTCTTTGACAGGGACGAAAACCACCGTAAAATTCACCCACAAAGGGCAGACGGTGGATTACGTTATCACCCGCACCTCTTCCGATACGGCGGGAAGCTCCCAATATCTTTCTTCCTTCGGCTTCGAAAAGAATTCCTTCTCGCCTTCCTTTGATACGGCGGATCGGTCGGGGACGAGCGTTTCCTTTTCCTGTGTCGCCCCTGCAGGATCTACGGTAACGGTCAAGATCGGAACCTACACCATTCCTTTGACCACGAAAACCAAGGATCCCGGCAACGGAAAATATTTAAAAGCTACCTACAGCGGCTCCGTTACCCTGCCCCAAACCGATAACAATGAAAACACTACCCTCGGTTACGTGATCTTCCAAGCTACCCGTGGAGAAGAAAGCGCTACCTATTCCCCCGGTTGCCTGATCGAGGTCATCAACGAGCCTTCCTCTTACGTGATGGAAGTGACGACCGGCGGGACGGACGTTTTGCCGAATCTGGAGGTAAAACCCACCTTCTATTACCTTGCAACGGAAGGGGCAAAGGTTCACGTCGTTTCCAAAAAGGACGGAAAAGCCAAGCTGGACAACGGAATGTACCTTTCCTTGAGCGCTTTAAAATCGTCCGTCTCCTCCTTTGCCACCGCAAAGCTTAACGGTCTTTCGGTGTCCAACACCAAGAAAAATACGGTTTTTTCCTTTAAATTGACCGATTCCGTGTTCCATACGGTTTGGATGGATACGGATTTTGCGGAAATTACCCTTTATAACGTCTCCGGGGAGATTCCTGCCGTTTCTTTGGCGGACAACCCTCTCTTTTCGAAGATGGAAGCCCTTCGGGTTGACGATACGACGGTTCGGATTCACTTGACCTACAAAACGTCGAAGCATATCTACGGCTATACCTGTTATTTTGACGGAAAAACCTTGTACGTCAATTTCCGCAATCCCGTCACTCTGTCCTCCGGGGACAAGCCCCTGACCGGCATCGTCATTTCTCTCGATCCGGGGCATTGCGGTACGGCAGATCCGGGGGCACAGCGGTATTATAACGGAAAATTGATTAACGAATCGTCCTTGACCTGGAAGCTTTCCAATCTGGTGGCGGAAAAGCTCCGCGCCTTGGGAGCTACGGTGGTTCTTTCCCGCAAGGAGAACCAGGATTCCTATTCCCTGGATGAAACCATCGCAGGATTCCGTGCGCTGAATCCTGACCTTAACCTTTCCATTCATTTCAACGCCTCGGAAGACAATTCCCCCACCGCCACGGGGACGGAAGCCTATTGGTGTTACGGCAACAGTCAGCTGCTCAGCGACGTCGTTATGAAGACCTTTACCGAACAGACCGGCTTCAAATACCGCAAATCTGCCAGGGATTACTATAAGGTCTCCCGCCTTTGTGAATTTCCCTCGGTGTTGTTCGAAACCGCCTTTATTTCCAATTCCAAGGACTTGGCGTGGTTTATGAGTGATTCCAACATGGAGAAGGCCGCTTCCGCCATTTCCGACGGGATTTTGGATTTCTTTAAAGAACAGAATAACTGATTTCAGGAGTATAGTATCATGCGTGACCGCCGTTCTTATTTTACCTGCTTTCCGTCGGTTGTCTGCGTGGGGAGACGAACTACCGTTTCGATCGTTCCCAGGGACAACAGCCGCCGTTTTCATGCGGAAAAGGAATACGAGGTTTGTATTTTCGGGATCGAGGAAGATCAGATAAGCTATCATCCGCCCTTGGTGTACGATTACCCCTACGAGATCCGCGAAGGATGTCTGTGCTTTACCAAAGCTTTCGAGGAAGAGCAGGAATATGAAATCCGTTTCCACGAAAAGGGTGTTAAAAAAGACGAGGTCATTCCCCTTTACGCCGTAGAAGAGGATCTGCACGCCCTGCGTCCTTTGAAGGGCGATTTTCACGCTCATACCTACTATTCCGACGGAAAAGACGGCATTACCATGACGCCTGCGGATTATCGGGAGGAGGGGTTTGACTTCTGTACCGTTACCGATCACAATCGCCGCTATACGTCGGTGCTTGCGTCGGAGCTTTACGACGGCGTCAAGTTGGGCATGACAATTCTGCCGGGGGAAGAGTTGCACACCCCCGGAACGTCCCTTCACATCGTCCACGTGGGCGGAACGGGAAGCGTTGCCGATCGTTACGTGAATCATAACGAAGAATTCTTATCGGAAACCGAATCGTTGGAAAAACGACTCTCCGAGATTCCCGAGCCGTATCGCCGCCGTTTTGCGTTGGCAGCCTGGACTTGTGGGAAGATCCGCGATATGGAAGGGCTTTCCATTCTCGCTCATCCCTTCTGGAAGCCCCGAAAGTATAACGTAAATAAGGAATTCGGAGACCTGCTCTTTGACGCAAGGCTTTTTGACGCCCTGGAGCTGTTCGGGGGAATTCCCGATTTGAATTGCAATCTTCAACTCGGCTTGTGGCAGCAGCAGTTGGTAAAAGGGAATTTTATTCCCGTAGTTGCCAGCAGCGATTCCCACGATCACAACGCGACGGTTGAATATTTCGCAAGGCGCTTTACTCTGGTCTTTGCAAAGGATAATACGGCTTCGTCTATTACCGACGCGGTTCGTCGCGGGCGCTGTGTCGCCGGCTTTTTGCCGAGGGGCGATGCCGCCACCGGAATCGTTCCTTACAGTGAAGGCTCCGTTCAGTTCTATTCTACCGATTTTCGCTTGGTAAAGCTTGCGCACTTTTTGTATCGCAGTTATTTTGCCGAAACCCGCCGTATTTGTCTGACCGAAGGGGTTTTGATGCGCCGTTATGCGGAAGGGGAAGAGGTGGGCGAACTCCTTTCTTCCCTCGGAGATTCCGTGGAGAATTTTTATCGGAGATATTACGGATTTGCGCCTGCTCCCACCGTTTCCGGACGGGTTGCGGATTTCTTGGACAAAGCCCTGGAGCAGCAACGCAAAGGTCCTACGACGAAGGGGACGAGTATCGTCGGAAATTCCAGAAGAGAATAAACGAAAACACCGTCTGTCAAACAGACGGTGTACTTTTATAATTCAATTCCCATGCCGATGGCGTCTTCCACCGGCTTTTGGTAAAACCGTTTGCGGCGTCCGATTTCGGAAAATCCGCATTTCGCGTAGAGTTTTCTCGCTCCGACGTTGGATTCCCGCACGTCCAGATAGGCAATTTTTGCCCCATCCTTCCGCAAATAATCCAAAAGCTCCGTCAAAAATGCGGCGCCGATTCCCTTTCCCCGCTGATCCTTCCGTACCGAAAAGGACGTGATCTCCGCCTCGTCCATCACTCGGAACAACACGCAATGACCGAGGATTTCATTTCCGTCCTTCCATATTATAATACGAAAGGTTTCGTTCTCGTGCAGTTTATGTAATTCTTCTTCGGAAAGGGGAAATACGAAGGTCTGCTCCAATTCCGCTACGGCGGAAAGATCCCGTTTATCCGCAAGCTTCAGTTCCATGCAGTTCCTCCCCGATGATTTCCACCGCGTCTTTGATCTCTTTTGCACAATTCCGATAAATTTCCTCCGAGCCGCCGTAAGGATCCTGAATTCCCCCGTCGGTCAGGGGGAATATTTTTTTGCTCGGAATCAACTGCTTTAAAAGATACGCCTGCGCCGCCGTCATGGTGTAGATACGCTCCGCGTCTTCGGTCATCTCCAACGTCAGCTGGCGGGCGGTGTGATCGGAAATATCAATTCCGTATTCTTTCATGGCAAGAATGGACTTTTCGTTGGCTCCGCCTTCGTCGGCGGAAAGTCCGGCACTTTCGGCGGTATAATCCAGTCCCAGCCGTTGAAATTCTGCCTTGGCAAAGCCCTCCGCCATGGGCGAACGGCAGGTGTTTCCGGTACAGACGAATAAAATCTTTTTACTCATTTTGCGTCAAACCAATTCTTTGCGGTGTTGGAATCTACCGACAGGGGCACCTTCAGCGTTGCCGCCGATTCCATTTCTTCCTTCAGCAGTCTTGCCGCTTTTTCCGCTTCTTCCTCCGGCGCTTCCAGGATCAATTCGTCGTGGATTTGTAAGATCAGCCGGGTTTTCATCTTTTCTTCCTTTAAGCGGCGGTCGATTTTTACCATAGCGTATTTGATCACGTCTGCCGCCGTTCCCTGAATGGGGGCGTTCATGCAGACCCGTTCCCCAAAGGCGCGCAAATGTCCGCTTGCCTTTAATTCGGGAACGTACCGACGGCGGTGGAACACCGTTTCCACGTAGCCGTGCTCTTTGCCGAATTCCACGATGTCCTTCATGAAATCCCGCACCCCCGTGTAGGTTTCCAGATAAGATTCAATATACTGCTTTGCTTCCTTTCGGGAAACGTGCAGATCCTGTCCCAAAGAATAATCTCCGATACCGTAAACGATCCCGAAGTTGACCGCCTTCGCACGGCGGCGAAGCTCGGGGGTAATCATCTCCATGGGAAGATCAAAGACCTGGGATGCGGTGGCGGTATGGATATCTTCGCCGTCGATAAACGCCTGCTGCATCGCCTTGTCGTCGGCGATGTGCGATAAGATCCGCAACTCAATTTGTGAGTAATCCGCATCCACCAGCAAGCATCCGTCTTCCGCGGAAAAGGCTCTCCGCAGCTGCCGTCCCAGATCGGTGCGGATGGGGATGTTCTGCAGGTTCGGTTCCACGCTGCTGATCCGTCCTGTTTGCGTCACCGCCTGCATGAAAATAGTGTGGATCCGTCCGTCATCCCCCACCTTTTCCGCAAGTCCGTCGGCGTAGGTGGATTTCAATTTTGCGATCCTTCGGCAATCGATCACCGCTTGGGCGATGGGATGATATTTCGTCAGCTTTTCCAGGGTGTCGTTGTCGGTGGAATACCCGGTTTTCGTCTTTTTTCCGGGGGGAAGCAGCAGATCGGTAAACAGCACCTCGCTTAACTGCTTGGGCGAATAAATATTAAATTCTTTCCCTGCAAGATCCTGAACCTGCCGTTCCAGCGTGACGAGGAGATCCCCCAATTCTTCGCTGAATTTTTCCAAAAATTCCTTGTCCGCCTTAAATCCCACGTCCTCCATTCGGGCAAGGACGGAGCACAGGGGCAGCTCGATCTCGTAGTACAAAAATTCCGCGTTATTTTCTTTTAATTCCGCCGTCAGTTTTTCCTTCAGTCGGGGGAGAAGGGCTGCGAAATCCTCCCGGGATGCGGTGATCCCCAATTCCTTTTCACAAACGTCCTCCGGCTGCTTTGAGGCTCGCGACGGATCGAGAACGTACAACGCCAGCATGGTGTCAAATTCGCACCTTGCCTCGTATCCGCCGTGCTCCATTTTGCGGATCAAGGGCTTTGCGTCGTGGGCGATGAAGGGGCGCCCCGACAGGGCGTTTAACAATCCGTCGGAGAGGGGAGAGGTAATGATTTGGCTACCTATATATAGATACGCCTGCTCGTTTTCGACGAATACGGCGGGGATTCCGTCGGGCAATTTTCCGTCGAATTCGGTTTTTTTCGGGGACGTAAAGGCGGGCTTTTGTGTCGGCGCCGCCGCGGCAACGTTTAATTTGGACGCCAGCTTTGCCAGCTGATATTCGTCCAGCAACGCTTTCAATTCTTCCGCATTTGCTTCTTTGACCGAAAGATCTCCCACGTCGATGTCCGATTCGGTGACGATGGTGCCCAATTTTTTACTTAAATAAGCGGACTCTTTTCCGTTTTCCATCTTGGTCTTCAAAGCGCCCTTCAGATCTTCCACGTGGGCGAAGGTATTGTCCAGATCTCCGTATTGATGCAGCAGGTTTAACGCGGTTTTTTCTCCCACGCCCGCAACGCCCGGGATACGGTCGGAGGAGTCTCCCATCAACGCCTTCAGGTCGATCATCTGGGCTGGGGTAAGTCCGTATTTTTCCTGCAGCATCGCTTTATCGTACAGGGTGTCGGAAGGTCCTTTCGGGGAGGTGGTTGCCAGACGGACCACAACCCGATCGGAGATCAACTGCAGCGTGTCCCGATCTCCGGTAACGATTACGCACCGTTCCTCTGCCTCGTCGGCACGGCGGCTCAGAATCCCAATAATATCGTCTGCCTCAAGCCCTGCCTGTTCAAAGCGGGAAATTCCCATGGCGTCCAGCAGCTGCTTTACGATGGGGAACTGCTCCCGCAATTCGTCGGGCATGGCGCGTCTTCCTGCCTTGTAGTCGGCGTAAAGCTCGTGGCGGTAGGTGGGGGCTTTCACGTCGAAGGCAACGCACAGTTCGTCGGGACGGTCTTTTTCCATGTGCCGCAAAAGAATATTAAAAAATCCGTAAACCGCATTGGTGTGGATTCCCGCCTGATTCGTCAGAAGGGGGATTCCGTAAAAGGCGCGGTTTAAAATACTGTTTCCATCGACCAGCATCAAGGTTTTCATCGTCAAGACCTTCCTTTTTGTCTTTATATTTATATTATACTCTATTTTATAGAAAAAAGCAAGACCTTCGTAGAATCGTTCAAAAAATCGACCGCTTTTTCTCTCTTTTTCGGTGCATTTTCCGTCATTTTGAAAAAGCGATGGGCAAATTCCCCACCGATTTTGGTTCGAAAGAGGGGTTTTCGAACAAGTGTCCGTCAAATCTCTGAAAACAACGGTTTTTCGAACATTTATTTTGGTTATGATAACGAAAAAGTCGGTTGTTTTTTGCTTAAATTTCTACGTTGCCTGCAAGAAGGAATTTTGGAATAAGCCTTGACTTTTTCGATGAAATACGCTATAATAGTAGTACGGTGGATGAAAAGGGAGTAAATGGGATGAAAATCCCAAAAAAATACCCCCAAAAATACCGAATCCGTCGAAAATGGGAAAGGAGGACACCCCGATGGCATCGCAAACCCGTCTTTTCGGACGCTATGAAATGAATATCGACGCCAAGGGACGTCTGTTTTTCCCCGCAAAGCAACGGGAAAAGATCGAAGGAAGCCTTCTTCACGTGACCCGTGGCTTGGACGATTGCTTATTTGCCTTTACCGATACCCAATGGGACGCCTTTTTGGAAAAGATCGGAACGCTTCCCATCGCCAAAGCCCGCAGCATGGAACGGTACTTCGTCGGAAATTCCAACGATGCGGAAATGGACGAGCAAGGGAGAATCAAGATCCCCGCAAAGCTTCGGGAGATCGCAGGTCTGGAAAAGGAAGTCACCATCGTCGGTCTTCGGGAACGGCTTGAGATCTGGGACACCGCCCGCTGGAACGCCATGAACGAAGAATTGTCCGGCGACGAAATCGCGGCGATGCTGGAGGATATGAACTTCTGATATGGAATTTAAGCATATTTCCATCATGGTTCCCGAAATTATTGAAGCGTTAAATATCAAGCCCGACGGCGTTTACGCTGACGGTACTGCCGGCGGAGGAGGCCATTCCCGGGCAATCGGTCAGCTTCTGTCCGAGAACGGAACGTTGATTTGCAACGACCGGGACAAGGACGCCTTGACCGTTTGCGAAACCCGGCTAAAGGATCTCCCTTGTAATCTTCGTCTGATTCGGGGGACATTTTCCGATCTTGCAACAAACGCCGGAATTCCCTTTGACGGAGTCCTTCTTGATTTGGGGGTTTCTTCCTATCAGCTGGACTGTGCGGAGCGCGGCTTTTCCTATATGCAGGACGCCCCCCTCGATATGCGGATGAATCGGGACGACAAAATTTCCGCCAAGGACGTCGTAAATCAATGGTCGGAATCGGAATTGACCCGCATCTTTTTCGAGTACGGCGAAGAGCGCTACTCCCGCCGCATCGCTTCCGAAATCGTAAAATATCGGGCAAAAAAGCCCATCGAAACCACCCTTGAGCTGGTGGATATTATCAAATCGTCTCTTCCGAAAGCCGCTTTAAAGGAAAAGCAACACCCGGCAAAGCGAGTTTTTCAAGCCGTCCGCATCGCCGTCAACGACGAGCTGGAGCAGGTTCGCCTCGCCCTCGATTCTCTCGTGGAGAATATGAATGACGGAGGACGCATCGCGGTTCTTACCTTCCACAGCCTGGAGGATCGCATCGTCAAAACCGCCTTCGCCCGATACGAGCGTCCCTGCACCTGCCCTCCGGAATTCCCCGTCTGCACCTGCGGAAAGAAATCTCTGGGCAAGGTCATCGTCAAGGGAATTTCTCCTTCCCCTGCGGAGATTGAAGAGAACCCTCGATCCCGCAGTACTCGGTTACGGGTTTTCGAGCGTCGGATGGACGAATAATCGAACGCAATCTTTCACATAAACACCAAACGAAACACAAACGTCAAACACCAAAACACTCAAACACACAACGCACACCCAAATTCTGAAAGGAGGAAACGATTTATGAAGCTTCCCTCGATTAAATTTAATTTTCTCACCCTGTTTCTCGTTGCCGGCATCGTTACCCTCCTTCTTTTGACCGTCAACTGCAGCATTTCTCAAAACGAAAAGAACGCGGAGCTTCGCACTCTGAACAGCGAGCTTTCCGCCGCCGTCAACGAAGGAACCAAATTGCAAATCGAAATTGACCGCAGATCCGACTATTTTTCCGTGGAACAGTACGCTTCCGAGGTCCTGGGGATGCACAAGTTGGAAAATTATCAGATCCAGTATATCCAATACGACGTCTCCGGCTCTGCCGAGCTTCTGCACAGTGAAGAAGACGAAAACTTCTTCGGTCAGATCGCCAAGGCGTTCTCTGCCATCGGCGATTTCTTCGGAAATTAAGTTCTGCTCCTTGCACCGCGGGAATATAATGTTTGTGCCATTACTTTGTTTTCGCGGCTTTGCGGATGAGAAAGGATCCCTGTCATGAATATGCCATCCAAAAACAACCGAGTTATCCGTTATCTCTTCCCCATGATCTTCGGGGCAGTGTTTCTCGGTCTGGCGGGATGGCTTTTTTATTTGCAGGTCATTCAGCACGATAAATACGAAAGCCTTGCGCTGGATCAGCAAACCTGGGAAATTACCGTCGATCCCGACCGCGGCTCGATCAAGGACGTCAACGGCGTGGATCTTGCCGTCAGCGCCACCGCCTATCAGGTATTGATGGCGCCCGCCCAGCTGACCGACGAGGAAGATCGCGTTGAGGTTGCCACCTTTCTTTCGGAAGCGCTGGGATTGAACTACGAAACGGTTTACAATAATACCCAAAAGAACAGTCAGTATCTTGCGGTGAAGCGTCGGATCGAAAAGGAAGATGCTGACAAGGTCACCCAATGGCTCACCGAACACAAAGAATATAAAACGATCGTTTGGGTCAGCGAAGATACCAAACGGTATTATCCTTATAAAAACCTGCTTTCCACCGTCGTTGGATTCGTCGGCTCGGATAACCAGGGCTTGGAAGGGTTGGAATATTACTACGATTCCTATCTTTCCGGAACCCCCGGGAAAATTACCGCCGTGCGCACCGCCAAGGGCTCTGCCATGCCCTACGAATACGAATCCTATCAGGATGCGGTGGACGGATACGATCTGTATCTTACCACCGACGTTCAGCTGCAATATATTTTGGAAAAGCACATTTCCAATACCCGGGTGGAGCATAACGTCCAATCCCGCATCGGCGGCGTGATCATGAACGTCAAGACCGGCGCCGTGCTTGCCATGTCCTCCAAACCGGATTACGATCTGAACGATCCTTTCACCATCAACGATGAAATGACCTTGGAAAAACTTTTGGCTTCGTATGAAGAAAACAGCGAGGAATACAAAGCCGCCTATACGAAAAAACAGTTGGAATACCGAAAGAACAAGATTATTACCGAACAGTACGATCCGGGTTCGACCTTTAAGATCTTTACCGCCGCCATGGCGTTGGAGGAAAACCTCGTTCCCCTGTCCGAAACCTTCTATTGCAGCAGTCAGATCGACATGGGGGCGATTACCTACCATTGTGCCGGAAAAAAGGCGCACGGTCCGGAGACCTTCAAGGATGCGATGGCAAATTCCTGCAACGTGGTTTTCGTCCAGGTTGCCGATCGGGTAGGCGTCGATCGTTTCTACAAATATTTTACTCTTTTCGGTTTTCAGCAGAAGACCGGCGTCGGGCTTCCCGGCGAGGTTTCCGGTATTTTCTTTGAGGAAGACGAAATGACCCGCTGGAATCTTTATTCTTCTTCCTTTGGTCAGACCTTCCAGATCACTCCCATGCAGTTGATCACCGCAGTAAGCGCCATTGCCAACGGCGGTACTTACATGAAGCCTTATATTCTTGACCGCGTCGTGGATCAGGACGGTAATATCGTTTTGCAAAACGAACCCCAGGCGGTCAATCAGATCGTTTCCGAATCTACCTGTGAAACCCTTCGGGATTTCCTGGAATACACCGTCGTCAAAGGGAAAACCGGCTATCTGAAGGGCTACCGCATCTGCGGAAAGACCGGTACCTCCCAAAAGATGGAGGGCGGCGAATACGGAGAGCAAAAGGTCATCGCCTCCTACGTTTGCTTCGCTCCGGCGGACGATCCGGAAATTGCCATTCTCGTCATGGTTGACGAACCCAACTCCTACGTTCAATACGGTTCTTATATCGCGGCCCCCTTGGGACGTGATATTATGGGCGAATGTTTGGAATATCTGAACATCGAGCCCGATTACGAGGACGGCGGTGCCGTTACCTCCGTGTTAGTTCCCTCGGTTTCCGGTATGTCGGTTTCCGACGCCGCTGCCGCAATCTCGGACGCCGGTCTGATCGCAAAGATCATCGGCGACGGAGAAAAGGTTTCCTCCCAGCTTCCTGCGGCGCAAACGCTTCTTTGCAGCGGGAATACGGTGTTGATCTACACCGATTCCAACGGAAACGTGGAAAAGAATACCTCCGTTCCCGATCTGAAAGGGAAGACCGCCGCCGAATGTAACTCCTTGCTCCAGCAGGCAGGCTTGAACATTAAGGTCGTGGGCGATAATCTGAATTATTCCACCACCGTCGCCGTCAGCCAAAGTATCGCAAAGGGTACGGTCGTGAAAAAAGGAACTTTGATTACCGTCAAGTTCGAAGGGCAGAAGCAGGAATGATCCCTCATTCCGGACGTTGAATTTTTTATCACGTTCGGAAAGGTTGATGGTCTGTGAAGCTGTCTTTATTAGCGTCCTCCGTGTTTTCCTGCACCCCCTTTGAGGATCTGGAAATTTCCCTCGTCACCGACGTCAGCAGTCGGGTGATTCCCGGCGCGTTATTCGTTGCCATTCCCGGCAGAAGCACCGACGGACATCAATTTCTGTCCGAAGCGGTCGCAAAAGGAGCTTGCGCGGCAGTCGTTTCTGCACAAACGCCGCCGTTGCCGATCCCGACCTTTCGGGTCCCCGATCCCCGTAGCGCCTTCGCGTTGCTTTGCGGAAATTTTTACGGAAATCCCTCCAAGGATTTAAGGTTGATCGGAATTACCGGCACCAACGGAAAAACATCCACCGCCTATATGCTGGATCATTGTCTTCGCGCCTGCGGCGTCAAAACCGGATTGATCGGTACCGTCTGTACCGACGACGGAAGCGGAGGCAGAAAATCCGCGCTTACCACCCCCGATCCGTCCACGCTGCACCGTATTTTTGCGGAGGCAAAGCGCCACGGATGTACCCATACCGTTATGGAGGTTTCCTCCCAATCCCTCGATCAATCCCGCACCGCGGGGATCGAATTTGAATTGGGAATTTTTACGAACCTTACGGTGGATCATTTGGATTACCACGGTTCGATGCAAGCCTATCGGGATGCAAAATTAAAGTTGTTTTCTCAATGTCGCAAGGGGCTGATTAACGCCGACAGCGATTATGCCGCCCCCTTTTTAGCCTGCCCCGGAGCCTTGTCCTTTTCAGCCTCTCATCCCGCCGATTTTCGGGCAAGCCGGGTCTATATGACCGGGGAAGGGGTTTCTTATCTTGAATGTTCCCCCTCCGGACGTCGGGAAGTGTTTCTTCCGGTCTGGGGGCGGTTCAGTATTTATAATTCTTTGGCGGCTCTTGCCGCGGCGGAATGTCTGGATTTGGATCTTGACGTCTGCGTTCGCGCTCTTTCTTCCTTCCCCGGAGTTCCGGGCAGGTTAGAGCCGATCCGCAACGATTTGCCCTTCCGCCTGCTTATTGATTACGCTCATACTCCCGACGGATTGGAAAACGTGCTCCGATCCCTTCGGGAAACCACCGCCGGAAGAATCATCGCCGTATTTGGTTGCGGCGGCGATCGGGATCAAAGCAAACGCCCCGAAATGGGACGGATTGCCACCCGATGGGCGGATCTTTCGCTGATTACCTCCGACAATCCACGCTCCGAGGATCCGGAAGAAATTATCCGTCAGATCGTCTGCGGCGTTCAGGGTGACGAATATCGGATCATTCCGGACCGTACCCAAGCCATTCGTGTTGCCATCCAATCCGCAGCGCCGGGGGATACCGTTCTGCTTGCCGGAAAGGGGCATGAAACCTGGCAGGTCTTTTCCGATCGGGTAATTCATTACGACGAGCGTGAAATTGCACGTGAAATTCTCAAGGAAGAGGGATATTAAATGACCTTTCGTTTGTCCGAATTTGCCAAGATCGTCGGCGGAAAATGCCTGCGCGACGGCGAATTCTCTGATTTTTGTATTGACTCCCGCAAGGGAAAGACGGGGGATCTGTTTATTTGCCTGAAGGGCGCCCGGGTTGACGGACACGATTTTATCGAACAAGCCGCGCAGAACGGCGTTTCCGCCCTTTTGATCGATCGGGAGGTTTCTTCCGATCTCCCGCGGGTTCTCGTTCCCGATACGCTGAAAGCCCTGCAGGATTTTGCATCCTGGTACCGCACCCGCCCCGATCTGAAGGTGGTTGCCGTCACGGGAAGCGTCGGGAAGACCACCACGAAGGAATTTATTTCCGCCGTTCTGTCCCAATCCTTCCCCACTTATAAAACCCAGGGAAACATGAACAGCGAAACGGGCTTGCCCTTGACCCTTCTCCACGTTGCCCCCACCGACAAAATGGCGGTGACCGAAATGGGAATGTGCAATTTCGGGGAGATTTCCGAGCTTTCCCTCATCGCCCGCCCCGATATCGGCGTTCTGACCAATATCGGAATGTGCCATATTGAATATCTGGGCTCTCAAGAGGGCATCTTGAAGGCAAAAATGGAAATCGCCGACGGCATGACCGACGAAGGCGTTTTGGTCATTAACGGAGACGATCCCTTCCTTGCCACCGTCTCCGATACCAAGCAAAAACGGGTGCTTTACGGCTTGAATCATCCGGAATACGATTATTACGCCTACAACGTCGCCGTTCTCAGCGAGGGCGTTTCCTTTACCGCAAAAACTCCCCTCGGAGATCTGGACGTACAGCTTGCCATTGACGGCATTCATAACGTATATAACGCCTTGGCGGCGATTGCCGTCGGGGTTCTCTGCGGAATGGATCTTTCCTCCATCGGAGAAGGACTTCGCCGAATGGAAAAAGCCCCCATGCGTCAGAATATCCGCAAGGAAAACGGCATGACGCTGATTGAAGATTGCTACAACGCTTCTCCCACCTCCATGAAGGCGTCCATCGACGTGCTGAAAAGCAAGCCGGGACGGAAGATCGCCGTGTTGGGAGATATGCTGGAGTTGGGCGAAGGATCGAAGGAATTCCATAAGCAGGTCGGCGAGCTTCTGGAGGGGATTTCCGTCCTGATCGCTTACGGCGATTTTGCGGAGGATTACCTGGAAGGCGCAAATCTTGCCGGCGTTCCCCAACGGATTCCCTGCCGTACCCCGGAGGATGCGGCGGTCAATCTGAAGCTGGTCGCCCGTCCCGACGACGTGATCCTGTTCAAGGCAAGCCGCGGAATGCACGCGGAAAAGGTAATTGAATGTTTTTTGAATGATAAAAAAGAGCAGGAGGACGTATAAATGCCCGATACTCTGTACGTAATTCTCGGATTCGTTTGCGCTTTGGTGATCGGTCTGATCGCAATTCCTTTGCTGATTCCCATTTTGCGCCGATTGAAATTCGGTCAGCAGATTCTGATCCAGGACGGTCCCTCCTGGCACAAGAAAAAGCAAGGAACTCCCACCATGGGCGGTCTTGCCTTTATCCTTTCCACCGTGGTTTCCTTCCTCTTTTTCGGCTTTAAATTTTACAAAGAAGGGGAGACGTTGATCGATTTCCAAGGTCCCTCCGTCGCCATGACGGTGCTGATCTTCTCCGTTCTGTTTTCGATGATCGGCTTTGCCGACGATATGACCAAGATCCGTCGGAAGCACAACGACGGACTGACCCCCACCCAAAAGGTGATTTTCCAGGGGATTCTGTGCATCGCCTTCCTTCTTTATATGGGGGCGCGGAACGGATTTTCCACCTCGCTTCTGATCCCCATCTTCGGTGCGGTTTGGAATTTCTCCGTTCTCTATTACGTAATTGCGATTTTACTGATTGTGGGCTTTGTCAACGCGGTCAATCTGACCGACGGCGTCGATGGACTTTGCACCACCGTAACCCTTCCCGTTGCCGCCTTTTTCTGCGTCACCGCGGCATTGATGAAGCTGACCGACGTTTCGGTGCTGGCGGCGTGCCTTCTGGGCTCTTGCGCGGCGTATCTGGTGTATAATTGGTATCCTTCCAAAATCATGATGGGCGATACGGGATCCTTCTTCCTCGGCTCGATGGTCGTTGGCTTGTCCTTTGCGTTGGATATGCCCCTGGTTATTCTGTTGGTCGGAATCGTCTATTTCTGCGAGGCGCTCTCGGTCATGATCCAGGTGACCTATTTCAAGCTTACCCACGGAAAGCGCTTCTTTAAAATGACCCCCATTCACCATAGCTTTGAATTAAGCGGCTATTCGGAACGGCAGATCTGCCTCATGTTCGGCGGATGCTCTCTGTTGGCTTGCGCGCTGGTTATGATTTGGGTCTTTGCGTATTTTGCATAATTATATTTTATCGAAAGGAGTTTTGGCATGAAAAAGGGTTTCTTTTCTTCCCGATCCCGCCGATTGACCGGTGTGGATCTGCCTTTTCTCGTCGGCGTTCTGCTTCTTTTGGCAATCGGCCTTGCCACGTTGTATTCCGCCGGTTATGCCAAGGCTCTGCAAAAAACCGGAAACAGTTATTACTATATCTCCCGACAGGGGATTTTTGCCGCCATCGGATTGGGCGGTATGGCGATCGCCTCCTGGTTTCCCTACCGTTTCTACAAAAAGCTTGCCCCCCTGCTGTACGGCATCTGCGTCGTGCTTCTCGGTGCGGTTCTGTTTTTGAGTAACGATACGGAGAAGCGCTGGCTTTATATCGGATCGTTCCAATTCCAGCCCTCGGAATTTGCTAAAGTGGCGGTCATTCTTCTTCTTGCCGCTTATCTTTCCAATCCGAAGCTTCGCATCCGCAACTTTTGGCGCGGCATCGTATTTCCCGGTGTGATCTTCGGGGTCTGTGCCCTTTTGGTTGGGATCGAGCCCCACCTTTCCGGAGCCATTCTCGTGGCTTCCATCGGACTGATGATGATTATCGCCGCCGGTGCAAACGTACTGTATTTGGTTCCCGTCGGGCTGGTCTGCGCCGCAGGGGCGATTGCGCTGTATTTCAGCGAAGAGTATATGCAAAAACGGATTGAATATTGGTTACATCCGGAATTAGATCCCACCGGAAACGGATATCAGGCGTTGCAATCTCTGTACGCCATCGGCTCCGGAGGATTGACCGGGCTTGGCTACGGCAATAGCCGACAGAAATATCTGTACCTGCCGGAGCCTCAAAACGACTTTATTTTCTCGGTCTTCTGTGAAGAAATGGGCTGGATCGCCGCCGTTCTCGTTTTGGGGATCTTCGCCTTCGTTATCGTCCGCGGATTTTATATCGCGTCCAAGGCACCCGATAAATTTTCCTCTCTCATCGTCGTCGGGATCATCTCCCGTCTTGCGGTTCAGACCATCTTTAACATCGCCGTGGTTTCCGGGGCGTTCCCCGTTACCGGTATTTCCCTTCCCTTCTTCAGCTACGGCGGAACGGCGCTGGTGGTTTTGTTGGGAGAAATGGGGATCGTACTACAGATCTCAAGGCACGCGGCGCTGGAAAAGGACGCGCCCATCAAGGATACGGAACAAGAAAATAACGGAACGAGACGGAAGCTCTCTTCCCGAAAAGAGGCGTAATTTATGAAATTTCTTTTTGCTTGCGGAGGTACCTCCGGGCATATTAACCCCGCCCTTGCGATTGCGGGGGAATTGCGCCGCCGCCACCCCGACGGCGAATTCCTGTTTATGGGGACTGCCGATCATCTGGAGGCGGATTTGGTTCCCCGGGCAGGGTTTGATTTTAAAACCATTCAGGTCTCCGGGCTTCGCCGCAGCTTTTCTCCGGAGGCGATCAAGCATAATATTTCTGCGGTTTCCAAATACCTTGCCGCCCGCCGAAAGGTTCGGGACGTGATTCGGGAATTTCAGCCCGATGTGGTCATCGGCACGGGGGGATACGTCAGCGCCCCGGTTTTGTCCGAAGCGGCGCGGATGAAATGCCGAACTCTCATTCACGAGCAAAACGCCTTTGCCGGCGTTACCACCAAGATGCTTTCGACCAAGGTGGATCGGGTTCTTCTCAGCTTCCCCTTGGCGCGCCCCCTCAAATGTGACCCCGAAAAATGCACCGTTATCGGAAATCCGGTCAAGGAAGAATTCCTTAAAATCACGAAGGAAGAAGCCCGTAAAACGCTGGGCATCGCCCCCGACGAGGCTTACGTTCTTTCTTACGGCGGAAGCCTCGGCGCACGGCGGATCAACGATACCTTTATCGACCTTGCCCGCCTTGCCGCCCCCGAAAACGCCATGACGCTCTATCACGGCGCCGCAAGGGACTATTCCCACGTTTGCGAGGCGTTAAAAGAGATCCTTTCCTCCTGTCCCCGAATTCAGGTTCAGGAATATATTTACGATATGCCCCTTCGCATGGCGGCCGCCGACGTGGTAATTGCCCGTTCCGGAGCCATGACCTTGACGGAGCTTGCGGCGTTGGGCAAGCCCTCCATTCTGATTCCTTCGCCCAACGTGACGGAAAATCATCAGTTTTTCAACGCAAAAACCTATTCCGATATCGGGGCTGCGGTTCTCTTGGAGGAATCGGAGCTGACCGGCGAGGTATTATACGCCACCCTTTGCGATCTGGTCTTTGATCGGGGACGGCTCTGCGATATGGAACGGGCAACCAAAACCCTTGCCCACCCTGCGGCAACCGCCCGCATTTGCGACGAGATCGAAGCCTTATTGAACTGACCTGCACCTTTTTACCGCTTTGGCATAGTATGGAATGAATTCCGAAAAAAGGGGTACATATTATGCCGAAGTTCCGGATCGAGGGAGGAAATTCCCTTTGCGGAGTGATTGATATTCAAGGTGCAAAAAACAGTATTCTTCCCATCATGGCGGCAACCCTGGTCGCCGATGGAGAATGTGTGATCGAAAACTGTCCCGATATCAGCGATACCCATACGGCGTTGGAGATTCTGAAGACCCTCGGCGCCCAGGTAAAGCATCGGGGAAATACCGTTTGGGTGGATTGCCGCAACGTATTGGATTACGAAATTCCGGACTCTTTAATGCGAAAAATGAGGTCTTCCGTCATATTTCTGGGGGCTTTGTTGTCTCGGCACGGAAAAGCCGTGATCTCTTTCCCCGGCGGTTGTGAGTTGGGACCTCGCCCCATTGATCTTCACCTGTCCGCCTTTGAAAAAATGGGCGTTGCCATCCGCGAGGAATTCGGAAGCCTGTTTTGTAACGGTCAAACCCTGCAGGGGTGCGAAATCCCCTTGGCGTTTCCCAGCGTCGGCGCGACGGAAAATATCATGCTTGCCGCCGTTCGGGCAAGGGGAACGACCGTCATTACCAACGCCGCACGGGAGCCGGAAATTGAGGATCTGCAGAATTTTCTCAACGAGATGGGCGCTTCGGTGTCCGGCGCAGGCTCCAGCACCGTGGTGATCTGCGGCGTGGATTCTTTGACCGGCTGTCATCATCGGGTAATTCCCGACCGCATCGTTACCGCCACCTATCTTTGCGCCGTTGCCGCAACCCGTGGAAACGCCCTGCTGCGAAACACCTGCCCACGGCACAATACGGCGTTGCTCTCCGCCCTTCGTCAAGCAGGCTGCGAGATCGAAGAACGAGGAGATTATCTTCGGATCTCCTGCGATTTTTTAAAATCCGCCCGACGGATTCGAACCATGCCCTATCCGGGCTTTCCCACCGACGCGCAAGCGCCCTTTATGGGGCTGATGTGTGTGGCAAAGGGAAGCACCGTATTCGTAGAAACGATCTTCGAAAACCGTTATAAGCACATTTCCGAGCTGCAACGGATGGGGGCAAATATTACGCCCGAAGGCCGCGTTGCCGTGGTGGAAGGGGTAAAGCGGTTAAAAGGCGCTCCCGTTCAGGCAACGGATCTGCGGGGAGGTGCCGCCCTGATGATCGCCGCCCTTGCCGCCGAAGGCGTTACCGAAATTTCCGATATTTATCATATTGACCGCGGATACGAGCGCCCTGAGGACGTTTTGACCCAATTAGGCGCGAAGATTCAACGGATTTAACCCCTCGTAGCTTCGGGGGAGAAAGGACGAGCCATGAAAAGCGAAATGGAAAAACTCCGGGAAAAGCAGCAGCGCCGCCGTCGAAGACGCACCCTGCGCATTTTGGCGTTATCTCCGCTGATTGCGTTGGTTTTCGTTGCGGTTTTATCTCTGTTTACCCGAATCAATACCGTCATCGTCCGAAATCCCACGGTCTATTCTTCTCTGGACATTGCCGAGCACTTTTCTTTCTCGGTCGGAGACAGCCTTTTTACGGTCAACCGCAATAAAATGGCAGAGGAGATCTCGATTGCCTGCCCCTACGTCAAATCCGCGCAGGTCAGCTATAAACTGCCCAGCGATCTGGAAATTACTCTGATCCCCGCCACCGTGGCGTTTGCCGTTCGCACCGAAACCGAGGTTCTTCTCATCGATCGGGATTTTAAGGTGCTGGAGGTGGTCGATCGGATTCCCGACGGCGTGGTTGCCGTCGATGGAATGGAGATCGTTTCTTATACCGTCGGTTACCCCCTGGATGAAAATGAAAACATTCAGGTTTCCATCGTTCGGGAATTGCTTGCGGAATTGGAGCAGCGGGGGCTGGACGAGCATACCTCCCGCATCGACCTTTCCAAAAAATATAATATTTCCCTCCGCATCTACGACGTGATCACGGTCTATATGGGAAATTCGGAAAATTTTGACGCCAAGATGAATATGCTGGTCAAGCTATTGAACGAAAACGACGTCACCGTTCCTGCGGAAATTCGGGTTCGCAACTCGGCGGAGGGGCGTTACATCCGATTGGATCCCCTTCCCGATTCCTCGGCGGATACGGATTCGGAGACGGAAAAATCCCCCGCAAGCGACACGAATAGTTAAATTTCGAAAATTGTTCGGAATAATATCAAAAAAAAGACACTATAATAACTTTTCTTTTGAGCAAATCTGTGATATAATAAGATATAAATACACGCGAAGCATTACAGAAAAGAAAATGAACCATTGAAAGGAAGTAATGAGATATGGCTTTCAGAAGCGTTGAGGAACCCGAAGCATTGGTTTCCATCAAAGTAATCGGTGTCGGCGGTGGCGGCGGAAACGCAGTAAACCGCATGATCCAGGATGACGTCAAGAGCGTCGATTTCGTCGTCGCGAACACGGATGCGCAGGATCTGGAAGATTCCCTGGCATCCAACAAAATTCTTCTCGGTCAGAAAGTGACCAACGGCCGCGGTGCAGGCGCAAACCCCGAGGTGGGTCGTCGTGCTGCCGACGACAGCCGTGAGCAGATCTCCGCAGCCCTGGCGGGCGGAGAAATGGTCTTTATCACTGCCGGCATGGGCGGTGGTACCGGTACCGGCGCTGCTCCCCTGGTCGCAGAGATCGCGAAGGAAATGGGTCTTTTGACCGTTGGCGTCGTAACCAAGCCCTTCGGCTTTGAAGGTAAGCTTAAAATGGAACGTGCCCAAAAGGGTATCGAAGATCTCCGCAGCCACGTGGACTCTTTGATTATCATCCCCAACGAGCGCCTCAAATACGTTGCCGACGACCGCATCACCCTGGTCAACGCTTTCGCGATGGCAGACAACGTCTTGAAGCAGGGCGTTCAATCGATTTCCGACCTGATTCAGGGCCGCGGAATTCTGAACCTGGACTTTGCCGACGTTTGCGCTATCATGAAGGACGCAGGCTACGCTCATATGTGCGTTGCCGGTGCCAAGGGTAAGGATAAGGCGGAAGAAGCCGCCCGCAAGGCAATCGTTTCTCCCTTGTTGGAAACCTCCGTTTCCGGCGCAAAGGGTATCATCATCAACTTCACCGCGGATCCCGAGGTTGCTTTGGACGATATCTACCGTGCCGCAGACATTATCCGTGAAGAAGCCGATCCCGATGCAAACATCATCTGGGGTGTGGAATTGGACGACAACCTGCAGGACGAACTGCGGATCACCATCATCGCCACCGGCTTTGAAGAACCCCAAAACGCCAACCTTCTCGGAAAGGCAACCAAGAATTTCTCCACCTCCGGCTATTCCTTTAAGGCGTACGATTCGGTAACCAAGCCCGTCGCTCCCACGGAAGCCGCCGCAGATAAGACCCCTGCCGTTGATACCGCGGCGCTCTTTGAAGAATTCGCCGTCAACACCGACGCTCCCGCTGCTGCCGCAACGGAAGAAGCTACGGAAGGTGATTCCGACGAAGATTTCATGAAGCTGCTCAACGAAATTACCAAGAGCAAATAATTGAACGTGATAAAGCGGTGTAATCTCGATGGAGGTTACACCGCCTTTTTACAAAAAAAATCCTCCGGATTGCTCCGAAGGATTTCCTTTTTAAAGCATCTTCAGAATACTGTCCACGTCGGAGATTTCCGCACCGTAGGTATCCTTCAGGTATTTGATTCCGTAGAGGTAATCCTCTTCGGTGAAGGAGTCGGTCGCGTCCTTTGCAACCACCACGTCGTACCCTAACTGATAGGCGTCGGCAGAGGTGTGGCGCACGCACATATGGGCGTGAAGACCGGTCATAATTACGGTATCTACGCCCAATTCCTTCAGCAGAAGATCCAAATCCGTGTGGAAAAATCCGCTGTAACGGCGCTTTGGAACCACGTAATCCTTTTCGCAAAGATCCAGCTCGGGGATTACCTCTGCGCCCTTCGTCCCTGCGATGGCGTGATCTCCCCACAGCTTCAGCTCGTGGTCGATGTCCTTGAGGTGCGCGTCGTTGCAGAAAATTACGGGAACGTTCTTTTCCCGGCAACCGGCAAGCAATTCCTTGGTTTTGGGTACGATTGCCAGCCCACGGTCGCATTTCAGGGCGCCCGTCACGAAATCGTTAAGCATGTCAACCACCAAAACGGCGTACTTTTTACTCATTGTTTCAGTCTCCTTTTCGGTAAACGTATAGGGTGTATATATAGATTATACACCTCATAGAGCAAAAAGTCAATACGTACTTTCTACAAAGATTTTAATCCGATTTTCTATTCTCTTGGACAAAACGATAAAAAGAGGTTATTATAATGAACGGTCAAGAACGCAGAGATAAAATTCTTTCAGAATTGGAGAAGGCAAACGCTCCGGTCAGCGCCACGAAATTGGCAGAGCTATGCTCGGTTACCCGCCAGATCATCGTTGCCGACGTTGCGTTGCTCCGCGCCGCAGGGGCTCCCATTTGCTCGGAGTACCGGGGCTATTTTTTGGAGCAGGAAACGGGGATCCGGCGGCGAATCGTTTGCTGCCATAAAAAAGACGACGTCCGCAACGAGTTTTACGCCATCGTCGATCAGGGCGGCAAGGTGCTTAACGTGACGGTGGAGCATTCCATTTACGGGCAGATTTCCGTGGATCTTACGATTTCTTCCCGCAAGGATGCGGACGAGTTCGTTCGAAAAACGGCGCTTTCCGGGGCATCCCATTTGTCCGACCTCACGGCAGGGATTCATATTCATACGCTGACCGTTCCCTCCGAGGAGTCCTTCGAAGCCATCTGCAAGACCCTCTCGGATCTTGGAATTTTGATTGATCACGATTAACGTAAAAAAGACCGGCAGAAATCGTCTGTCGGTCTTCTTTTATTCTTTGTCGTATTTGATTTTTTTCCGCAGGGGAATTTCCAATTTTCGCTTGAAATGAACGAACCAGCCTCCGTAGCTTCCCACCGGATCGACCAAAATGGATTTCATTTTGCAGCGCTTTGCGGCGGTCATGTCGGTAAATAACTGATCTCCCAAAAGCGCCACCTCGTCCGCGGGGATCTGCAACGTGTCAAGGGCTTTGAAAATCGCCTTTCTCGACGGCTTTAGCGCCTCGTAGAAGCAGGGGAGAGTCAGGGGCGTTGCAAAGTCCTCGGTGCGTTTTTTGTGGTTGTTCGAGACGATGCAGATCGGAATCCCCGCATCGGTCAAGCCCTTCACCCAGGCGGTAACCTCCTCGTCGGGCAGAAAGACGTTTCGGGGGGCTAAGGTATCGTCCAAATCGGTAATAATCCCCCGCACCCCCATTTCTCGCAGCAGGGCAGGGGTTACCTGCGTAAAGCGGCGCAAGCGAAGGGTGGGTGTGTAAAAGCTCATAGATCCTCCTATGAAAAACGTGCATGATGGGAATCATGCACGTTCAAATCGTTATTTATACTTGCGCTTTCTTGCAGCTTCGGACTTCTTCTTACGCTTGACGGAAGGCTTTTCGTAGTGTTCGCGTTTTCTCAGCTCAGCCAAGGTTCCGGCTTTCGCACATTGTCTCTTAAAACGACGGAGCGCATTATCCAACGATTCGTTTTCCTTGATTTTGATTTCAGACATTATTTATTCCCTCCCTCCATCGTAAACGCTGAAAGACTTGATTTCTCAAAATCCTTTAATATTATACACGAAAAAACCCTTTCTGTCAAGTCCTGCGGCGGAAAAACATCGTCAAGTTCCTGTTAATTTTTTGTGAACTTGCAAAGAATCCCAATTTTGCAGTCTTATTTCCATTTTTCCGTAATGTAATTGTAGGCGAATTTCGTATTACAGACCCGTGAGGTTTTTCCGTTTTCAATGAATTTCGTCGTGGCGTTTGCCCCCGCGCCGTAGATCGGCTGCAGATCGTCCATCATATAAATATTGTAGGGACTTTCATATCCGGGCTTGGCGTAGCCCACGTTTTCCAGATTCCCCACGGTATTTTTTTGCCGATAGAGATAGTAGGGGAAGTACCCCCGTTCCCGACAGTAGGCTTGGGAGATCTCCACCATTTTCACGGCGTTTTTTGCGTTTTTCGTAAATTCCGCAGGGTCTTCCTCCCCAAAATCCGCCGCCCGCTTCAGATACAGGGTATGTACCGTGACGTTGTGTGGATCCAGCGCGGTGATTTTCTCCATAGTGTCCTCGAACTGCTCCGGCGTATCCCCCGGAAGCCCGGCGATCAGGTCCACGTTGACGGCAAGGTTCGTTTTTCGCGCCGCTTCATACGCCCGATAAAAATCTTCCGCCGTGTGCTTTCGTCCCACCGCCTGCAAAATAGAATCGCTCAGGGTTTGGGGATTTACGCTGATTCGGGTTGCCCCTAAGGCTTCGATTACCCGCAATTTTTCTTCCGTGATGGTGTCGGGACGCCCCGCCTCCACCGTATATTCCAAAAGGGAGGAAATGTCCAGATGCTTTGCCATCGTTTCCATCAGGTCTTTCATTTGGTTTGCCGACAACGTCGTCGGCGTTCCTCCCCCGATATAGAGGGTGGTGATCCGATGTCCCTTTTCCTTCGCAAGGGCAATTTTTGCGGCGATCTCTTCCTTCAAAACCGCCAGGTATTCCGGGATAAATTTGTTTTCA
Source organism: Clostridia bacterium (assembly GCA_017623475.1). Classification (GTDB taxonomy): domain Bacteria; phylum Bacillota; class Clostridia; order Oscillospirales; family UBA644; genus RGIG995. The sequence goes on along the minus strand of JAGAPC010000038.1, from coordinate 25,095 downwards.
TCCTGCGTCACCTGGGATACGAAGGAGCAGTATTTGCAACGGCTCGGGCAAAAGGGAATGGAAAGGTACATCCCCGCGTCTCCCGGGCGGTTTTCTTCCTTCGCCTTCTTCTGCCCCAAAAGGGTTTTTTTGCAAAGATCAATTTTTTCGGGAGTGACCAGATAGCTTTTCTCCAGAACCGAATCGGTGCGCTCTCCGTAGATCCCCGTCAGCGTTTCGTAAAAACGGATGGGGCGCACCCCGGAAAGGATGCCCCAGGGAGATTGAATCCCCGTCGCTTCGGAAAAAACGTCGTACGCCGCCCTCTTAATGGCACATCGCTCGCCGTCGTGCAGGGCGGGATCTATTTTATGGATGGAACGGTATAAAACGCTCTTCCACGCAAAAACCGCTTCAAAGGAATCGTCTTTTCGGGTTATCGTCAGGATTTTTCCCTTTTCTTCCGTGAATCCGTCCCGGGGGAAAAATAAATTGGAAAGGGCGACCACGTCAAAGGAGTCGTCGGTCCCGTTTAAGATTAATTTCAAATCAAATCTCCTGCAATCCGGCATTCGTTCCCGATCTTCGTGGCAAAGCCGTGACCGGGATAAACGGCGGTGTCTTTCGGCAAATCAAAAAGTTTACGTAAGGATTTTTTCATATCCTGCGGACTTCCCAGGGGAAAATCGGTTCTCCCGCAGGTGCTTTGGAATAGAGTATCTCCCGAAAAAAGAATTCCCTGCTCTTCCAGGTAAAAGCAGAGAGATCCGGGGGTATGTCCGGGGGTGTGTAATACCTGTAATTTGATTTCCTCATCCCCTTCGCCCAATAAAATCACGTCATCCTCATCGACGAAATCCGTCGCCTTGTAATCGTATCTCCAAAAGGGCTTCGGAGACGACGCAGGGGCGCGGAGGGCGTCGTCGTTTAAATACGCTCCATCCTTTTCGTGCATCCAAACCCGAGGCGAAAAACGGTCGCACAAATCTCCCATCGCCGCCGTATGATCCAAATGACCGTGGGTTAAAAGGATGTCCGTAATAGGCAATTCTCCGCAGAATTTCAAGATTTTTTCGGGGCAATCTCCCGGATCGATCACTGCGGTACGGTCGGAAAAAAGCAAAAGATAACAGTTGGTAATCAGCTCTCCCAAAAGGATTCTGCGTACCGTCATTTCATTAACTCCTTCGTGTCCATCAAAATGGTAACCGGTCCGTCACAGACCGTTGCAATCTTCATGTCCGCCCCGAACACGCCGGTTTTCGTGGGCAGGCGGCTTGCCATTTCCCGGCAGAACCGTTCGTAAAGGGGCTTTGCAATCTCCGGTCGGGCTGCCGCCCCGAAATAGGGACGGTTTCCCTCGGCGCAAGATCCCAAAAGGGTAAATTGAGAGACCGCCAACACCTCTGCCTTTGCATCGGCAGGGGAGACGTTCATTTTTCCGTTTTCATCTTCAAAAATCCGTAGATTGGCGCATTTGCGCACCAAAAAATCCACGTCCTTTTCCGTGTCCTCCGGGGAGATTCCAAGGAAAATCAACATTCCTCCGCCGATTTCGGAATAGGGAACGCCGTCGGCGGTCAGGCTTGCCCTTTGAACCCGTTGAATGACTGCTTTCATCGTTACGCTCTTTCTACCTTCAGTACGTCCTTCAGCTTCCGCAGACGCTTTGCTACGATTTCCAGGTGGGACAGGCTGTGAACCTCAATATTCAACACCACCCGCACGTCGCCGTGGGCGATCTGCTGCATGGAAAGTCCCCGGGTCATGATGTGCATCTGCGCCAGTGCAGAGGAAATATCCGCCATCAAATCGATTCGGTTCAGAGCGTCGATGGTCAAGGTTGTATTGAAATATTCGTTTTCCGCATCCTCCCAATGAACCTTTACGAGGCGTCCCGGCTCAATTCCCTTGAGGTGGGGGCAGTTGGTCTGATGCACCGTAACGCCGTTCCCGCGGGTAATAAATCCGATGATTTCATCTCCGGGCACGGGAACGCAGCATCCCGCAAGACGCACCAGGCAGTTGTCGATGTCGTCCACCACGACGCCACTGACGGTCTTTTTGCGGACGGGGGCGGCAGGTTGCGTCGGTTGCTCCGCCTGCTTGCGGATCATTTTACTGTAATCAACCTTTAGTTTGGGTAGGATTTTGGAAATGGAAACTCCGCCGTACCCGATGGCGGCGTACAGATCCTCCAAATTCTCCAATCCGTATCGGGCAAGAATGGGCGCAAACAACTCTTTTTCATCCACGTTTGCAAGGTTGATCAGACTGCGCTTCATCTCCCGTTCCAGATCGGTGCGTCCCTGAAGAATATTTTCTTCCCGCTTTTCCTTCTTGAACCATTGACGGATTTTTGCCTTCGCCTCGTTGGTTTTGACCAGGTTCAGCCAGTCTCTCGAAGGACCTGCAGAGGAATCGGACGTGAGGATTTCCACCACGTCTCCGTTTTTCATTTTCGATGTTAATTCCACGATCCGACCGTTGATCTTCGCCCCGATCATCTTGTTTCCGACCTGGGTGTGGATGGCGTAGGCAAAGTCGATGACGGTGGAATCGGCGTGCAGGGTAATAATATCGCCCTTCGGCGTGGAAACGAAGACCTGATCGGCAAACAGATCGATCTTGAAGGTCTTCAAAAAATCGTCGGCGTCGCTGACGTCCCTCTGAACCTCCAACAGCTTGCGTACCCACGCCAACTGTTCGTCCAGAGGATCCTTTCCGATGCGCCCGGTCTTGTATTTCCAATGGGCGGCAATTCCCAATTCCGCAATTTTGTGCATTTCCTGGGTTCGGATCTGGATTTCAAACAGATACCCCTCAAAGGAAACGGTCGTATGCAGAGATTGGTACATATTGGGCTTCGGGGTGGCGATGTAGTCCTTTAATCTGCCCGGAATGGCGGAAAACAGGTCGTGCATCAGCCCCAACACGTTGTAACATTCCGTGGTTTTATCCACGATAATGCGGAAGGCGTAAAGATCGTAAATTTCGTCAAAATCCTTGTTCTGCTTGAACATCTTCCGATAGATGCTGTAAATATGCTTGATCCGGCTTTCGATGGTAGCGTGGATTCCTTCCTTTTCCAGCGCTTCGGTAATCATTTTTTTGATACGGATAAACCGTTCGTTGTTCTCGTGGAACACCTCAAGATCGTTCAGGATTTCATCGTATCCGATGGGATCGATGTATTTCAGCGCAATATCCTCCAACTCGCTTTTCAGGTTCTGAATTCCCAAGCGGTGGGCAAGAGGCGCGTAAACCTCCAGGGTTTCCATGGCTTTACTGCGCTTTTTTTCTTCGGTCTGATATTCCAGCGTTCTCATGTTGTGCAGGCGGTCAGCCAGCTTGATCATAATAACCCGGATATCCTTTGCCATGGCAAGGAGCATTTTGCGGAGATTTTCCACCTGCTGCTCTTCCTGGGACGTATAATTGATCCGTCCCAGTTTCGTCACGCCATCGACCAAATCCGCAATTTCCTGGGAGAAGCGTTCTGCCAGCTCCTCCTTCGTCACGGAGGTGTCCTCGATCACGTCGTGGAGAAGACTTGCGATAATGCACGCCTCGTCCATGCCGTAGGAAATCAGAATTTTGGCAACCTCCAACGGATGAATGATATAAGGCTCTCCCGATTTCCGCAGCTGTCCGTGGTGGGATTGGGCGGCAAAGGTCGCCGCATCCCGGATGCGGTCAAGGTCGTATCGGACGTCGCTTTCGTCCGGAATTTTTAAAAATTCCAAAATCAGATCGTCGTACATAGGCTTATCCCTTTTCTGCAGATGAAATTTTATCCCAATCGTGGGCTTTGCAGAGATCTACTTTCTTTTCGGTTTGAAACAGGGTGATCGAAAGAAATTTATCCTTGGTATAGCGAAGCAGCTCCAATTCCTGCATCGTGTCAAGACAGAGCATGAGCCGACAGTAGTTGAGGTTTGCGTGATGTCGGTTGTTCACGGCGCGGATGATCGTCTCCGGGCGGCGGAAGACGGTGCTTTCCTTTCCGTTGTGCAACGCCGTTGCGGTCAGATAACGGTAAAGGGCGACCATGGTATTTCGGTTGATCCGGCAATCCTCGGGAAGAGAAACCCCCTCGTTGCGGTAAGCGTGATAGTGATTCTGATAGATCGGATCGTCCTGATCCTCCGAAAAACGGATACTGCGGATCGTCACGTTCAACGACGCCTTTTGACGGAAGATTTTTTCGGTAATAGTACAGAAAATATCCACCGAATCTCCTTCGCCGTATTCCGCCTCCTCCGGGGGCTTGCCAAACCACATGGCGGTAAATTCCACCCCGTTTTTCTCTAACGTCAATCGGGTATGCTTTCCGCCTCCCACGCCGGTGACGGCAAGAACCTTCAGCCCCGTGGCAACGACGGAAGGATAGGGATTTCCGTTTCCGAAGGGCTCTAAAATCCCAAGCTCTCGGACGAAATCCGGAGAAAAGGCGGTTTGATCCACCTCAAATTCCGCTTCACAGGTGGGGATCAGATCGTCCTCCGAAATGCTTCGGTCTGCATTTTCGGTAACGTCCCGAAGGAACTGCTCGTAGTTTTCCCGCTTCAGCGTCAATCCCACCGCCATTTCGTGTCCGCCGAAATTTTCCAGATATCGGGAGGATTGCCCCACCAACTCAAACAGGTTCACACCCCGAACGCTTCGGGCAGATCCCTTTGCGGAATCGCCGTCAAAGCAGATCAAAATGCAAGGTCTGGCGTACCGTTCCGTCAGCCGGGATGCGGCAATTCCGATGACGCCGTTGTGCCAGCGGTCGGAGGCGTAAACCATGATTTTATTTTTCGGTGCGTGTCCCGCAAGGATCAGGTCGATATCCCGCACCACCTGTTGCTCTTTTTCTTTCCGTTCTACGTTAAAGGCGCACAGGTTTTGCGCCAATTCTTCTGCCTTTTGCGGATCGGTCTCCAACAGTAACTGCACCGAGATCTTGCAATCCCCGATCCGTCCCGCGGCGTTCATTCGGGGTGCGATCTGATAGGCGATGACGTTGGTATCAATTCCGCCGTCCGCACTTCCGCTTAACCGCAACAGCGCCCGAATTCCCGGAGGACAGTTTTGCTGCAGATTTTCCAAGCCGTACCGCACGATGCTTCGGTTTTCATCCAAAATGGGCATGATATCCGCAATGGTTCCGATGGCGGTAATTCCTCCGAACCGACGGAAGGCTTCCATGGAATCTTTCATGCAGGCGCTGATAAATTTGAATACCACCCCAACCCCTGCCAGTTCCGGGAAGGGATAGGCAGAGTCTTTCCGCTTGGGGTTTACCACGGGGCAGTCGGGCAGAGCTTCCATACATTCGTGATGGTCGGTCACCACCACGTCCAGCCCGATCTCTTTTGCGTGGGCGATTTCCTCCACCGCCGTCGTTCCCGTATCTACGGTAATCAGAAGGGTCGTACCCCTTGCGCGGATGGCTTCCAGCGCGGCGGCGTTCAGCCCGTACCCCTCCTCCATGCGGGAGGGTATGTAGTAGTCTAAATGTTCGGTGCGCTCCGACAGATATTGATACAAAATGACCGTCGATGTGATACCGTCCACGTCGTAGTCGCCGTACACCGTGATCCGTTCCCGGTTTGCGATGGCTTGTTCCACCCTGGCAACGGCTTTGTCCATGTCGGCGAGCAAAAAGGGATCGTGGAGATTCGTTTTCAGATCGTTTTTCAGAAATTTCCGGATCTGCTCCGGCTCGGTCAGCCCTCGGTTGCACAACAAACGGGCTACCGCTTCCGGTAGAAGATGCTCCTGTTGTATTCGCGCAACGAGATTCGGATCCTGTTGCAGAACGATCCATTTTTCATCAGTCATTGGTTTTCCTCTGTATTACGTTTGCTTTCATCAAAAGTTCGCGCTTGGTGTCCCACAGCTTTTGGGACAGATCGACGTAGTAGTGCTCCGGATTTTCAAACCGAACCACTTCCTCCCACAGATGTCCCGTCTGTTCGGCGCAGTAATCCCGGATTTCCTTTGCGGAGGGCAGGTCGTAAACCAATTTCCCTCCCTCGAATACGGAAACCAAAAGCTTCTTTGCCGTATAATTTTCAAAGGTTTTCCGCTTCCACGGAAAATCAGGATGGAACAGCTCGATGGGCTTGGCAAAGTCAAATTCTTCCCCGCGGACGGCGATCAGGTCCGCCAGCATTTGTCCGGTGGTGTCGGAATAAAGCCGCCAGATTTCTTTTTCGCAGGGGTTGGTGATCTTTTCCACGTTTTCCGAGCATTTGATTTTGGGGATCAATTCCCCCTTTTCTTCTACGGCAACCACCTTGTAAACGCCCCCGAAGACCGGCTCGCTTTTTGAGGTGATCAGCCGTTCTCCGACGCCGAAATTGTCGATTTGAGCCCCTTGGGAAAGAATGTCCCGAATGATGTATTCGTCCAGGGAGTTGGAAACGAAGATCTTACAATCTTCCAACCCGGCTTCGTCCAGCATCTTGCGTGCCTTTTTCGTCAGATACGCCACGTCCCCGGAGTCGATGCGGATTCCCTTCAATCTTGCGCCCATCGGCACGAGAACCTCGTTGTGTACCTTGATTGCGTTGGGAATTCCCGATTTCAGCACGTTATAGGTATCGACCAAAAGGGTACAGGCGTTGGGGTATAATTCGCCGTATGCCTTAAACGCTTCGTATTCGTTGTCAAACATTTGGATCCAGGAGTGTGCCATCGTTCCCACGGCAGGGATTCCGAACAACTGCTCGCAGACGGCGCAGGCAGTTCCGGCGCATCCGGCAATATAGGCGGCTCTTGCGCCCAAAATGGCGGCGTTGTTTCCCTGTGCCCGCCGAGAACCGAATTCAAAGACCGGGCGCCCCTTTGCCGCTTTCACGATACGGTGCGCCTTGGTTGCGATCAACGATTGATGATTGATGGCGATCAAGAGCATCGTTTCCAGCAGCTGTGCCTGGATGGCAGGACCTTTTACCGTCACGATAGGCTCGTTGGGGAAGATCGGCGTTCCCTCCGGTACGGCGCGGACGTCACATTCAAATTTGAAATTGGCGAGATAATCCAAAAATTCTTCGCAGAATAATCCCTTCGACCGAAGATATTCAATATCCTCCGGCTCAAAGTGAAGATCCTTGATGTATTCGATGACCGATTGCAACCCGGCGGCGATGGCAAATCCGCCGTTGTCTGGAACCTTACGGAAATACAGGTCAAAGCAGCTGACCGTATCCTTTTTGCCTTGCTTCAGATAGCCGTTGCCCATGGTAAATTCATAAAAGTCACAAAGCAGTGCGTCGTTGTAAATCAGATTCATTGAAACGTTTTCTCCTTGTCTTTCTTAATCAATATCCATGCTCCGTTGCCCACGTGTCGGCGTAGGTTCCGCGGGTGGTATATACTGCTTTTAATTGGGTGCAATCCTCAAAGAGATTTTCGCCCAAATCGTTTACGGTGGCAGGAAGGGTAATCGTTTTTAAGGCGGTTGCGGAAAAGGCTCCGTCGCCCACCGAGATCAGCCCCGGTCTCAAGGTCACCAAATAGAGCATCGTGCATCCGGAAAAGGCGTTGCTTTCAATGGCTTTTACCGTGTACGGAAAGACGATCCACTCCAGCCGGGTGCAGTTTGCAAAAGCCCCCGCACCGATTTTTGTTTGTCCCTTCAGCTCCAGGTCGATCAGATCCGTGCATCGGGCAAAGGCGTTAGACGGTACCTCTTCCAGGGTTTCGGGGAGAGAGATTCCTTTCAGCGATCGGCAGTTTGCAAAGGCGCTTTCTCCCATCGAGACCAGCCCCGTGGGGATTAAAACGCCCGACAGGGATACGCACCCGAAAAAGGCTTCCGCCCCGATGTGGGTCAAAGCGCTTGGAAGCAGTACCGACGAAAGGGCGGTGCAATTCCGAAACGCCCGATCCTCGATTGCGGTTACGGAGGAGGGGATCTGTACCATCGTTACCGTCGTATTCCCCTCAAAAGCGCCGTTGCATACGATTTTTACGTCGTCGTCCACCGCAACGGTAATTTTACTTCCGAAATATTTTACCAAAAGGCCGTCTCCCAAAATGATCTGGGCGTTGCTTCCGTCAGGCAGGGCGGCGTTGGAAAAGCATCCTTCTCCCACCGTTTCCACGTTACTGCCTCCGGAAACCTCCGTCAGGCCGGTACAGCGCAAAAAGGCTCTGCTCCCCAGGACTTTTACGGAATCGGGCAGGATCGCCGCGGAAAGGGAGGTGCAGTAGGCAAAGGTTTCTTCTCCGATGGTGCGGATGCCTTCCTGCATCTGCACGGTTTTCAGATTTGAACAGGAATAGAACGCGCCGACGCCGGTTTCCCGCAGGGTTTCGGGGAAGGTTATTTCCGTCAGCCCCGATTCCGCAAAGGCGTAATTCCCGATTTTGGTTACCCCTTCGGGTAAGTATGCCTTCTTCAGATTGATACATTGGCGAAAGGCGTTGTCCGGAATTTCGGTCACGGTTTCGGGAATCGTGATCTCTGTCAAGGCTTCACAGCCGTAAAATGCGTTCTTTCCTAAGGTAGTAAGCCCTTTCGGCAAAACCGCCGAGGTCAGATTTTTGCATCCGTAAAAGGCGTTGTCTCCGATCTGCGTCACGGTTTTGTACAGGACGACCGATTTGACGTCCTCCATGGCAAAGGCGCCGTCGTCAATGCTCGTTACTGTCTTGCCGTCGATTTGGCGGGGGAGGACCACGTCGGCGTCAAAGCCCAGATATCCGCAAAGGGCAACCGTTCCGTCCTCCTTGACCCGATAAGCAAAGGCGGAGGGATGGGTTGCAATTTTGTCGTAGGCCAGCTCCTCGTCGGTTTTATCCTCGGAAAAAAGGGTTTCCAGCCACGGAATTTGAACGCCGCCTTCTTCGGCAATTTTCGGGATCTGATACGCCGCCGTCGCCAACCCGGCGATGGCAAAAAAGGCAAGAATGACGGCAACGTAGCGGAGGAACGTCCGTTTTTTGGATTGCACCACCGGCTTCGGCGTACTGCCGTCCGGGTTTTTTCCGCAAAACCACCGCCAAAACCGCAAAAGTCCTGCGGGTTTTTTTTCGTTCGTTTCCCTTTCGGTGCTTTCGGAATCGATGGGAAGATCCCGTTCGGGCAGATTCTGTTCCGTCATTTTATCACCTCCGTATGCGTGCGCGGGCGCGCGTAAAAACTTGGTTAATATTTATTATAACATAATTACTATGACAATACAAGAGAGGAAATGCAATTTTTTTGTGAAAAATACGCCGATTTTCCCGATTCACTTCGGTGGGGCGATTTGCATACAATGGGTTGAGGTGATGGAAAATGCTTTTTGGCAACCAAAATAACTCTTGCGGCGGCAACGACAATTCCAACTCTTGGTGGATCATCGTAATCGCAATAATTGTCTTGTATTTCTTGTGCTTCGACAAGTCCGGCGACAACGATTGCTGCGACCGTTGTAACGACCGCTGCTGCTGAAATTTCCCCCGTTTCCGTCGAGACCGCCGGCGTTCTCCTTCGGCGGTCTTTCTGCTTTTGAAAATTTTGTAAATTCTCTTGTAATAAACGGAAAAATAGTGTATAATGTATAATATTAGTACATTTTGAGTGGAGACGCCGTATTCTATGAAAATTTCCCTTTACACGCTGGGTTGTAAGGTCAACCATTACGAAAGCCAGGTCCTTCGCCGCCTTTTTCTGGACGAAGGATATCAATTCGTTCCCTTCGGAACCCCCTGCGACGTCTGTATCGTTCATTCCTGCGCGGTGACCGAGGAAAGCACTCGGAAAAGCCGTCAGATGATGCGTCGGGCGCGGCGGATCTCTCCCGACGCGGTTCTTTGCGTGGTGGGGTGCCTTGCCCAGACCGAGCCCGACTCCCTGCCCGAGGCGGATATTGTTCTCGGAAATAAGGACAAGACCCGCCTTCCCGCGTTGGTAAAAGAATTTCTTGCCTGCCGTCAGCCCCGAATCGAAGCGCCTCCCATCCTCTCCCACCGAACCTTCGAAGAGATGACCTTATTCGGCGACGAGCGTGTGCGCGCCACGGTAAAAATTCAGGACGGTTGTTGTAATTTCTGCGCCTATTGCATCATTCCCTACGCCCGCGGACCGATCCGCAGTAAGGAGATCGACGACGCCTTTTTTGAGGTCGAAAATTTAGTAAAAAAGGGTTATCGGGAGATCGTTCTGACCGGCATCCATTTGGACAGCTACGGCAAGGAGCACGGCAGATTTTCTCTGTGCGATCTGCTGGAAAAATTGGATTCGATCCCCGATCTGGAGCGCATCCGCCTCGGCTCTACCGAGCCCGTGATGGTTACCCCCGAGACGGTGGCGCGGCTGCGGAATTTGAAGCATCTTTGCCCCCACTTTAACCTTTCGTTGCAGAGTGGCTGTACCGCTACGCTGCGGCGGATGCGCCGCCGCTATACGGCAGAGGAATACGCCGATGGCGCAGCGCTTTTAAGAGAAGCGTTTCCCGACCTTTCTCTGACCACCGATATTATCGTCGGCTTTCCGGGAGAGACGGAGGAGGAATTCGCCGAAACCCTTGCCTTTGCTGAAAAAATCGGTTTTTCCAAGATCAACGTATTTCCCTTTTCTCCCCGCCGTGGAACTGCCGCGTGGGATTTTCCCGCCCCCGTCGATCCTGCCGTCAAAAAGGAACGGTGCCGTCGGATGTTGGATCTTTCCGCCCGCCTGGAGCGTGAAAATCGGGAAAAATACGTGGGAAGAACCCTCCCGATTCTGTTTGAACAGGAAAAGAACGGTTCTTATATCGGCTCTGCCCCAAACTTCCTTTCCGTGTCGGTAAAGAGCAATATTTGTCTCACGGGAAAGATTCTCCCCGTCCGCATTACGGAGGCGGGAGATACGGTTTGCAGGGGAGACTTGCAAAATCCGGAAAAATGTGGTATAATATAATTTAGTGATACAAAAGTTTTATAAAGAGAGGGTTATTTCGTGGCAAACGAATACAACAACGAAAGTATCAAATCACTGAAAGGTGCAGACCGCGTCCGTCTGCGCCCCTCGGTTATTTTCGGATCCAACGGGCTGGAAGGATGTTGCCATTCCTTCTTTGAAATTCTGTCCAACTCCATCGACGAATTCAAAGAGGGAAGAGGGGATAAGATCATCGTCACCTGCTACGCCGATCATTCCATCGAGGTGCAGGACTTCGGCAACGGAATCCCCGTGGACTACAATCAAAAGGAAAAAGCCTACAATTGGGAGCTTTTGTTCTGCGAAATGTACGCCGGCGGAAAGTACGGCGACGACGCCAACAATCTCTACGAATATTCCCTCGGCTTGAACGGCCTGGGGCTTTGTGCCACCCAGTACGCCTCGGAATATATGGAGGCGGAGATCTACGACGGAACGTATCAGTACAAGCTGGCGTTCAAGGCAGGGCACCCCGTCGAAAAGAACAAGGACGATGTCTTGAAAAAAGTCCCCATGAAGCACAAGCGTGGCTCCACCATCCGCTGGAAGCCCGACTTAAAAGTATTTACGGAAATCGATATTCCCCGTTCTTATTTCCAGGGCGTTTTGCAGCAGCAAGCTATCTGTAACGCAGGACTGACCTTGGTGTTGCGCTGGCAGAATCCGGTGGATAAAAAGTTCGAAGAGGAAACCTATTGCTACGAAAAGGGCATTGAGGATTACATCAACTCCTTCATCGGTGACGACGCCATCGCCGCCCCCCAGATGTGGTCTGCCGACCGCCAGGGACGGGATCGGGAGGATCTGCCCGAATACAAGGTTCGTCTCAATATCGCCTGCGCCTTTTCCAACCGGGTCAATCGGATGGAATATTACCACAACTCCAGCTTTTTGGAATACGGCGGTTCTCCCGACAAAGCGGTGCGCTCCGCCTTCGTTTACGCCTTTGACAATTACATCCGCAAGATCGGAAAATATACGAAGAATGAAGCGAAGATCACCTTCCAGGACGTCCAGGACTGCCTGGTGCTGATCTCCAATTCCTATTCCACCTCCACCTCCTACGAAAACCAAACCAAAAAGGCGATCAACAACAAATATATCTACGACGCGATGAACGAGTTTCTCCGCCATTCGCTGGAGGTATATTTTATCGAGCATAAGCAGGAAGCGGACAAGATCGCCGAACAAATTTTGGTCAACAAGCGGAGCCGTGAAAACGCGGAAAAAACCCGTCAGAATCTGAAAAAGAAGCTGACGGTGGAAATGGACATCACCAATCGGGTGGAAAAGTTCGTCGATTGCCGTTCCAAGGATCCGTCGGTACGGGAGTTGTATATCGTGGAAGGGGACTCCGCCTTGGGCTCGGTCAAGTTTGCCCGCCAAGCGGAATTCCAGGCGATCATGCCCATCCGCGGTAAGATTTTGAACTGCTTGAAGGTAGAATATAACAAAATCCTCAAATCTCCCATCATCACCGATCTGATCAAGGTTCTCGGTTGCGGTGTGGATATCAAAATTAAGGGGAGCGACGAATCGGCGTTCAACATCGACAACCTCCGCTTCGGCAAGATTATCATCTGCACCGACGCCGACGTGGACGGATATCAGATCCGCACCCTGGTTTTGGCGATGATCTACCGTCTGACGCCGAAGCTTTTGGAGGAGGGAAAGGTCTATATCGCCGAATCTCCTCTTTATGAAATCACGCAAAAAGACAAAACCTGGTTCGCCTACACCGACAAGGAAAAGAATGAAATCGTCGCAGAGCTGACCGGAAAATACACCGTCCAACGCTCCAAGGGATTGGGTGAAAACGAGCCGGAAATGATGAAGCTGACCACTATGGATCCGGAAACCCGCCGCCTCATCCAGGTTCTTCCCGAGGAAGCGGAAAAGACCGCCCGGGTCTTCGATATGCTTCTGGGCGACGATCTGGAAGGACGAAAGCAACATATTGCCGATTGCGGCGCACAGTTTTTGGAATTGGCTGATATTTAAGGAAAGGAGAGATACCGATGCCTCAGTACGAACAGAAAATTACCGATACCCTCGAGCTGAACTATATGCCCTACGCCATGTCGGTCATCGTCTCCCGCGCCATTCCGGAGATCGACGGCTTCAAGCCCGCCCACCGCAAATTGCTTTACACGATGTATAAAATGGGGCTGATCAACGGTCATTTGACCAAATCCGCCAACGTGGTAGGGCAGACCATGCGTCTCAACCCCCACGGCGACGCCGCCATTTACGATACGATGGTGCGTCTCACCCGGGGACACGAAGCGTTGCTTCATCCCTTCGTGGAATCCAAAGGGAACTTCGGAAAGCACACCTCCAGAGACACCGCCTACGCCGCCCCCCGTTACACGGAGGTAAAATTAGACGGCTTTGCCACCGAGCTTTTCAGCGAGATCGATCACGATACGGTGGATATGGTGGATAACTACGACGGCACGATGAAAGAGCCTTCTCTGTTGCCGGTCACCTTCCCCAACATTTTGGTCAATCCCAATCAGGGGGTTGCCGTCGGGATGGCGACTAATATCTGCTCCTTCAATCTGACCGAGATCTGCAACACCACCATCGAGCTTTTGAAGAATAAGGATCACGATATTCTCATGACCCTTACCGCCCCCGATTTCCCCTCGGGCGCACAGCTGATCTACGACGCCGACGGGCTTCGGAATATTTACGAAACCGGCTCCGGCTCTTTTCGGTTGCGTTCCAAATACCGCTACGATAAAAAGAGCAACTGCATCGAAATTTACGAGATCCCCTACAACACCACCATCGAGGCTTGCCAGGACAAGATCGAAGAATTGGTTAAATTAGGCAAGATCAAGGAAATCTCTTATATGCGTGACGAGACCGACATCAACGGTCTGAAGCTTACCATCGACCTGAAGCGGGGCACCAATCCCGACGCGTTGATGCAGAAATTGTATAAAATGACGCCGCTGGAATCGTCCTTTTCCTGCAATTTCAACATCCTCGTCGGCTATTCGCCCAAGGTCATGGGCGTTCGGGAAATTCTCAACGAATGGATCGCCTTCCGCGTGGAATGTATCCGCCGCGCCACCTATTACGATATCGGAAAGAAGAAGGAATATCTCCACCTGCTTCAAGGCTTGCGGAAAATTCTTCTGGATATCGACGAAGCCATCCGCATCATCCGTCAGACCGAAGAGGCAAGCGACGTAATCCCCAATTTGATGATCGGATTCGGAATCGACCAGGTTCAGGCGGAATACGTTGCCGAAATTAAACTGCGCAATCTGAACCGGGAATATATTCTCAACAAAACCGCCGAAACCGACGCTTTGGCAGAAGAAATCGAGGATCTGGAAGACCTTCTCAACAAGCCCAAGCGGATCCACAAGCTGATCATCAAGCAGCTGCAGGAGATCTCCAAAAAATACGGAAAGCCTCGGAAAACTCAACTCTTGTACCCTGACGAGATCGAAGAGATCGTCGAGGAAGAAAAGGTGGACGATTACGCCGTAACCTTCTTCCTTTCCAAGGCAGGATATTTCAAGAAGATCACCCCCCTGTCTCTGCGTATGGGCGGAGAACAGAAATATAAAGAGGGAGACGAGCTTCTCTGCTCCATTGATTCCAACAACGCGGCGGAATTGCTGATTTTCACCGACCGTCAGCAGGTTTATAAATGCAAGGCGTCGGAGTTCGCCGATTCCAAGGCAAGCGTTTTGGGCGAATTTTTGCCCCAAAAATTAGGCTTTGACGCAAACGAGGTTCCCGTTGCCATGTTTGCCACCGGCGATTATTCCGGGCATCTGGTTTACTTCTTTGCCAACGGCAAGGGAGTTCGGATTCCCCTCAACGCCTACGAGACCAAGCAAAATCGGAAAAAGCTCATCAACGCCTATTCCGACGCTGCTCCCTTGGTTGCCGTTTATCACGTTCGGGAGGAAGGGGAATTCTACCTGCGCACGTCCAACAACCGCCACTTGCTGGTTAAGTCTTCCTTGATCCCCGAAAAGGTCACCAAAAACGCCAACGGCGTTACGATTCTGTCGGTCAAGGCGAAAAACACCCTGATCTCCGCAGAACCGTATCAATCCGGAACCTTCGTAAAACCTGAGGGCTACCGCACCTCTTCCATTCCCGTCTCCGGCTTTTTACTCAAAGAGGCGGATAAGAAGAAATAATAACGCATAAAAAAGAGCAAGAATTAAGGGAAAATTCCTTCGATTCTTGCTCTTATTATTTTTTGTAGATATTCGGGTTTTTTTATTTTTTTGCCTTCTTTTTCAGCTGCATCCATCCCATGGAAATCAGCAAAATCAGGTATGCCGCCAGGGAAAACGCGGCGATGTAAATAATCAAGCACCAGGGGTAAGGCACGTATTGCTGAACGATGGAATAGACCGGCAGCGACGGATCCTCGTAGGGGCTGATGAAAAACATATTGAAGGTTTCTCCTCCGGCAAAATCGGTCCAATGCGCCAATTCGTTCATCCCCATCGCCATCAGCACGGCGGCGGAAAAGACGGGGATTGCCTTGAGGATGGTTCGGTGGGTGGATTTTACGTATTGCGTCCCCAACAGGAAGATCCCGACGGTAAGCATCGATCCGTGGCAGATCATCGTTTGAATATTGATCCCGATGGTGCTGATAAATACCTGCGCCGGATAAAGCATCACGCACAACCCCGCAAAGGTGGAGTAGGTGGCAAGAAACGCGCACATGGCGTCGTGGAATTTCCCCCGCGTCAATCCCCCAAGCAGTCCGACGTACATGGGCATGGAGCAGAATTGCCACGGAAAGGCGTACCATTGATAATCCACGTTGATCCCGGTATCCGTGGGGGAAAAGGTGTAATTGATCTGCTTGTAGATCTCAAGGACGATGGACGTGACCGAAACGATCAACAAAACCGTCCGAACCTGCTTTTCGGTGGGGTTTTTGAGTTTTAGGCAAAGAACGATCCCCATTCCGATGGATAACGCAAAAAACAAAAGATGAAACCAACCGTACCCCACGGGGGTGGTCATATCCGCATCTAAAATTTCCAATACAGCTCGTAAGAATTCCATGTCTTCCTCCGATATGGTTTTTATTCCCTATAATGACATTATACAACAAAATGTTTTAAAATTCAATAGACGGATTCTTACGAATTTCTTAAAGTGCAAAAAACCGCCGCAATCTTCTTGCGGCGGCAATTCTTTTCTGTAACGAAATCAGATTCCGATGGTGTTGGCAAGCAGATACCGTTCCATGTCGAATTCCTTCGTCATGTTCAACGCTTCCACGATGTCAAGATCGATGATCTTATTTTCCTTGATAACTACGACGCGGTTGGATTTTCCTTCCATCAAAAGATTCGCGCAACGGCAGCCCATTTCGGTTGCGATGTAGCGGTCTCTTGCGGTAGGAGAGCCGCCTCTTTGAATGTGACCGAGGATGGTGGCGCGGCTTTCTACGCCGGTCAGCTCTTCCAATACCCGGGCGAATTTGGTGGCGCTGGTCAGACCCAACCCGGAAAGGTAGGGATAGTTTTTATTTTTCTTGGAGTCCATGAACACGCCTTCCGACGCTACGATCATGAAGTTCTTTTTCCCGGCTTCCTCGCCCCGCTTGATCTTGGTAATCACCTCGTCCAGCGTAAAGGGAACTTCGGGCACCAAAACGTAGGTTGCGCCGGCGGAAATGCCCACGTCAACGGCAACCCATCCTGCGTTGCGTCCCATAACCTCGATGACCGAACAACGGTGATGGGATGCAGAAGTATCTCTCAATTTGTCTGCCGCTTCCATGGCAACGTTGACAGCGGTATCAAACCCGATGGTGTATTCACTGCAGGCAATATCGTTGTCGATGGTTCCGGGCATGGCGACGGTGGGAATTCCGTGGGCGGACATATCCTTTGCCCCTCGGAAGGAGCCGTCTCCGCCGATGACCACAAGTCCTTCGATTCCGAAATCTTTACAGGTCTTTACTGCCTTCAAAACGCCTGCTTCTTCTTTGAATTCCAGGCATCTTGCGGTTTGCAGGAAGGTGCCGCCCCGATCCAGAATGTTGGAAACGGAACGCAGCTGAAGCTCTTCAATATCTCCTTCGATCAATCCTTGATATCCGTTGCGAATGCCCATCACGGTCATTCCGCCGGCAATGGCGGTTCTGGTAACGGCGCGGATGGCGTTGTTCATGCCCTGGCTGTCGCCGCCGCTGGTAAGAATCCCGATTCGTTTCATGTTCTTTCAATCCTTCTTTATATGAATATTTGTTATTTTACTGAATTTTTCCTAAAATG
This sequence comes from Clostridia bacterium, assembly GCA_017623475.1. Classification (GTDB taxonomy): domain Bacteria; phylum Bacillota; class Clostridia; order Oscillospirales; family UBA644; genus RGIG995. The sequence goes on along the minus strand of JAGAPC010000038.1, from coordinate 7,929 downwards.
TCGTAGCTGCCTTCCAGGAAGGTCTGCAGCTCTTCCGCGGTAAATTGCCGCTGATTCAACACCGCCAGCAAATACAACTGCTTTGCGATTGCCTTTGCCGTGTCGGAATCCTTATCGTTTCCGATTTTTTGCACGATGGGGTTTTCGGTGTTCAGCACTAAAATTTCTTCCAGCGGCAGATGGAAATCCTTCATGCCGTAGATCTGTGCCATTTCATTCATTCTGCGGGATTGCTCCGTGATATTCAGAATGGCGGGGATCGTCGCATCCTTTAGTGCCGTTTCCTTTACCTTCAGATCCTGTTTTCCCGACGCTTGCGCGAACAGCTCCGACAGGGGAGAGGCCTCGGTTTCTTCTCCGTCGCTTTTGGAGATTTCGTCGGTGACCGCGTCAATCCGTTGGAACACGGTGTTCTGCTCGTTCAATTCGATCACGTTGATGAACTGACCGTCGATCAGCTGATCCAGCACGATCACCGGAATCCCTTGATCCTTGTACAGCTTTACGTAAACCGATTGTTGCGTCAGATCGGTGGCGTAATAGATCTTTCCGTCCACCGCACCCTCGGATTTCTTGTACTCGTTCAGCGTTACGAAATTGCCATCGGTGGTTTTGAACAGAACGATGTCCTTCATCCGATCGTAAAATTTCTTGTCCTTGATACAGCCGTATTCCACGAAAATCTTGATGTCGTCCCAGAAGGACTGATATTTTTCAAGGTCGGTGTTGTGCAATCCGGCAAGCTTGTCGCAAACCTTTTTTACGATGTGCGCCGAAATCTTTTTCACATAATCGCTGTCCTGCAGGTAGGATCGGGATACGTTCAGGGGAAGCTCCGGACAATCCAGAACGCCCTTCAGCATCAAAAGATAATCGGGCAAAACTTCCTTAATATTATCGGAAACGAAGACCCGGTTGTAGAACAGCTTTACTTCTCCCTCCAGGCTTCGGTACTCGTTTCCGAGGCGGGGGAAATAAAGGATTCCCTTAAAATTCAGCGGATAATCGGCGTTGATGTGAATGTGGAACAAAGGATCCTGATTATCCCAAAATACCTTGTGATAAAATTGGTCGTAATCCTCGTCGGTACATTCGTTGGGCATTTTCTGCCACAGGGGCTCCACGTCGTTGATCGGCTTGATCTCCGCCGCTTCTTCCCCTTCCTTTGCTTCCGCCTTCGCGTCGGTAAAATAAACGGGGAAGGGCAAAAATCCGCAATATTTCGTGAGGATTCCCTTTAATTTATCCCCCTCCAAAAATTCCTTTTCTTCTTCAGTCACGTGAAGGGTGATTTTCGTTCCGCGGGCCTCTCTTTCGCTTTCGGACATTTCAAATTCGCCGTCCTCGTTGCAGACCCAATGAACGGCAGGGGCGCCGGTGTAGGATTTCGTTTCCAATTCCACCGAGTCCGCCACCATGAACGCCGAATAGAACCCAAGTCCGAAATGCCCGATGATTCCGTCGGAAGAGGCGGTTTCGTATTTTTGAATAAAGTCCAAGGCTCCGGACAGGGCAATCTGATTGATGTATTGCTTTACCTCGTCGTCGGTCATGCCGATGCCGTTGTCTTCCACGGTGATGGTTTTTGCATCCTGATCCACCGTAACGTCGATGCGGTAATCCCCGTCAATGCCGGTAGCCTGCCCCACGGCGACCAAATGCTTCAGCTTGGTTTCCGCGTCTGCGGCGTTGGATACGATTTCCCGAAGGAAAATTTCTTTATCGGAATAAAGCCAGCGTTTTATAATCGGGAAGATATGCTCGGTCTGTACCGAAATCCCGCCTTTTTCAGCCATTTCAGAGTCTCCTTTGCGGTTTGCGCGTAAAATATATATTCAAAAATCATTATATATTATTTCTTCGTATTTGTCAAGTATTCCCATAAAAATTACGCAAATTGTCAGAGTTTTTCTTGAAAAGCCCTTGCATTTCGGAGGAAAATATGGTATGATAAGAAAAAAAGAGAAACGAGGGATTCTTATGAACGAAAAACGATATATCCTCGCCTTGGATCAGGGAACGACCTCTTCCCGAAGCATTATTTTTGATCACGACGGCTCCATGAAGGGCATCGCCCAAATGGAATTCCCCCAGATCTATCCCACCCCCGGCTGGGTGGAGCACGATCCGAAGGAGATTTGGCGCACCCAATTTGAAACGGCAAAGCAAGCCCTTGAAAACGCGGAAATTGCTCCGTCTCAAATCGCCGCCATCGGAATTACCAATCAGCGGGAAACCACGATTCTGTGGGATAAAAATACCGGAGAGCCGGTCTGCAACGCCATCGTCTGGCAATGCCGCCGTACCGCCGACGCCGCCGCAAAATTGGCGGAAGATCCGCAGATTTCCCGCATGATCACGGAAAAGACCGGACTGAAGCCCGACGCTTATTTTTCCGCCACTAAAATTCAATGGATCTTCGACAATATCCCGGGAGTCCGTCAGCGGGCAGAAAAGGGGGAGATCCTGTTCGGCACGGTGGATTGCTACCTTTTGTGGCAGCTGACCGGCGTTCACGCCACCGACGTGACCAACGCATCCCGCACCCTGCTGTTTAATATCCATAGGATGGATTGGGACGAAGAGCTTCTGAAATTATTCGACATTCCCCGTTCCGTGCTTCCGGAGGTCAAGCCTTCCATCGGACACTTCGGCAATACGAAGGTGGAGCTGTTCGGATGCACCATTCCCGTCACCGGGATTGCAGGCGACCAGCACGCCGCCCTGTTCGGTCAGGCGTGTTTCTCCGCAGGAGATGCAAAAAACACCTACGGAACCGGATGCTTCTTGATGATGAACACCGGCGACCGTCCCGTAACCTCCAAAAACGGCTTGGTTACCACCGTTGCCTGGAGCCGCGGGGATAAGGTCACCTACGCCCTGGAGGGCAGCGTCTTTATCGGCGGCGCCGTTCTTCAATGGCTGCGGGATGAGCTGAAGATCATTACCTCTGCCCCCGAAGCGGATATTATCGCCGCCACCGAGACCAACGGCGGAGTCTATTTCGTTCCTGCCTTCACCGGGCTTGGCGCTCCCTATTGGGATATGTACGCTCGGGGCACCATTACCGGGCTGACCCGGGGAACTACCCGCGCCAACATCATCCGCGCGGCGCTGGAAAGCATCGCCTTCCAGACCAACGATCTTCTGACCGCTATGCAGGAGGATACCGGCACGCCCTTCTCGATTCTGAAGGTGGACGGCGGCGCTTCCCGCAGTGACGTGATCCTGCAGCTGCAGTCGGATCTGTTGGGCATTACCGTCGATCGCCCCGTCAACACCGAAACCACCGCCCAGGGCGCTGCCTTTATGGCGGGGCTCGGCGTCGGACTTTGGAAGGATGAATCGGAAATTTCCGCCATCCGCCGTTCCGCAAAAACCTTTACCCCTGCCATGAACGAAATGTCCCGTTCCGAAATGATCCGCGGCTGGAAGCACGCCGTCGGACAAACCCTTTATAGATAATGCAAAATGCAAAACTATGCCCTCACCTGCTTGGTGAGGGCTGATTTTATGCCGTTAGATGCGTTCAATGGTATGCTTTTTAAAGATTTTGTTCCAGGCTTTGACGACCAGCTTTTCCAACCATTTTCTCCATACGAAGAAGGCAATCAGCGCGCTGACCGTTCCCAGCACCGTTCCCGCCATAATATCCGTGGGGAAATGGACGTAAACGTACAGTCGGGAAAAGGCGATCAATACCGCTAAAATCAATGCGGGGATTCCGAATTTCCGGTCGTACAAAGCAATGGAAACCGCCGAGGCGAAGGACGATCCGGTATGCCCCGAGGGGAAGGAAAACTGCCCCGGTCTGGGTACTAAAAGGCTGTCGCCGTCCAACAGCGCTCCCGGGGTATCGAAGGGTCTGGGGCGTTCTACGATTTTCTTTAGGATTTCGTTGCCTAAAATCGTCGTGATGATCAGCCCTAATCCCATGGTGATTCCGATTTTTCGGGTCTTTTTAAAGCACAGAAACAGGATTGCGATGGCGATCCAGATCAGCCCCTCGTCTCCCAGCCGCGTTACGACCGTGAAGAACGAGTCCAAAAAGGGCGTCCGCCAGCTTTGAATCCAGTTATCTACGCCCAGATCCCAATCGGTCAGCCATTGGGGAAAAGGAATGGCAAGTAAATTCAGCATGATGTTAACTCCTTGCTCCCGGAATACCCGGTTAATGTTTTGAATATGTTAGCGTAGGACAAACTCTGTCCGATGATTCCTTATTATACCATTCCTCCGCCGGATTGTCAATGTTTTTCCCGGAATTTTTCAAATTTTTCTTCTTTGACACAAAAAAAACGGAAATTTGCCCTTTACAGATTGAAAAAAATGTGCTATAATAATAGAATAGAAAAATAATGTCGCTTCCGGGCGAAGTTTAAAACGATAGGAAAGGATGAATACCAATGTTTACCTTAGGCTTTATCGGTGCCGGACATATGGGCTCGGCGCTGATCGAAGGATTCCTCTCCGGAAATATCCTTACCCCTGCAGCTATCTGCGCCTACGATGCGGACGAAGAGGTTCGCACCTCTCTCTCCATCCGCGGGGTCACCGTTCTTGAAAGCGAAGCCGCCGTGGTTTCCGCTTCCAAGATCGTTCTTCTTGCCGTCCGTCCCTCGGACGTGAAGATCGTGATGGAAAAGATCCGTGACGCAGTTACCTTCAATAACGTAATCGTCAGCGTTGCCGCAGGCGTTACCATTTCTTCTGCGAAGAAATTCCTCGGCAAGGAATGTAAGCTGATCCGCGCGATCCCCAACGTCGCCTGTGAGTTTGGCAAAGGGGTTACCGCCATGGCGTACGAAATGCCCATTACGTATCAGGAATTACAGACCGTCAAGGATCTCTTCGAATCCATCGGCATTTTGCGCGTGGTGGAGGAGAAGAACCTCAACGATTACATCGCCGCCGCCGGCTCTGCATCCGCATATTTCTATTATTTGGTCAAGGCGGTTGCCGACGGTGCCGTTGCTCAGGGCATTGATGCCGAAACGGCACAGCTGATCGCAACCCAGGTCTTCCTCGGGGCTGCCAAAACGATGGAATCGACCAAAAAATCCGCCGACGAACTGTTGGCTGCCGTTGCCACCCCCAAGGGGACGACCGCAGAAGCCATTAACGTCATGGAAAAAAGCGGCTTGTCCCAGATTATGGCAGACGCCATGCTGGCTTGCACCAAGCGCGCCAACGATATGGACGTCATCAATCTTCCGTAAAAGCCCTCGGATTTTTGTGGTAGAAGGGCAATTTTAACGATTTAATTGCGTTTTCTGTCCCAAAAACGGTGCTATGATTTTTTCTTTTGTGCGTTTTTACCAAAAATTAGGAACGAAATTTGGCGATATTGCCACTATGAAAAAATCGTATTTTATGTTATTATATAATAAGTAAGATTTTGCAATAAATTTGGAGGTATTTTTGCAGTGGCAGGTTTAACGTTAAAAGGAATCGGTAAGGTCTATGCCGGCGGTGTCCGCGCCGTTACCGATGTCAACCTCAAGATTAAAGATAAAGAATTTATCATCCTCGTCGGTCCTTCCGGTTGCGGTAAATCCACGACCCTTCGTATGATCGCCGGCCTGGAAGAAATCACCGAAGGTGAGCTTCGCATCGACGACCGTCTGGTAAACGACGTAGCTCCCAAGGATCGGGATATCGCGATGGTGTTCCAGAACTACGCTCTTTATCCCCACATGACCGTGTATGAAAATATGGCGTTCGGTCTGAAGCTGCGCAAGGTTTCCAAGGAAGAAATCAAGCGCCGCGTCGATGAGGCCGCCCGTATTCTCGATATTTCCCACCTGTTGGATCGCCGTCCCAAGGCGTTGTCCGGCGGTCAGAGACAGCGCGTTGCCCTCGGCCGTGCCATCGTCCGTGAGCCCAAGGTCTTCCTTTTGGACGAACCTCTGTCCAACCTGGATGCAAAGCTCCGTGCTTCCATGAGAACGGAACTTTCCAAGCTTCACAGAAAGCTGGGCACCACCTTCATCTACGTTACCCACGACCAGACCGAGGCTATGACCATGGCTGACCGTATCGTGGTTATGAAGGACGGCTTCGTTCAGCAGTGTGACGCTCCCCAGGTTCTGTACGATACGCCCTGCAATCTCTTCGTTGCCGGCTTTATCGGCTCTCCCCAGATGAACTTCATCGAAGTGAAGCTGACCCGCCGCGGCGACGATATGTTCGTCAACTTCGGCGATGAATCCCTCAAGATTCCCGAAGCCAAGGTCAGAACCGAAAATTACGAAAAGCTTCTGTCCTACGGCGGCAAGCAGGTCATTTTGGGTATCCGTCCCGAAGATATTTACGACGATCCCTTCTATTTCGAAAAGTATCCCGATTCCATCATTCCCGCTGACGTTGAAGTTACCGAAAAGATGGGTGCGGAAACCTATTTGTATCTGGACGTCCAGGAGAACAAGTTCACCGCCCGCGTCGATCCCACCTCCGTTGCCAAGCCCGGCGACAGCATTAAGATCGCTCTGGATATGAACAAGATTCACCTCTTCGATATTGATACCGAGCAGACGATTATTAACTAAGGTTTGTTTACTTATGACCCCATCGAATTCCCTCAAAAATTGTCTTTTTGCCTCTCCCTCACGCCTGTGAGGGTGGGGCATTTTGCGTTTTTTGAAGAAATTCGAGAAAAATCCAACTTCGGAAGGTATCACGATGACCTTTGATTTTTCCTCTGCCCACAAGCAGTATCTCCCCTTGATTCAAACGGTCGTTGGATCTTACCCCGAGCGTTATCGAGACGACCTGGTACAGGAAGGGCTTTGGGGGTTGTATCTCGGCTGCTGCGCCTACGATACGGAAAAGGGCGTTCCCTTTGACGCTTATATCAAGGTCTGCATCCGCAATCGTATTTACTCTGCCGCCCGGCGGTTTGCCTCCGATTCCCACCTGATTCCCCTGGAGGATTTGGGGGAAACCCTTCCCTCCACCGATCTTCCCATCGAGGATCGCTACGCGGAATCCGACGCCCTTCGGGAAGCCTTTCGGGAAATTCAGCCTCGTCTGTCTTCTTTGGAGCGCAACGTGTTGGACCTTTATCTCTCCGGAATTCCCCAAAAGACCATTGCCCATCGGTTGGGCATTTCTCCCAAATCCGCCGACAACGCCATGACGCGGATCAAACAGAAAATACGGGATTATATCCCATATTAAAATATACACGCCCGAATATAGTAGGTGCGGTCACTCCGTTTTACAAGGGCTGTGACGGTTAGCGCGTTGAAATATGCACGGTATTTCTCGGTTCTTTCCGTTGCAACAGGTTAGCGACCTCAGAGGGGTTTCTTTTCGTTCCCGTGGAAAAGGATGAACGCTCGCCGGTGCGATTCCGGCTTGGGTGGAAATTTATTTAAGCGAGGTAACTCACAATGTATGAAGACAAGGAATTAACCTGTAAAGACTGCGGCAAAACGTTCGTTTTCACCGCCGGCGAACAGGAATTTTATGCGGAAAAGGGCTTCCAGAATGAGCCCCAGCGTTGCAAGGAATGCCGCGACGCCCGCAAGAACGCTTCCAGAGGCGCAAGAGAATACTTCACCACCACCTGCGCAAAGTGTGGCGGCGAAGCAAAAGTTCCCTTCCAGCCCAGAGAAGACAAGCCCGTTTACTGCAGCGCTTGCTTTGCAGAAATGAAGGCTCAGTCGGAAGAATAAGCAAATTCCCTTCCATGGGAGACGGACCGTGCATCACGTTTTCTGAAAAATTGAAAAAGGTGGACAGCTTTGCCCACCTTTTTCCTTTGTACGAGGTTTTTATGAAAATTAACGTAAAGCACCTGCCCTACGAAAAAGTCATAGGATCCGGTCTTGATAAAGTGTTTAAAACAACTGTGTTTATCAAAGATATGAACGATTTCGGTAAAATCAATGCGGTATATGCAACCTATTTTGACGGTGATTATCC